>NZ_VFNP01000002.1:950750-1267667 GCF_006715635.1 Streptomyces sp. SLBN-118
GCTCTGACCAAGGCATACGGCACCGGCGAGACGACCGTACGCGCCCTGGACGCCGTCGATGTCGACATCGCGCGCGGGCGGTTCACCGCGGTCATGGGACCCTCGGGCTCGGGCAAGTCCACACTGATGCACTGCCTGGCCGGTCTCGACACAGTCTCCGCCGGCCAGGTCTGGCTCGGCGACACGGAGATCACCGGACTGAAGGAACGCGAACTGACCCGGCTCCGGCGGGACCGGATCGGCTTTATGTTCCAGGCGTTCAACTTGCTGCCCACCCTGACCGCCGCCGAGAACATCACGCTCCCGATGGACATCGCCGGGCGCAAGCCCGACCGCGAGTGGGTGGAGCAGGTCATCGACACTCTCGGGCTTCGCGACCGCCTGGGGCACCGGCCGTCGGAACTGTCCGGCGGACAGCAGCAGCGCGTGGCCTGTGCCCGCGCGCTGGCCTCCCGGCCGGAGCTGATCTTCGCGGACGAGCCGACCGGAAATCTCGACTCCCGTGCCGGGGCAGAGGTGCTCGCCTTCCTGCGTGATGCCGTCGACCGGCTGGAGCAGACGGTGGTGATGGTGACACACGACCCGGGCGCCGCCGCCCACTCCGACCTGGTTCTGTTCCTTGCGGACGGAAGCATCGTCGACGTCATGCCGGACCCGACAGCAGAGGCGGTACTGGAGCGTATGAAGCGCTTCGACGCCCTGCGCAAGAGCTGAGGACACTGTGCTCAAGGCAACGCTGCGGAGCTTCTTCGCTCACAAGGGCCGACTACTGCTGTCGGCACTGGCCGTACTGCTGTCCGTGGCCTTCGTCAGCGGCAGTCTGATCTTCTCGGACACCGTCTCCCGTACCTTCGACCGGCTCTTCGCCTCCACGGCGGCGGATGTCACGATCTCGCCGAAGGAGGGCATCACCGAGAGCGTGCCGACCGGAGTCGTACGGACGGTGCCGGCCTCGCTCGCGGACCGCGTCGCTTCGGTCAACGGTGTCAAGGCCGCCCATGTCGACGTGGCGGTGCAGAACGTCACGGTCGTCAACGACAAGAACGAGGCGGTCGGGCCGACGACCGGCGCACCCACCATCGCCCGCGACTGGCGTCTGTCCGACCGCAGTCCGGTGAAGCTGACCAGCGGCCACGAGCCGAGCGGTCCGGGCGAGGCGCTGCTCGACAAGGACACCGCCGACAGGAAGAAGCTGGGCATCGGGGACACGCTCACCGTTCTCGCGCAGCCCGGTTCGTTCAAGGTCAAGGTTGTCGGGATCGCGACCTTCACCACCACCAACCCCGGTGCCGCGCTGGTCTTCCTGGACACCCCGACCGCCCAGACCAAGCTGCTGGGCCGGACCGGTGTGGCCACCTCGGTGTCGGTCGACGCGGCCGAAGGCGTGAGCGACACGGCGCTCAAACAGCGGATCGCCGCCCAGCTGGGCGACACGTTCGAACTGAAGACCGCGGAGGAGCAGGCCGAGTCGGCCGCCGCCCAGCTGGGCCCGTTCCTCGATGTCATCAAGTACGTGATGCTGGGCTTCGCGGGCGTCGCCGTACTGGTCGGCGTCTTCCTGATCGTCAACACCTTCTCGATGCTGATCGCCCAGCGCACCCGCGAGCTGGGTCTGCTGCGGGCGCTCGGCGCCGACCGCCGCCAGGTACGCAATTCCGTCCTCACCGAGGCACTGCTGCTGGGTCTGGTCGGCTCGACGCTGGGGCTGGCCGCCGGTATCGGGCTCGCGGCCGGGCTGATCGAGCTGATGGGGCTGCTCGGGATGAATCTGAGCGCCGCCGAGATGGTGGTGGGAGTGGCGACTCCGGTGTCGGCGTATGTGGTCGGGCTCGGCGTCACCTTCGTGGCCGCGTATCTGCCGGCCAGGCGGGCCGCCCGGGTGTCCCCCATGGCCGCGCTCGCGGATGCGGAAGTGGCCGGAGCGGGACGGCCGTTGAGGGTCCGGGCGATCGCCGGGGCCGTCGTGGGCGCGGCCGGTGCGGCCGCGCTCGCCGGATGCGCGGTGAGCGAGAAGACCTCGTCGGCGGCATCCCTGCTGGGACTCGGCGTGGTGCTGACGCTGATCGCCACGGTGGTTGCGGGACCGCTGCTGGTGCGCCCCGTGATCCGCGTGCTGGGCGGGGCCTTCCCCAGACTGTTCGGCTCGGTCGGCCGGATGAGCCAGCGCAACGCGCTGCGCAATCCGCGGCGTACGGGCGCCACCGCGGCCGCCCTGATGGTGGGCCTGGCACTGGTCGGCGGACTTTCGATCGCCAGCGCCTCGATGACCAAGTCCTTCGACAACCAGATCGACAAGACGCTGGGCGCCGACTTCGTCGTACAGAACGCCAACTTCCAGCCGTTCCCGCGGGAGATCACCGAGAAGGTGAAGGGCGTCGACAGCGCGGGCACCATTGTGCGGCAGCGCTTCGCGCCCCTCGCGCTGAACATGCCCGACGGCAAGCGGGTCGAGTCGACGGCGTCGGGCTACGACCCGCAGCTGGACGAGGCCGCACACATCACCTATGCGAGCGGGAACACGACGGCCGCGCTGGCGCCGGGCGCCCTCGCGATGGACCGCGATTTCGCCGAGGACCACAAGGTCCGCATCGGCTCGGTCCTGCCGGCCGAGTTCGCGGGCGGACAGAAGGCCCGGCTGACGGTCGGGGCGCTCACCGACATGGACCAGAGCGGCGGGCCCGGGATGCAGGGCGGGCTGTTCATGGGGCTGAGCACCGTCGAGAAGTATCTGCCGGGCGGGCAGGAGGCCGTGCTGTACGTCAACGCCGCGAGCGGCAGTGACGTCAAGGACCTGCGCAAGGCGCTGGAGACGGCCCTCGACCCGTATCCGCAGGTGCAGGTACGCGACCAGGCCGACTACAAGGAGCTGATCCGCCAGCAGATCGCCGTGATGCTCTATCTCGTATACGCGCTGCTGGGGCTCGCGATCGTCATCGCGGTGCTCGGAGTGGTCAACACCCTTGCCCTGTCGGTCGTCGAGCGGACCCGGGAAATCGGACTGCTGCGTGCCATCGGTCTCTCGCGGATCCAGCTGCGGCGCATGATCCGGCTGGAGTCGGTCGTCATCGCGGTCTTCGGCGCACTGCTGGGGCTGGCGCTTGGCCTGGTCTGGGGTGTGGCGGTGCAGCAGGTGCTGGCGCTGGAGGGGCTGAAAGCCTTCGCCGTGCCGTGGGGCACGGTCATCGCGGTGGTCGTGGGCTCGGTGATCGTGGGTCTTGCGGCGGCGGTGCTCCCGGCCCTGCGCGCCTCGCGGATGAACGTACTGGCCGCCATCGCACACGAATAGAAAGTGCGTCACGCGGGCGGCCCGTCTCAAACTGTGGGAAGTCGGTGGCGGGCCGCCGCCGGACCGTGTTTGGCTCCTGGCCATGATCGACGTGCACATACGCCCCGCCATGGCCGGGGAGGCGGAGAGCATCCTCGCCTTCTGGAAGCAAGCGGCCGAGGGTACGAGCATCACGGACGACGTGGACGGGCTGACCCGCCTGATCGAGCGGGACCCGGAAGCGCTGATCCTGGCCGAGTCCGGCGGCCTGCTGGTGGGCTCGGTGATCGCGGGCTACGACGGGTGGCGGTGTTCGCTCTACCGCCTCGCGGTGCTTCCTTCTCACCGCAGGCAGGGGATCTCGACGGCGCTGCTCGCGGCCGCCGAGCGACGATTCCTTACTGCGGGCGGCCGGCGAGGTGACGCCATGGTGCTGGAGGCCAACGAGCGCGCCCAGCGGGCGTGGGCATCGGCCGGGTACCACCGCGAGGACCACTGGCGTCGCTGGGTGAAGCCCTTTCCCCCTGCGTAGGGGCTCCCTTCGACACGGCACGCGGCCCTTTGCCGGTCCTTTACCATGGGTGGACTATCCACTCCCCTGTACGAAAGGTGTGAGCGTCCGCCCATGGGCGAGCCTCCCAGTAGCCGACATCGAGCATTCCTCCTGCCCCTGCCCGATCATGGGACGGAGGTGACCCGATGACCGAAGTGCTCCTGCTCGTCGTGGCAGTGCTGCTCGCGCTCGCCTGTGGCGGCTTCGTCGCAGCGGAGTTCTCCCTCACCACCATCGAGCGCGGGGACCTCGAAGCGGCCGTCGGGCGCGGGGAGCGCGGGGCGGCGAGCGCCCTCAAAGCCGTACGCAGCCTCACCTTCCAGCTCTCCGGCGCCCAGCTCGGCATCACGGTCACCAACCTGGTCGTCGGCATGCTGTCCGAACCCTCGATCGCGAAGCTGATCCGCGGCCCGCTCGAGGCGCTCGGCGTCTCCCCCTCGACGGCCTCCTCGGCCGCGCTTGTGATCGGCACCGGGCTGTCGACGATCGTGCTGATGGTCGTCGGCGAACTGGTCCCCAAGAACTGGGCGATCTCCTCGCCGCTCGCCGTGGCCAAGGTGGTGGCGCCCCCGCAGCGGGTCTTCACGGCCACCTTCAAGCCCTTCATCAGCCACCTCAACAACACGGCCAACCGCATCCTGCGCCGGCTCGGCATGGAGCCGACCGAAGAGCTGGCCTCCGTCCGCAGCCCCCAGGAACTGGTCGCACTCGCCCGCCACTCCGCCAAGAAGGGCGCGCTTGAGGCGGACACCGCGGAGCTGTTCGTCCGCACCCTCAAGCTGTCCGAACTCACCGCGGAGAACGTGATGACCCCGCGGGTCCAGGTCACAGCCCTCGACGTGCAGGCCACCGTCGAGGACGTCGCCAACGCCACCCGCGCCACCGGCCTGTCCCGCTTCCCCGTCTACCAGGGCAGCCTGGACTCCGTCGTCGGCGTCGCGCACATCAAGGACGTGCTCGCCCTCCCGGCCGTGCGCCGTCCGCGCCATCGCGTCACCGAGCTCCTGCGCGAGCCGCTGCTCGTACCGGAGACGCTGACAGTGGACCGGCTGCTCGACCGGCTGTCCGGCAAGAACACCATGGCCGTCGTCATCGACGAGTACGGCGGTACGGCCGGTGTGGTGACGCTGGAGGACATCATGGAGGAGGTCGTCGGCGAGGTGCGCGACGAGCACGATCCGCACGAGACTCCGGACCTGGCCCCGGCCGGCGAGGACGCCGACGGGCGCGCGCTCTGGTCGGCGGACGGTGCGGCGCGCACCGACCAGCTGGAGCGGGTCGGGCTGCGGGTGCCCGAAGGCCCCTACGAAACTCTCGCCGGCCTCATCGCCACCACCTTGGGGCGCATCCCCGCAGAGGGCGACCGGATCGAGCTGGCGGGCTGGCGTCTCGATGTGGTGGACGCTTCCGGGCGGCGGGCGGCCCGGGTGCTGATGCACGCACCGCTCCCCTCGGACGACACCACCGAGGAGGCCGGACGATGACCGCGATACAGCTCCTCATCGGCCTGCTCACCCTGGTCGTCAACGCCTTCTTCGTCGGTGCGGAGTTCGCCATGATCTCCGTACGCCGCAGTCAGATCGAACCGGAGGCGGAAGCCGGGAACCGCAGTGCGCGCAGCGTCCTGTGGGGCCTGGAGCATGTCTCGGCCCTGCTTGCCGCAGCGCAGCTCGGCATCACCCTGTGCACTCTGGTGCTCGGCATCGTCGCCGAGCCCGCCATCGCGCATCTCCTGGAGCCTGTGTTCGACGCGCTGGGTGTGGCACACGGCCTGATCCATCCGATCTCGTTCGTGATCGCACTGTCGCTCGCGACGTATCTGCACATGCTGCTCGGCGAGATGGTGCCGAAGAACATCGCACTGGCCGAGCCCGCGCGCAGCGCGCTGCTGCTCGGCCCGCCGCTGGTCGCGCTGGCCCGGGCGCTGCGTCCGGTGATCTTCACGGTCAACGCCCTCGCCAACGGGCTGCTCAAACTGCTCCGGGTGGAGACCAGGGACGAGGTGACGGCGACCTACTCGGACGACGAGCTGGCGCGGCTGGTCCGGGACGCAGGGGAGGCCGGTCTGCTCGACGACCGCTCGGCCGAGCGGTTGCGCGACGCCCTGGAGCTGGGGCGCCGGCCCGTACGCGATGTGGTGATGCCGGTCGAGCGGGTGGTGTACGCGCAGGTCGGAACGACGCCTGAGCAATTGGAGATGCTGGCGGCCGAGTCCGGGTTCTCCCGCTTCCCGGTGGTGGACCCGGGCGGGCCGATCCTTGGCTATCTCCATGTGAAGGACGCGCTGGACACGACTCCGCGCGATGTGCCGTTCCCCGTCACGGCGCTGCGCCCGATCGCGCGGGTACGGGCGGCGACGCCGCTGGACGACGTACTGACCGCGATGCGGCGCAGCCGTACTCATCTGGCGGCGGTGCTGGACGAGGACGGCACGCCGGAGGGGCTTGTGACGATGGAGGACGTGCTGCGGGAACTGGTGGGCAGGCCCCGCTAGCTCGTCCCGGTGGCGGGAGCGGTGGTGGCCGCGGTGCTCGGCGCGGTGGCGACCCGTTCCGTGGTCTCGTTGAGACCCGGGCCGGGCCGTCCGGCTTCGGCCGCGCCGATCGCGGTGAGTACGGCGAGGAGCGTGGCAACGCCCGCTGTGGCGACGGCGGCCTGCCATTCGACGTCGAAAAGGTTCGTGGCACCGGCGGTCAGGATGGCGACCAGGGACTGGGCGAAGTGCGCACGGCGCGCTCCGCGGTGGCTTTCCAGAAGTCTGCGGTGAACATGCTCTGGACAACTGCGGAACGCGTCGCTCCGAAAGACCGGCGGCAGTATTAGAACGCCGTCGCTGCCAGCCAGGCGTCGAGAACGGCGCGATCGCCGCTGATCGAGAAGCGTGCGTCGTCGGCGCGGTGGCGTCCGTAGACGAGCAGCAGCAGATCGCCCGCCGTTGCCTCGACGCCGGCCGAGGCTACCCGGGCGCTCTTGGTCCAGGCGTAGCCTCCGTCCCCGAAGGTGATCGTCCAGGCGGCACCGGTGTCCCCGGCCGTCAGCCTTACCGAGCCGTCCGCGAGGGCGGCGACCGGCTCGGCGATCCAGGAGTAGTACGGGAGGTTCTCCAGGAACTCCTCAATGCCGTCGGCGGCGGTGCCCGCTGAGATGCGCGGCTGAAGGCCCAGTGCGAGTTCGGCGTCGGCGAGGTGGACGACGGCTTCGAAGAGCAGCCGCCGCGGGAAGAAACGCACCCGCTGATCGGCTCCGTGGGACCACATCGGCGTGTCCGGGTCGACGGCGCGCAGCGTCCTCAGCGTGGCTTCGGCGCTACGGGCGAACCACTGCGGATAGGCCCTTGGGTCGTCGGGAAGTTCGAGTGAGACGTCCCGTGACCAGACGCGCTCGGCGGCCCGGGTCCGCACGAGATGCTCCATCCAGCGATGCGTTGCGCCCCGGTGCTTGACGAGGTCGGCGAGGGTCCAGCCGGGGCAGGTGGGAAGGAGCGTGGCCGGGTCCACGTCCCGTACGGTCTCGACGAACCGGCGCTCCAGATACTCGACCGAGTCGCAGTACAGCTCGTGCTCGTCGTCGTCGAGACCGAAGCGCTCGGGGATCCGCAGCAGATCGTCCCGCCAGGCTCCCCCGGGCCGGCGGGCGGCGCACTGGCGCACCAGCGCGGAGAGGGTCCGGCGGTCCCCGGGCGAGAGGCGCCCGAGCAGAAAGCCGGTGTTCTCCAGCCATTTCACAGCGGTGTCGGGGCCCAGAACGTCTTCGTCACAGGTGTCGATCGTGGTCACCAGATCGGCCAGCGCCTCGGCCAGCGCGTTCAGTAGCGCGTCACTCACAGAGCTCCCCTCCCGGTACGGAACCGACGGACCTTACCGCGCGGTAGGATCGCTCCGCCATGGAGATGAATGCTAATTACACTAGTTTTGTCGCGGTCGGTGATTCCTTTACCGAAGGCATGTCCGACCTTCAGCCCGACGGTTCCTACCGCGGCTGGGCAGATCTGCTCGCAGGCCGGATGGCCGCGCGCACTGAGGGATTCCGGTACGCGAATCTCGCCGTCCGCGGAAAGCTCATCGGCCAGATCGTGGACGAGCAGGTGGACGTGGCAGCCTCCATGCGGGCCGATGTGGTCACCCTGGTGGGCGGGCTCAATGACACCTTGCGCCCCCGGTGCGACATGGGCAGGGTCCGCGGCCTCCTGGAGGAGGCCGTCGGGAAACTCACGCCGTCCTGCCGTCAGCTGGTCCTGATGCGCAGCCCCGGCCGCAACGGTCCGGTGATGGAACGCTTCCGGCCGCGTATGGAGGAGCTGTTCGGCTACGTCGACGAACTGGCCGCCCGCCACGGCGCCCTGGTGGTGGACCTGTACGGCGCCGACGTGCTCGGCGACCAGCGGATGTGGGACGTGGACCGGCTGCATCTGACGGCCGAGGGGCACAGGCGCGTCGCCGAGGCGGTCTGGCAGACCCTCGGGCACGACGCGGAGGAGGACTGGCGAGCGCTGCTCCCGTCTGCTGTGCGGCCGGGCTGGGCGGCGCGGCGGGTCGGCGACCTGCGGTTCGCACGCCAATATCTGGGGCCGTGGATCGGGCGGCGGTTGACGGGCCGCTCATCGGGCGACGGCCGTCCGGCCAAGCGGCCCGAGCTGCTGCCGTACGTGGATCCGCGTTCGTAGCAAGCCACAAACCGGACCGGGGCGCTGGCCTGCGCAAACCGCCAGTAGAATCCGTACACGTGACAGCCAAGCCCCGCATCCCCAATGTCCTGGCCGGCCGCTACGCCTCCGCGGAGCTGGCCGTCCTGTGGTCCCCCGAGCAGAAGGTGAAGCTGGAGCGTCAGCTCTGGCTCGCGGTCCTGCGCGCCCAGAAGGACCTCGGCATCGAGGTGCCCGAGGCCGCCATCGCCGACTACGACCGGGTGCTCGACCAGGTCGACCTGGCATCGATCGCCGAGCGCGAGAAGGTGACCCGCCACGATGTGAAGGCGCGCATCGAGGAGTTCAACGCGCTGGCGGGCCATGAGCAGGTCCACAAGGGCATGACGTCTCGCGATCTGACCGAGAACGTCGAGCAGCTGCAGATCCGGCTTTCGCTTGAGCTGATGCGCGACCGCACGGTCGCGGTACTCGCCCGGCTCGGCAAGCTCTCGGGTGAGTACGCCGAGCTGGTGATGGCCGGACGCTCGCACAATGTCGCCGCGCAGGCCACGACGCTTGGCAAGCGCTTCGCGACCGCGGCCGACGAACTGCTCGTGGCGTACGGACGCCTCGAAGATCTGCTGGGCCGCCACCCGCTGCGCGGCATCAAGGGCCCGGTCGGCACCGCGCAGGACATGCTCGACCTGCTCGGCGGCGACGCCGCCAAGCTCGCCGAGCTCGAGCAGCGCATCGCCGGGCATCTCGGCTTCGCGCACGCCTTCACCTCGGTCGGTCAGGTCTACCCCCGTTCCCTCGACTACGACGTGGTCTCCGCGCTGGTGCAGTTGGCCGCCGCGCCCTCCTCCGTCGCCAAGACGATCCGGCTGATGGCCGGGCACGAGCTCGTCACCGAGGGCTTCAAGCCCGGCCAGGTCGGCTCCTCGGCGATGCCGCACAAGATGAATACCCGCTCCTGCGAGCGCGTCAACGGCCTGATGGTCATCCTCCGCGGCTACGCCTCGATGACCGGCGAGCTGGCGGGCGACCAGTGGAACGAGGGCGATGTCTCCTGCTCCGTGGTGCGCCGGGTCGCGCTGCCGGACGCGTTCTTCGCCTTCGACGGTCTCCTGGAGACCTTCCTGACCGTGCTCGACGAGTTCGGCGCCTTCCCCGCCGTGGTCGCCCGCGAACTGGACCGCTACCTCCCCTTCCTCGCCACCACCAAGGTGCTGATGGGTGCCGTACGGGCCGGGGTCGGCCGCGAGCTCGCTCACGAGGCCATCAAGGAGAACGCGGTCGCGTCGGCGCTGGCGATGCGGGAGCAGGGTGCCGAGCGCAATGAACTGCTCGACAAGCTGGCCGCGGACGAGCGGATTCCGCTGGATCGGGCGCAGTTGGACGCCCTGATGGCCGACAAGCTCTCGTTCACGGGGGCCGCGGCCGACCAGGTGGCGGCCGTGGTCTCCAGGATCGAGGAGATCGTCAAGCAGCACCCGGAGGCCGCCGGCTACACCCCGGGGTCGATCCTCTGACCCCCGAGGAGTTGGAGGCCGCTCGCGATCGCATCGTCCCGGATGTGGTCGCGGGCGGGCTCTCCGTGCTGTTCTGCGGTATCAACCCGGGCCTGATGACCGCGGCGACGGGCCATCACTTCGCCCGGCCGGGCAACCGCTTCTGGCCGGTGCTGCATCTGTCGGGCTTCACACCACGGCAGTTCAAGCCCGCCGAACAGGAAGAACTGCTCGGGCACCGATTGGGTATCACCAATGTGGTGGCCAGGGCGACTGCTCGCGCCGACGAACTGAGCGACGAGGAGTTCCGCGAGGGCGGTCGGCTGCTGACGGCCAAGGTCCAGCGGCTGCGTCCGCGATGGCTGGCGGTCGTCGGCGTCACCGCCTACCGCACGGCCTTCGGCGAGAAGAAGGCCCGGATCGGGCGGCAGGAGCGCACGATCGGTGAGACGAATATCTGGGCGCTGCCCAACCCGAGCGGGCTCAACGCACATTGGACCGCGCAGACGATGGCCGAGGAGTTCGGCCGGTTGCGCGAGGCAGCGGAAGCTGAAAGGGACGGTTAACTGCCGACCGGTTCGCCGGGGGACGGCTGTCTCTAGGGCGGCTCGGTCTCGGTGACCACGGCCAGCAGCTGGAACCTGGTCAGCCCAACGGCTATCCACCGGTCCTCGATCCGCCACAGATGCAGCCATTCCATCTGCTCGCTGAGCCTGCGCCACGGGTCGGGCACCTCTTCGTCCCTCTCGACGCGCAGCCGCGTACTGGCGAGGCTGAAGATGTCCGGCTCGCCCCAGCGCCGTTCGAGTACGTTCAGCAGGGCGCCGTGCTCCTGCGCACGCTGGTCGGCCGCTGCGTCCCCGTCCCCGTCCTCGTACCCGTCCGCTCCGTCGTCGCCGAACTGCCCGTTCAGCTCCGCCACGTGAAATCCGGGGCCTTGCGAGCCGACGTCCGACGGGCCGGGCTCCGCGGGGAACGCCCGGGAACGCAGCAAGTCGATCGTGTCGAGGTGCTGTGCCGTGGTCATGCCCCCCAGTAAACCGGCCCGCACTGACATTTGGCTGTCCGTCAGGCGTCGCGGCGGCTCAGCGCCCACCAGCCCGCCGCCACCGCGAGGGCCGTCCAGGCCGCCAGGACCGCCATACCGCTCCAGGGTCCCAGTGTCCCCGAGGGATCCTGCAGCAAGATCTGCCGGCCCGACCGACCGGACAGGATCTCGCCCCAGGATTGCTCGCCGCTGTCGCAGCCAGCGAGTACGATCCGGCACACACGCGCTCGAACTGGGAGGACACACGGTGGGGCGGCTGACCGGCGGAGACCCGTCGCTGCTGCGGCGGATCAATTCCGCGGTGGTACTCCATGCACTGCGGGGTGCTGACTCCCCCACGCTCACGGATCTGACCCGGATCACCGGCCTGTCCCGGCCGACCGTGGAGGGTGTGATCGAGGGGCTCATCGAGGGCGGGCTCGTCGTCGAGAGCGTCCCCGAGGAGGGCGGTGCCCGACGCCAGGGGCGCCCCGCCCGGCGGTTCAGGTTCCGGGCCGAGGCCGGTCATCTGCTGGGCGTCGAGATCGGGGCCCACCGGATCACCGCCCTGCTGTCCGGTCTGGACGGGCGGATCATCGGCGCCGGATCAAGGGAGGTCTCGGAGACTGCCTCTGCGGACGAGCGTCTTGAGCGGGTGCGGCAGGTCGTCGCCGATGTCCTGCGCAGGACCGGCGTCGCACGCAGCAGCCTGCGGGCCGTCGGGGTGGGCTCCCCCGGCATCGTGGAGGCCGACGGAACCGTACGGCTCGGGACCGCGCTGCCCGGCTGGACCGGGCTGGCGCTCGGAGAGCGGCTGCGCAGGTCGTTCCGCTGCCCTGTGCTGGTCGAGAACGACGCCAACGCCGCCGCTGTGGCCGAGCATTGGAAGGGCGCGGCGACCGAGTCCGACGACATCGTGTTCGTACTGGCCGGGCTCAGCCCGGGTGCGGGCTCGCTGATCGGCGGACGGCTGCACCGCGGTTTCGGGGGCGCGGCGGGCGAGATCGGGGCGCTGCATCTGCTCGGCCGCGAGGTGACCCCCGAGAAGCTGCTGTCGACGACCGACGAGCCGCTGCACCCGCTGGACGAGCAGGCGGTCGCCGAGGTTTTCGCCCATGCCAAGCAGGGTGACCCGAGGGCGCAGGAGGCCGTCGAGCGGTTCATCCAGCGGCTGGTTCACGATGTGGCAGCTCTGGTGCTGGCACTGGATCCGGAGCTGGTGGTCATCGGTGGCTGGGCAGCGGGGATCGACGGCGTGCTCGATCCGCTGCGCGACGAGCTGTCCCGGTACTGTCTGCGCCCGCCGCGGGTGACCCTGTCACTGCTCGGCGAGGCGGCCGTGGCGACCGGTGCGCTGCGCCTCGCGCTCGACCATGTCGAGGAGCAGTTGTTCGCCGTCGAGGGAACGGTGACGGCCCGCCGCTGAGCGTGAGCTCGGTCCGACGAGCCGTTGGTGGAGCAGAGTTCGGGGCTCAGGAGGCGCGGCGCTCCTGGTCGTGGGGGCTGAAGTCCAGATCGCCGGAGTCCCCGAAGGTCAGCCGGCAGGTGTCGGCGCGGTAGGTGGCCACCGAGACGGCGGCGGTCCTGCCCTCGGAGAAGTAGCGCGTGGTGACGACCAGGACGGGCGCGCCCGGCAGCCGGTCGAGTTCCTTGGCGTCGTCGGCGCGGGCAGAGCCCAGCTCCACCGCGCGGTCCTGTCCCTCGAACTCGAGGCGATGGAGCTCTCGCAGCACGGCGCGGGCCCGCGCGGCACCGGACGGAGCGTCGATCGCGGAGAGTTCGGGCACGGAGGAGTCCGGTATGTACAGGAGCTCGGCGGCGACCGACTGACCGTGGGAGACGCGCAGCCGGCGGACGGAGTGCGTCGGTTCGTCGGCCTCGGTCTCCAGCAGTCGCGCGACCGCGGCGGGCGGGAGGACCGTTTGGCAGTCGACGGACTGCCAGGAGTCCTGCCCGGTGCCCGGCCAGGCCTGCTCGGTGGTGGAGACGTCGACGCCCACACGTGGCGGCGCGACGGTGGTGCCGACGCCGCGACGGCGCTGCAACCTGCCTTCCAGCTCCAGCTGTTCGAGCGCCTGACGGAGTGTGGCGCGGGCGACTCCGAAGCGAGCGGCGAGATCTCGCTCGTTGGGAAGGATCTCCCCCACCGAGAAATCGGAGTCGAGTGCTTCGCCGATCACGGTCTTGAGGTGCCAGTACTTAGGTTCCGGCACCGAATCCAGCTGCGTGGTCCCCACCCTGATCCTCCGCAATCGCCGTTCCAGCGGCGGCTATTCCGCGCCCTTGTTTATTAAAGGTTCCTGCACTATCTCTGCGACCATAGGACGGTACATGTACTTGGTCAAGACCAATCCTGCGGACGTTACGCAACGGAACCGGACGGATTCGCAGAGCGTTCACGGGACGTTCGTACCGCGTGACACACGCGCAGCAAAAGACCCCGTGGCCGGTTCTGGCCACGGGGTCTGACGTGGGAAAGGACGCTCTATGCCGGGGTCAGCGAGGTGAGCTTGTCGGGGTTGCGGATGATGTAGACGCACTGGATCCGACCGTCCAGCACCTCCAGTTGGAACACGCTGTCCGGCTTTCCGCCGGAGAGCACAAGGAGCGAGGGCGCACCGTTGAGTTCGACGAAGCGGAAGCCCATCTCCGGGATCGGCTGGCGCGTCACTGCGAACAGGAAGCGTCCGACCTTGTCCGCGCTCTCCATGACCCGCAGCGGGGCCTTGGCCTTGCCGCCGCTGTCGCCCACCAGGCGCACGTCCGGTGCCAGCAGACTCAGCAGCGACTGAAGGTCTCCGCCTGAGGCGGCGGCCAGGAAGCGTTCGGTGAGGTCGCGGCGTTCGGTGGGGTCGACGTCGTAGCGGGGCCTGCGCTCCTCGACATGGCGGCGGGCGCGGCCCGCGAGCTGCCGGACGGCCGCCTCGGACCGGTCGAGGGTGGTTGCGATCTCCGCGTACGGGAATCCGAAGGCCTCGCGCAGCACGAACACCGCGCGCTCAAGCGGCGACAGCGCCTCCAGCACGACCAGGACGGCGAGGCTGACGGATTCGGCGAGTACAGCCTGCTCCGCGGTGTCGGGGACGGTGTATCCGAAGTCGGTGGCGAGCGGTTCGGGCAGCCAGGGGCCGACATACGCCTCGCGGCGCGACTGGGCCTGGCGCAGCCGGTCGATGGCGAGGCGGGTGGTGATCCGTACGAGATAGCCGCGCGGCTCCCGGACGTCGCTGCGGTCCTCGGCCGACCACCGCAGCCAGGCCTCCTGAACCACGTCCTCGGCGTCGGCCACCCGGCCGAGCATCCGGTAGGCCACGCCGGTCAGAACGGGCCGGTGCTCTTCGAAGACGTCCGTCACGGTGTCGATTGCCACGCCCCCATCCCAACCCATCGCTCTGCACCTGTCCAGCCGGTTCGGGGTGCGGTGCACGACACAGGGAGCCCCGCGTAGGCTCGCCCCCTTGAACTGGAAGCTACTGAGCGGTAATTGTTACTGACAAGCCGTCCAAGACGTCTTCACGCGGGCGACACCAGGGAGCAGCAAGCATGGCCGAGAAAATCTCGTTCTCCATCGAGTCCGCCCGTGGCAGCCGGGCACTGTCCGTCAGGTACGAGCGTGCGGGCACGGGCGAGCCGCTGCTGCTGCTCCATGGAATCGGGCACCACTGGCAGGCCTGGGAGCCAGTCATGGGAATCCTGGCGGCAGAGCGCGATGTCATCGCCATCGACCTGCCCGGCTTCGGCACGTCCCCCGCGCTTCCGGACGGTGTTGCGTACGACCTGACCACCGTCGGCTCGGTCCTCGGTGCGATGTGCGAGGCGCTGGCGATCGAACGCCCCCATGTCGCGGGGAACTCGCTGGGCGGGCTGCTCGCCCTGGAGTTGGGCCGGGAGAAGCTCGTCCGGTCGGTCACGGCCCTCTCCCCCGCCGGCTTCTGGTCACCGGGCGAGCGCCAGTACGCCTTCGGGATGCTGCTCACCATGCGGCGCGCGGCCCAGGCGATGCCGCTGCCCCTGATCGAGGGACTGTCCCGGTCGATCGCCGGGCGGGCGGCACTGACCAGCAGCATCTACGCGCGGCCCGGGCGGCGTTCACCCGAGGCGGCGGTCGCGGAGACCCTCGCCCTGCGCGAGGCCACCGGTTTCCACCAGACGCTCGCCGCCGGCCGCAGCATCATGTTCACCGACGATGTGCCCGATGTGCCGGTCACCATCGGCTGGGGCACGCGGGACCGGCTGCTGCTGCGCCGCCAGGGCATCCGCGCCAAGCACGTCATCCCCTCTGCCCG
Source organism: Streptomyces sp. SLBN-118 (assembly GCF_006715635.1). NCBI lineage: Bacteria > Bacillati > Actinomycetota > Actinomycetes > Kitasatosporales > Streptomycetaceae > Streptomyces > Streptomyces sp. SLBN-118. The sequence continues at coordinate 966,017 of NZ_VFNP01000002.1, forward strand.
GCTGGTACGACTGCCCGGCTGCGGCCATGTCCCCATGAACGACGATCCCGCGCTGGTCGCCCGCGTGATCCTGGACGGCAGCCGCTGACCGCTTGTTGAACACGCCCGAGCCGAGCGCGGCGCCCACCCCGACCAGTACGCCGCCCGCCGCCTGGGGCGCGCCGAACGAGCCCGTCCCGACGAGCGGCGCGCTCAGGGCGGCGGCGACGGGGATCACTCCGGAGAAGAGCGTGGCGCGCTCGGCGCCGATGCGCTGCACACCCATGTACCAGGTGACGAATCCGACGACCGTGACGACGGCCGCCTGCCACAGCAGTGCGAGCGTCTCCGCCTGCGCCGGCGCGCGCACAAAGCCGGCGCCGTCGAGCACAAGGCCGAGGACCGTGGATTCGACGGCGGCGATGCCGCAGACCGTGGCGGTGAGCAGCTTGGGGCCGAGCGGGCGCAGTACGGGAGTGGCGAGGACGGCGAAGCCGACCTCGCCGGCCAGCGCCCCCGCCGACCACACGATGCCGATCAGGTCGGTACGGCCCCACCCCTGGACGGTGAAGGCTCCGGCCGCCACCAGCAGCGCTCCGTACAGGACGGGCCGGGCGGGCCGCCGACCGTCCAGGAGCGGGACGAGCACAGCGACGATGACGGGCGCGCAGCCGACGAACACGCCCGGAACGGCAGGCTCCGAGGTGCGTTCAGCGGCCAGGATCGCCAGGTTGAATCCGACCATGCCGACGGCGGCGAGTACGGCGAGCCGTGCCCATTGCGACCGGCCGAGGGCCCGCAGTGGCGCGAGCCCGGCCCGTCCGCCGAGCAGCGGCAGCAGGAGCAGACAGGCCAGGGCGTAGCGCAGCGCCTGACCGCCCGCGTACGGATAGTCCCCGAGGACGCTGTTGGCGGTGAAGGAGGCGCCGACGAGGACGTAGGCGAAGCTGACGAGCAGCGCCCCGCGCAGGGAATTCGCGTTCATGTGGCGACGCTATGGATCGGGGCGGACCCGGTTAAGGTCCACTTCCATGACATCATCGGGGACCACTTCGGCCGCCGGCGGATCTTCACGGGGCGAGGCCTGGAACACCGCCTGGGAACTGCTGCTGCCCGCAGCCGCCGCCCCGGCCCGGCAGCGCGGGCGCGCCCTGCAGTCGGCGCTGCGCGACGCCGTGCGGTCCGGACGGCTCGCGGCCGGCACTCGGCTGCCGTCCAGCCGCGAGCTCGCCGCCGATCTGGGCGTCTCACGTGGCCTGGTCACCGAGGCGTACGAACAGCTGACCGCCGAGGGGTATCTGCGCAGCGACCGGGGCGCGGGCACCTGGGTGGGCGACGCGGCGCGCACGGCTGTACGCGGGGCGCGGGACCTGGCGCCGCGCACTCCCGGCGCACGGGTGGACTTCCGTCCCGGGACGCCCGATCTCTCGCTCTTCCCGCGCGCCGCGTGGACCGCCACGCACAAGTCCGTGCTCGCGCGGCTGCCGCACCGGGCTCTGGGCTATCCCGATCCGCGCGGACTGCCTGAACTGCGCACCGCGCTGGCCTCGTTGCTCACCCGGCGGCGCGGCGTGGTGGCCGATCCGGAATCTCTGGTGGTGTGTTCGGGCGTCGCGCAGGCGATGACGCTGCTCGGATTCGTCCTGCACGGGCACGGCCTGCGGACGGTTGGTGTCGAGGACCCGGGAAGTCCCGATCACGGGTCGCTGTTCGCGGCGGCCGGGCTGAGTACGACACCGCTGCCGCTGGACGGCGAAGGGCTCGCCACCGGGTCGCTGGAACGTTCCGGTGTCCGTGCCGTGGTGACCACTCCGGCCCACCAGTTCCCGACCGGGATCGCCTGCTCGGCGAGGCGTCGCACCGAACTCCTCGACTGGGCACGGTCGGTGGACGGCCTGATCGTCGAGGACGACTACGACGGCGACTTCCGCTACGACCGCGCTCCCGTCGGGGCTCTCCAGGGGCTCGACCCGGACCGCGTCGCCTACACCGGATCGGTCAGCAAGTCCCTGGCGCCGGGGCTGCGGCTGGGCTGGCTGGTGGTGCCCGCCCGCCTGGTGGACGAGGTGGTCGAGCGCAAACGCACCATGGATCTCGGCAACCCCGCCCTGGACCAGGCACTCCTCGCGGAGTTCGTCGACCGCGGCGGCTACGACCGGCAGTTGCGCCGCTGCCAGCGCGCCTACCGGGAGCGGCGGGACACCGTTGTCGCGGCGCTGACGGAGCACTTTCCGGGCTCACAGGTCAGCGGCATCGCGGCCGGGCTGCACATCATCGCGACACTCCCGGAGCGCTACGGTCCCGAGCCCGGGTTTGTCCAGCGCGCAGGGGCGGCCGGTGTCGCGGTGCGCCCGCTGGCCGACTACCGGGTGGCGAGCGCCGAGGCCACCGGCGTACGCCTGGTGCTCGGGTACGCGCACCTGGCGCCGTCCGACATCGTGCGCGGGGTGCGCCTGATGGCCGAAGCGGTCATGCCATAGGGCGCGTTGTTCACTTGGGGTTCGCGCCCCGGCCGTGGCCGGACGCCAGGCATGGCTCGGCACACCCGTCCGACCTGCCCCAGGAGGCCAAGCGATGTCGCACAGCCCGCGCAGTTCGTCCCCCGACCGCCGTTCCGTACTGCGCGGCACAGTCGCAAAGTGCTTCAGCCCGGGCGCGTGGGGCAGTAGTACGCGGCCGCCGGCGCTCCCACCAACCGGAGTGCCGGGGCCGGTCCCCGTGCCGGGCTGGACGGCCTGCTGCTCGGCCGCGATCTGGCCGAGCTGGTGGGGCTCGGTCTGGTGAAACCCAACCGGCTGGCCGAATCGGCCCGTATGGCGGCCGCGACCGGTGCGTATGCGACAACCTGGTCCGCGCTCGCCGGGGCGCTGCCCGGACTGCTGACGGCGCGGACACCTTCGCGCGGCCTGGGAGAGCTACTGGGCGTGGCCGCCGACTGCGTCGAGCGCTGCGGGACGGCCGCAGTGTTTTCAGTGGGCCTGGAAGGGATACCCGGGCTGGCAGAGCTGGCAGCCCGCCGGGGCTCTTCCCAGCTCATCGCCCAGGCGTCCCGGCTACTGAAAGCCATGAACCAGGGAGCCGAACAGTCCACGCCACAAACGGCAAGAAATGGCATATAGCGAACCAGATCCGGGCTTAACCCATCAGTCACAAAGCGTTCGTGATCACGCAACACCATGCGGTCACAGTGGTGGCATGACTGATGTGACTTCTGCGAAGACCGCCCGCCGTCCACACCACTGGCGGCGGGATCTCGTCGAGTTGGCGGCCATGTTCACCGCCGTAGCTGTCGCCGATGCCATCGCCAACATGGTCGGGCACGGTCCCGACGGCCCGTTCCTGCTCATCACCTCGGCCGTGGCGCTCGTCGCGACGGCTGGCTTCCACACATGGTGGGCACGACGCCACAGCCATGCCCCTCCGGTGCACGTGTCCGATACCGCCGGTGAGGCCCGGCTGGGCGCCGCGGCACGGGAGGCCGCCGGGCCCGAGCTCGCCGCGCGCGGCGGCGAGCTGTTCGAGACCTCGCTGTGGCGGATGCGTACCACCGTGCAGGACACGCCCGGCAGCCTGGCCGCGCTGTGCACCGCCCTCGCCCGGCATCAGGTGGACATCCTGACCCTGCAGACGCATCCGCTCGCCGAGGGCACGGTGGACGAGTTCCTGCTGCGTGCCCCGGCCCCCCTCCAGGCGAGGCAGCTGGGCCTGGAGATCTCCGCGGCGGGCGGCCGCAACACCTGGATCGAGCGCGCCGACGCCCACGATCTCGTCGACACCCCCACCCGGGTGCTCGGCCTCGCCACCCGTACCGCCCTGGACGCGGCCGAACTGCCGCTCGCGCTGCGCCAGTTGCTCGGCCGCTGCACCATCCACTCACTGCCCGCCGTCAGCCTCTCCGGCCGGCCGACGGGCGAGACGCCTCCCGTCGAGGGCGTGCTGGAGGAGACGGTGATGCGGCTGCGCGACCCGAACGGCGGCGCGATCACCGTCGAGCGGCCCTATCTGCCCTTCACCCCGACGGAGTTCGCCCGGGCGCGGGCCCTGGTCGAGCTGGATGCCCGCCTCGGCCCCCGCATCCCGCGCAGCGAGGACGTCCTCACCCTCCCCGAGGGCAATGAGATCATCGTGCGCCGCGCCGACCAGGACGATGTCCAGGCGGCGAAGGCCATGCACGACCGCTGCTCCGACCGCACTCTGAGCCTGCGCTACCACGGCCCGGTCAACGACGCCGACCGCTATCTCAATCATCTGCTCAGCCCGCGCTTCGGCCGCACACTCGCCGTGCAGACGGTCTCCGGCAAGCTGGTCGCCCTCGGCCACCTGCTGTGGGACGGCGACGAGACCGAGGTCGCCCTGCTCGTCGAGGACGACTGGCAGCGCCGCGGCATCGGCACGGAGCTGCTCGGCCGGCTGGTCGACATGGCCGTCGAGGCCGGCTGCGAGAGTGTCTACGCCGTGACCCAGTCGTCCAACACCGGCATGGTCGCGGCCATGCGCGGTCTCGGGCTGCCCCTCGACTTTCAGATCGAGGAGGGCACGCTGGTGATCACCGCCCGACTGGACGCGACTGCTGTACGCTCCCGCGCTCGCTTCGAACAGGTCGAACGCTGAGGGCCTCCGTCAGGTCGCGCCACAGATCCTCGACGTCCTCCAGCCCCACCGACAGCCGCAGCAGCCGGTCGCTGACGCCCGCCGAGCGCCGGTCTCCCTCCGCCACAATGCGGTGACTGATGGAGGCCGGGTGCTGAATAAGGGTGTCGACGCTGCCGAGACTGACCGCCGGAGTGATCAGCCGTACGTTCGCGATCACGTCGTGCGGGTCGCCGTACACCTCGAAGGAGACCATCGCGCCGCCGATCCGCGGATAGTGGACGCGGGCGACGCGCGGGTCGGCCGCCAGGCGGCAGGCCAGGTCGGCGGCGGTGGTGGAGGCGGCCCGTACCCGTACCGGAAGGGTCGACAGTCCCCGAAGCAGCAGATATCCGGCCATCGGGTGCAGAACGCCGCCTGTCGCGAAGCGCACCTGGCGCAGCCTGCCCGCGAATTCCTCGTCGCAGGCCACCACTCCGCCCATCACATCGCCGTGTCCGCCCAGATACTTCGTGGCACTGTGCAGCACGATCCGGGCGCCGTGCTCCACCGGCCGCTGGAGTACGGGCGTGGCGAAGGTGTTGTCGACGAGCAGCGGCACGGAGCCGCAGGCGTGCCGCACGGCCCGCAGGTCGACCTCCGCCAGCGTCGGGTTCGCGGGCGTCTCCACCATCACCAGACCGGTGTCCGGCCGGATCGCCGCGGCGATGCCCGCCGGGTCGGTCCAGGTCACCTCGGTGCCCAGCAGCCCGGCGGCGAGCAGATGGTCGCTGCACCCGTACAGCGGACGCACCGCGACCACATGGCGCAGCCCCATGCTCGCCCGTACCAGCAGTACGGCGGTCAGCGCCGCCATGCCGCTGGCGAAGGCGACCGCGCTCTCGGTCCCCTCCAGCCTGGCCAGAGCGGTCTCGAAGCGGGCCGTGGTCGGGTTGTCCAGCCTGGCGTAGACGGGCGGCCCCTCCAGGCGCGCTCCGGTGGCGGCGAACTCGTCGATCCGTTCCGCTTCGGCTGCGGCGTCGTAGGACGGGTAGGTGGTCGACAGATCCAGCGGCGGGGCATGCAGACCGAGCTGCGCGAGATCCTCGCGTCCGGCGTGGACTGCTTCGGTGGCCAGCGCCCGGGGTGGGTGGGCGGCGAAGGCTGCGTTCTCCATGCGCGCACTGTGAACACTCACCGGCAGGTGTTGGCCATGGCCCGTGCTACGTTCGGCGAATGGCTGAAACTGTCGCTCTCGACCCGGTGGATCTTCAAATACTCCGCCTGCTGCAGAACGACGCCCGGACCACCTACCGCGATCTGGCGGCGGAGGTCGGAGTCGCTCCATCCACGTGCCTTGACCGGGTGGCGAGGCTACGCCGCTCCGGTGTGATCCTCGGACACCGGCTGGCCCTCGACCCGGCCCGGCTGGGGCGGGGGCTGGAGGCACTGCTCTCCGTACAGGTCCGTCCGCACCGGCGTGAACTGATCGGTCCGTTCGTCGAGCGCATCCGGGCCCTGCCCGAGTCCCGTGCCCTGTTCCACCTCACCGGCCCGGACGACTACTTGGTGCATGTGGCTGTGGCGGACACCGCGGATCTGCAGCGGCTCGTGGTGGACGAATTCACCTCCAGGCGCGAGGTCGCCCGGGTCGAAACCCGGTTGATCTTCCAGCAGTGGGACTGCGGCCCGCTGCTGCCTCCCCCGACAGGTGGCTGTCAGGCCGCCGGGGCTCGATGATGGTGACGCGGAGGCCCCGCTCGTATGAGGATGTGCGCATGTCAGTCACCCTCAGCAGCCAGCTGCCCCGCCAGGTCGCCGACTCCTATGTCGACGCACTCATCGAACTCGATCCGACGATTGGCACATATCTCGGGGTCAAGGAGAGCTCGGGTCTCCTTCCGGACTACTCCCCCGCAGGTCAGGAGGCATGCGCCGAGCTTGCACGCGAGACGCTGGCCAGGCTCGACCATGCGGAGAAGCTGCCGGGTGCCGAGAGCGACGCCGAGCGGCGCTGCGCGCGGCTGCTGCGGGAGCGTCTGACGGCGGAACTCGCTGTTCACGAGGCGGATGAGGGTCTGCGAACAGTGAGCAATCTGCGCTCACCTGTGCATTCGGTGCGCGAGGTGTTCACCGTGACGCCCACCCAGAGCGATGAGGACTGGGCCGCCGTCGCACAGCGGCTGCGTGCCGTGCCGCGCGCGCTCGAGGGTTACCGCACCTCGCTGGAACTGGGACTGGAGCGCAAGCTGCTGGCCGGCCCACGTGCCACGCAGACGAATATCAGCCAAATTACGGAGTGGATTGGCACGGACCGGAGTTGGTTCGGCACCTTCGTGGCGGACGGCCCCGCCACGCTCCGTACCGAACTCGACGCCGCGGCCCGCTCGGCGACCGAAGCCCTGGTCGAGCTGCGCGACTGGATGCGCGATGTGTACGCACCTGCCCTGGCGGACGCGCCCGACACAGTGGGGCGCGAGCGCTATGCCCGCTGGTCGCGCTACTTCAACGGTACCGACCTCGATCTCGACGAGGCATACGCGTACGGCTGGTCCGAGTACCACCGGCTGCTGGCCGAGATGAAGACCGAGGCCGACAAGATCCTTCCGGGCGCCGGGCCCTGGGAGGCGCTCGCACACCTCGATGTGCACGGCGAGCACATCGAAGGCGTCGAGGAGGTGCGGGTCTGGCTGCAGAAGCTGATGGACGAGGCGATCGAGGCGCTGGACGGCACACACTTCGAACTCGCCGAGCGGGTACGGAAGGTCGAGTCCCGGATCGCTCCCCCGGGCGGCGCGGCGGCGCCGTACTACACCGCCCCCTCGGAGGACTTCACCCGCCCCGGACGCACCTGGCTGCCGACCATGGGCGAGACACGCTTCCCGGTGTACGACCTGGTGTCGACCTGGTACCACGAGGGCGTCCCCGGCCACCATCTTCAGATCGCGCAGTGGGTGCATGTCGCGGACCAGCTCTCCCGCTACCAGGCGACCGTCGGCGGGGTGAGCGCCAACGCCGAGGGCTGGGCGCTGTATGCGGAGCGGCTGATGGACGAACTCGGGTTCCTGCCCGACCCGGAGCGCAGGCTCGGCTATCTGGACGCGCAGATGATGCGGGCATGCCGGGTGATCGTGGACATCGGCATGCATCTGGAGCTGGAGATTCCGGCGGACTCGCCGTTCCACCCGGGCGAGGTCTGGACGCCGGAGCTGGCGCAGGAGTTCTTCGGCAGTCACAGCGGGCGGCCCGCCGACTTCGTGGAGAGCGAGCTGACGCGGTATCTGTCGGTGCCGGCGCAGGCGATCGGCTACAAGCTGGGCGAGCGGGCCTGGCTGCTGGGCCGGGAGAAGGCGCGCAAGGCGCACGGCGACGCGTTCGACGCGAAGGGGTGGCACATGGCGGCGCTGTCGCAGGGTTCGCTGGGGCTGGACGATCTGGTCGACGAGCTGTCCAAGCTCTGAGCACTGCTTCGGACCGGTTCCGACCAGTTCGGACCGTGAGTGAGACGGCGGCGGGGCCCGGGGACGAGACACCCCCTGAGCCCCGCCACCGGGTCGAACGTCGAGGGTCGTCAGCAGCCGCAGTCGTCCGCGTCGACGGGCGCCGTCAGCGGGTCGGCCTCGCGCCTGCGGCTGCCCTCCCAGGTCTCGAACTCGAAGCCCTCACGCGCCCAGTACTCGAAGCCTCCGAGCATCTCCTTGACCTGGTAAGCGCAGTTCGGCGAGAGCGAGCGCGGCACGGGTCGCCTGTTGCAGCCCGGGCCCCAGCAGTAGGTGACAACCGGCACCTCCTTGTCGAGCAGTTGCCCGGCCTGCTCAGGTATCAGCGCGGTCGGCAGATGGATCGCAGCGGGGACGTGCCCCTGGTCCCAGGACTCGGTCGAGCGCGAGTTTATCCGGGCAGTTTGGCAGCGTCTCAGTGACGCACGAAGTGTGTTGATTCCGCTACGGTCCGCGACTCATGGAAGTCTTTTTCACTCAGCGGGATCTGCTACGGGAGCCGGGCCCACGTACGGACTTGGTGGCCGTTCTGGACCGGGAGCCTGTACGCGAGGGGATGCCGTTCATCCTCGACGCGGGCGGCTCGTACGAGCTGCACCTGAACCGGTTCCTTCGGGCTCTGCCGACGCTGGGCTGCCGCTCGGCGAACAGCTGGGAGGGCTACACCCGCGATCTTGCCCTGTGGGGGCGGTTCTTGGGGGAGGTACGCGGTCGGTCGGTGTGGGATGCGGACCGGGCGGACTTCGACGCGTTCTACGCCGCGCGCCGCCTGTCGCAGCCACCTTTTCGGGTGACGGCGAAGACCTGGAACCGGGCCGCGGCGGCGCTGGACAAGTTCTACCGGTGGGCGATGGACGAGCGCCTGGTGGTGTCCGCGCCGTTCGGCTACCGCGAGATGACTGTTGCGGGGCGGGCCTCGGGGCGGCTGGTGGCGGAGGCCAAGGAGAAGGGGGCCGGTGGCACCTCGGTGAAGTTCCTGTCGCTGGAGCGCTACCGAGTCTTTCGGGATGTGGGATTGCGGGGGCTGCGGCCGGACGGCTCGGAGGACCCTGCCTGCCGGGTGCGCTGCGGGGCGAGGAACGCGGCGTTCGCCGATGTGCTGGTGACCACGGGGATGCGGCTGGAGGAGGGCGGCAGTCTGCTGCTGCCGGAGCTGGCCCGGCTGCGGCCGCTTCCGGAGGAGCGTTCGGCGCGGCTGGATCTGGCGGTGCTCACGACCAAGGGGGACAAGGGGCGGGCGGTTTGGATGCCGTTGCGGGTGCTGCGTCGGGTGACGGAGTACGCGGAGGTGGAGAGGGCGGTGTCGCTTGCCCGTGCGGCGGCTCGGGGAGGGTGGCCGGGTCGTGGGTGGATCGAGGCATGTGAGGTGGGTCCGCTGGGTGGCTGGGTGCGGGCGGCGTCCGGCCGGTGGATCTCGGTGCGGTGGGCGGACCTGGCGCCGGAGGAGCGGATGCGGCTGGTGGAGGTTGATGACGCCGGGAAACGCGTGGGGCCGCTGGCGTTGTGGCTGAGCGAGCGGGGCACGCCGGTGGCGCTGAACTCGTGGGAGTACGCGTTCACGCGGGCCTGCGCGCGCACGGCGGCGGCCGGGATGCCGGTGGAGGCATCGCCGCATACCTGCCGGCACACGTTCGCCGTCCACATGCTCACTCAGCTGGTCCGGGGGCAGATCGCGGCGATGCGGTCGGGCCAGGCGGAACTGCGGATGGGCGCCTACCAGCGGGTGATGGGGGACCCGCTGCGGATCCTGCAACGGCTGTTGGGGCATACCCACATCAGCTCGACCTACGTCTACCTGGACTCCTTGGCGGAGGCTCAGGAACTCATCGACGAGGCGGTCGTGGAGATGGCCGGGCGGCTCACGGAGGACAGCATTGACGATCTGTCGTCCCTGGTGGGTGCCTGGTGAGCGGGCTGAGGCGGCCACGCCGCGCAAACTTCGCGCTGCCGCTGGCCGAGGTCGAGCAGGCGGGCGAGGACATCTCGCCGCTGGCCTTCCGGATTCCGTTTCCCGGCCGCCCGTCGACCTTGGTGGACCTCACAGACGCGAAGTGCCCAGTGTTCGCGAGGGAGTTGGCGGCGACGATCCGGTCGATGGCACAGGTGGGGCGGCGGATCGCCTCGCGCGGCTCGGTGCAGTCATACACCCAGGTCGCGCGGAAGATGGACATGTTCTTCGCCCTGCGGGCGGGCGGGGGCGCCGCCGCCTGGACGGCCGGGCGGATCACGCCCCAGGACGTCGACGACTTCGAGACCTGGCTCTACGACACGGCGCCGACCGATCGGACGGCCTATTCGCTGCTGACGATCGCGCTGACGATGCTGCGCGAGATCCGCGACGCCCGGCCGGAGACGCTGAGCCCAACCTTGCATGATCGGCTGATGTTCGTCGGGCGTCGGCCCCGCCCATCGTTCGACAAGCGGGTGGATGCCTATTCTCCGCAGGTCGCGCAGGCCCTGCGGGAGGCATGCCGCCGCCACATCCGTGAAGCGGTACGTCGGCTGACGGTTGAGGCGGACGCCCTGGTGGCCGCAGGCGAAGATCCGTTGGTCAATGGGTGGGGTCGGCGGGCGAACGTGCTGTGGTACTTGGATCGCCACGGTCCGTTGCCCGTCCGGCAGTTGATGGCCTTCCGCACCCGCCGGGCCGGCATGGGGCCGGAGCCTTGGGAGGGCAGGCAGCGCGAGCTGCACCACGCTGTGTTCCCGACGGCGGAGGACTTGGCGGCCCTCTACCTGCTGCTGGTCCTGTCCACGGGGCTGGAGCCGGAGTGCGCGCTGGAGTTGTCCGTGGACTGCCTGAAGAACCCGACTCGCGGCTATGTCGAGATCGAGTACATCAAGCGGCGTCGACACGGCCGTGAACTGAACCGGATGCGGGTACGTGACGGAGGAGTAAGTACACCGGGCGGACTGATCCGACTGGCCCTGCGGCTGACCCGGCGGGCCCGGGTGCATGCCTGGGACGATTCAAAGTCGGCGTTGTGGATCTACTGGCAGGACCGAACCGGGAGGATCAGCGGCGGCCAGCGGCACTTCCGGCCCCGGCATGCGGCCGGCTTGTTCTGCGAGCGCTACGACCTGCGCGACGAACACGGTGACCGGTTGGCCGTCCAGCTCAAACGGCTCCGCAAGACCTACAAGGCTGAGTACTACCGGGCAACCAAGGGTCAGCTCCCCCTGCTGGCGCGCGGCCACTCGACAGAGGTGGCAGCCACCCACTACGCCGACATTCCGGCGCTTCGGCCGCTGCACGAGGCCGCGGTCGCCGACGGCCTGACACAGGCCCTTGAGGAGGCGGTCCAACTGCGGGTGATCCCGCCGCAGCGGGAGGCCGAGTTGCAGCAGGACGCCGCGGCCGCGGCGAAGCAGCTCGACGTCGGGCAGGAGGAGGCGAAGCGGCTGCTGGGCGGGGAGATGGACCTGTGGCTGTCGTCCTGCCGGGACTTCTTCAACTCCCCGTTCGGCAGTGCTGGCCAGGCCTGCCCGGTTCCCTTCTGGAGCTGCCTGAACTGCTCCAACGCAGTGATCACCTCGCGAAAGCTGCCCGCCGTCCTGGCCTACCTGGACCACCTCGAAGACCAGCGCCAGGGAATGCCCGCCGAGGCGTTCGAGCTCGTCCACGGCCGCACCCGGCAGCGGATCCTGACACAAGTCCTGCCCGCGTTCCCCGACGCGGTCCTCACCGAGGCCCGCGCGATCGCCGAAGCCACCCGCCCGCTGGAACACCTGCCGCCCCTGCTGGGCGGGATCGGAAGCCGCCAATGACTCCCACGATCATCACTGCCCCGAGCGCGGAGCCCCTTGTCTCGGCGCACGTCGCCGCTGACGCCTCGGTCCTGGCCGGCCGCCCGCTGACGGCGTGCGCCGGGCCGGGCCCGCGGTTCGCCGAGGACACCTGGAACATGGCCGCGGCCTACCATCTGCCCAACCATCACCACGGGCAGAGCACGATCCCGTTCGCCACGATCAAGGACCCCATCTGGCGGCTGACCGCGAAGGAGTACGCCTACAACCGGCTGACCGAGATCACCGAGGGGTGCAAACGGCTGCCGTCGGTGGTCACCGTCTGCCGGGAGTTCAGGGAGCTGCGCAAACTGTTCGTTTTCCTCTCCGACCGCTGTCCAGGGCTGCGACTGCGGGAGCTGACCGACGACACCGTGCTGGACGCCTTCCTGCACCACCGCGTCGAGGCCGGGAGCACCAAGCCGGAGAACTACGCACAGGAACGCGGTCGGGTGAAGTGGTTCCTGACCCTGCTCTTCCGCACCCGCAAGTCGCTCACCTTCGACCGGCTGGAGCGGCTGCCCTGGGACGGCCGGGCCTCGAAGGACATCGCGGGCCACCGCCCCCAGGAGAACACCACCCAGCGCATCCCGCCGCAGGTGCTGGCCCCCTACCTTCGAGGCGCCCTGTTCTACGTCCGCATCGCCTCGAAGGACATCCTCGCCGCCCTGGCGGAGCAAGAACGCATCCGCCAGCCCATCGAAGACGTCAAAAGCCCGACGCGGGTCCGGCTGGAGGCGTTCATCGAGCGGCGCCGCCAGGAAGGCCGGGGCATGCCTGCCCGGCCCACAGAGATCAACCTGCCCGCCAACCACCGCACCGGCAGCGACGGCGGAGTGAACCGCAAGCTCGTCGCCCAGCTCGCCCGTATCAGCTACAACTCCGTGGACCAGCCGGCGAACGTCGAGCTTCTGCGGCAGGCCGCCGCCGAACTCGGCCTGGAGGAAGGCGGCATGGACACCGAGATCAGCGTCGACGAGGAAACCGGCCGACCCTGGCGGCCGCGATTCCACTCGAAATCCCTGCTGATCGAGGTCCGCATGCTGCTGGCCGCCTGCTACGCGGTCACGGCCTATCTCTCCGGGATGCGCGACTCCGAGGCTCAGTCCCTCAAGCCTGGCTGCCACTTCACCGAGCCATCCGAAGACGGGGTGATCGAGCGCCACAAGCTCCGCGGCACGGTGTTCAAGGGCCGGCGGCCCACCGGGGATGAGGACACCTGGGTGGTCATCGAGCCGGTCGCCCAGGCGGTCGCCGTGCTGGAGAACCTCACGGACTGCGATCGGCTGTTCATCCGACACGGCTTCCGCCATAGCAGGGAGGGCATCGCCAACACCATCAACGACCTGCTCAACGCCTTCGCCGACCGAATCACCGAGGTCCGCCCGCACGACCCCATCCCACTCATCGACGGGAAGGAGTGGCGTTTCACCACCCGGCAGTTCCGTCGCACGGTCGCCTGGCACATCGCCTACCAGCCGTTCGGGGTCGTCGCGGGCAAGATTCAGTACAAGCACATGAAGGTCGCGATGTTCGAGGGATACGCCGGCAGCTCAGCCTCCGGCTTCCGCAAGGAGGTCGAGAACGAACAACACCTGGCCCGGCTGGAGCACTTCCTCGATCAGTACGAGGACTTCAAGGCCGGAGTGCGGATGCCACCCCGGCTGGCCACGGAGTTCGCCCGCGTCCGTGACGAACTCGGCGACTTCCCCGGCCATACGATCGATGCCGCACGGCTGCGGGCCATGCTCTCCAGCCCGGCCCGCACCTACTATCCGGGCGTCCTCAACGACTGCTACTTCGAGGCCTCCACCGCCCTCTGTCTCTCGCGCCGCCCGGCCACCGGCCCGGACACGGAGCCGGTGATGAACCACTGCCAGCCAGCGAAGTGCCCAAATTCCTGCGTACTACCGCAGCACCGCCCCGCGATCGACAAGGTCATCGACGACGCCCGTCAGCTCCTGACCATCCGCCGCCTGACCAGCCTGCAGAAGACCGCCCTGCACCAGCAGATCGAACAAATGCGGCGCATGCGCGACCAGACCGAGGAACCCGCCCGATGTGCGTCACCCCCGCCATCCACTCCGCCCTGATCCAGGCCATGGACCGGCTGCTGGCCGGCACTCCGCAGCGCAGCGACGGCAGCCTCACAGTCGCCACCCTGGCCCGCGAGGCAGGCATCTCCCGGGCCAGCGCCTACCGGGCGGGCGAGGCCTTGGAACTCTTCCGGCAACGCATCGACGAACACTCCAGCGGCCCAGACGTCCCAACGACCCTGCGCGAACGCATCCGCGAACTACAAGGTGAACTCCGCGAAGCGCGTCGAGCCCGACACGACGAGATCAGCGGCCTTCGCCGGTCCGTCGACACGCTCGCCCAGCACGTCCAGGCCCTCACCCTCGACAACCAACGGCTGCGGGCCGAACTCGTCCGGAAGGGCACCATTACCTCGCTTCCGACGGCCACCGCACCATCTGCCGGGTGAGTACACGGTTGACTGACCGCCGCCGGACTACGCTGATCGCGAGTTCTCAGCCGTACTGGCTGAAGAGCGCTTGGAGGTATTCCTCCAAGCGCTGGGCGAGCACGAGCGGCGTCAGGTCCGCCCTCCCGAGTTCACGCCACGGCTCGGCTACCTTCTCTGCGTCGGGCGCAAAGGCCAAGGCATCCAGCACGCGCCAGTACAGGTGATCAGCCGGGTCATCGCTGAGCGTTCCACCGGCTGCGATGTAGTGATCCGCCAGCCGCACGCCGACATGCACTCCGTGCAGCAGAGCAAGGGCGGTGGAGCAGTGGGCCACATCCAGGTCAGCGGGTCCCCAGGACGTCTCCACCCAGTCCACGACACCCGTGATCGCCAGATCGGCTCCTTCTCCTGAGAAGAGCACGTTCCCCGGGTGGAAGTCGCGGTGCAGGAAACAAGGTTGGTAGGCGGGCGGCGGACGGCGGATCACATCCACGGCACGCTGCCACACATCCGGCTGTTTCGGTTGCTTGGGAACCTGCACTCGCTCTGGGCTGGTCCAAGCCTGATAGGTGCGCGGCCGAACTTCTTCTGGCACGACCAACCTGTGAATCGCTACCAACTGCCGGGCTAGGAGTTCGGTCTTTCGCTCGATGTCCTCCCCGTCCAGCCTGACGCTCCCTGACAGCAACGACATCAGTAGCGACGGATGGTCACAGTGCTCGGCTGCGGCATCAACACCACGAAGAGAAGCGGCTGGCACGTTCGTATCCGCGAGCAGACGAAGGATGTCCGCTTCCCGCGTGAGCAGTCCCAGTGCGTGCTTCACGAAGAACGGCTTGACGAAGGACCGAAGGACGACGGAGTACGGCCCACCCTCTCCCTCAACATCGAGACGGCGCATCTGTGATGTCCAGCCCCCTCGCAGCGTTGCCACTGCACGGATCCGGTCTCCGGGGCACAAGCTCCGCTCCACCCACAGGCGGGTGTTGGACCAGCCAAGGTCGTCGATGTCAGCCTCGACAACCGCCGTGCTCTCGCCTTCAGCCATGGCAGCAGCCTAATGATCAGGAAGGTGCAGCCCGAGGCGAACCTCCAAAAGCAGCCACCTACAAAGTCCACACATGCACCATCGACGACCAGGCTGAACAGACCCTCCATCACTGCCGGGCCGAGAAGTGCCCCCGCCGGCTGTCTCTCCGTCACTTCCACTATCGGACGGCGCCTCCGGGCGGAGACAACGTGCTCGATCGAGTGAATCTCCCCCGCACGTCCACAGAGACAGATTCGCTGGTGAGACAGGTATCTGCCCGGATAACGGTGTCGAGGACGACGAATCCGGGGTCGCCTCCGGCCGCGAGTGCCGAGGCGACATCGGAGACATCGGCGTGGAAGGCGAGGCTCGCTCCGAAGTACGCGGCAGCAGCGGCGGGCAAGGCCACGGGCACGCGGAGGACGGCATTCGCAGTGTTCGGCGTCGCATGTCACCGGCGACGACTGCTTCGTCCTCAAGGTCGCGACGCGCTCGATGACCCATCTCGAGGAAGTCTCCGGAAAGATCGGCGCGCTGGGGTCGGTCACCACCAGCGTCGTCCACTCCTCGCCACTGCCCCGGCGCGCGATCAGCCGCTGAGCGGTGCCGAGCGGAGCAGCGCGACAGAGCCCCGCCGCTCCTTGACGATCTCCAGTTGGACAGGGATCCGGCGGCGCAGATCGGCGACATGACTGACGATGCCGACGCTGCGGTCCCGTTCGCGCAGCGAGTCGAGGACGTCGAGCACCTCGTCCAGGGTCTGCTCGTCCAGGCTGCCGAACCCCTCGTCGATGAAGAGGGTGTCAAGCCGTACGCCCCCGGCCTCGTCCGTGACGACATCGGCGAGGCCGAGCGCCAGGGCGAGTGAGGCGAAGAAGGTCTCGCCGCCGGAGAGCGTCGCGGTGTCGCGTTCGCTTCCGGTCCAGGCGTCGACGACATGCAGACCGAGCCCGGAGCGCTTGCCGCCGGACCGGGTGTCGCTGTGCACCAGGGTGTAGCGGCCTGACGACATGCGCTGCAGCCGTACGGTCGCCGCGGCCGCGACCTGTTCCAGGCGGGCCGCGAGCACGTACGACTCCAGGCGCATCTTGCGTTCGTTGTCGGCGGATGTGCCGGCGGTGAGAGCGGCGAGCCGGGCAACCC
Organism: Streptomyces sp. SLBN-118; assembly: GCF_006715635.1. Taxonomy (NCBI): domain Bacteria; kingdom Bacillati; phylum Actinomycetota; class Actinomycetes; order Kitasatosporales; family Streptomycetaceae; genus Streptomyces; species Streptomyces sp. SLBN-118. Next base: position 982,491 of record NZ_VFNP01000002.1, read on the forward strand.
GGTCGTACCCCTCGCGCAGCGGGCCCAGCCGGAGTACTTCCGCCGCGGCCTGGCGCGACAGCTTCGCCAGCTCTGAGCACCGCTCGCGGGCGGCGGCGAGCAGGGAAGCGGCATCGCGAAGTGCCCGCTCGGCATTGTCGTGGGCGGCTCGGACGGCTTCCGGGTCGGCGGGCGGATGCTCCGCGGCTCTGCGGGTGTCCGCCTCGGCCAGCCGGTCGGCGACGGCGGCCGCCTCAGTCTGCCAGGCGTCGATGCGGTGCTGCAGGTCGCGCTGCTCAGCGGCTGAAAGCAGAGCGGCCGCGGCGGCGCGCGGCGTGTCGAACCCGGCCCGGAACGCGGCGTCGGCCAGCCGGTCGTCGGCCTCCTTCAGCCGCTGCGCGGTGAGGTCGAAGGACCGTACGGCGTCGGCGGCACCGGCGAGCAGGCGCACTCTGCGCTCCAGCAGCGCGGCATGCTCGGCGACGCTGCCCGCGTCACCCCGGGCCCGGGCCACCTCGCTTTCCAGGGCGGCCTGTTCCCGGTCGAGTCCTTCGCGCTGCGAGGTCCGCGCCGCGACGCGCCGCTCGGCCTGCTGCTGTACGGCGAGGCGCTTCTCGTGCTCGCGCTCGGCGCGGTCGAGCGCCTCACGCGCGTCGTGCATACCGGAGGCGACGTGGTGCGCGTGACGGTGCTCGCGCTCCAACTCCTCGACGAGAGCGAACAGTTCGGCGGCACCAGGGTCCGTGCCGGTGCCGTCCGACGCATCACCCGGCCGACCAGCCGCGGCATCAGTCCCCGTACCCGCGGTCACCGGCTCCCCACCATGCACCGCGGGGCCCGGATCCCCGACCGGCTGTGAGCCCGGGGACTGTGTGCGCGCCTCGTCCCGCGCAGTCGTGAATGCCTCGCGCACTACCGCCAGTTCACGTTCTGTGTCTGTCTTGTCCGCGTCCGCGCGTGTGTAGTCCCGGTACGCCGTGTCCTCGGCCGCGCGGTCGACGTGCTCCGCGCCCGCCCGCGCCGGGGCCGGATGCTCGGCCGAGCCACAGACCGCGCAGGGTGCGCCGGGGACCAGACCTGTGGCCAACTCCGCCGCGATGCCCCGCAGTCGGCGTTCCTTCAGGTCGAGCCAGCTCTCGCGGGCGGCGCTCGCGCGCTCGCGAGCCGTACGCAGCCGCTCCTCCATCTGTGCTGTGCGTGCCGCCAGTTCGTCCCGTTCACGGGCCGCCCGGGCCCTGCGGCGCGCGGGGTCGATCTTCCCCGCAAGGTGTTCCGCGCGCGTCGCCGCCTCCTGCGCAGCCGCGATCCGTTCCTGGTAGGTCCGCCGGACCGTGTCCCAGTCCGCCAGCCAGCTCGCCGCGTCCTGAAGAAGGTCCTCGTCCGCCCGGGCCTGACGGTCGAGGTCCGCCCGCTCGCCGGTGAGCTCCGCGCTGCGCCGCTCCGCGCGGCGGGCCGCTTCCAGGCCGCCCAGTTCCTGGCGCAACTTCCGCTCCAGGGCCGTCAGCTGATCCGCGCCCGCGTCCCTGAGCTCAGGCGGCAGCCCGGCGCGCGCCCGGTCACGGTCGCCATGCGCGGCGCCGTGCTCCCGCTCGGCGTCGTCCCGCAGTCTCAGGGCGGGCTCCACGAGCTCCGCCTTGCGGGCCCGCTCCAGTGTGGCCCGGAGGTGGTCCCGCTCGGGACGCCGCGATTCCAGGGCTTCGCCCCGCGCTCGTGCGTCCTCGTATCTCGACTGCAGCCTGGCCAGTTCGTGCTCGGCGTCCAGGGCGTGGCGAGCAGCCGCCTGCCGGCTTTCCGCCGCGGCCAGGGCGCAGTGGGCGATGTCCAGCCCCTCTCGGGCACCCGAGCGGGCGACGGCCGCCCACTCCAGGGCGGCCGTGGCGAGTCCGGGATCCCCCGGCTGCTGCCGCGGGGGCGGCCAGTCCCCCGCCGCCGTGCCCGCGGCCTGCTCCATGCGGTGGGCGATCGCGAGGAGGCGTTCGTCACCGGCTCTCACCTGTTGTTCGGCGGCGCGCCGCCGGTCCGCCAGGCGCTCCTCGACCGCGGCGAAGCGGCGTGTGTCGAAGAGCCGCCCGAGCAGCTTGCCGCGCGCCTCCGCGTCGGCGCGCAGGAAGCGGGCGAAGTCCCCCTGCGGCAACAGCACCACCTGGCAGAACTGGTCGCGGCTCATCCCCAGAAGCTGCGCGATCTCCTCACCGATCTCCTGGTGGGAGCGGCTCAGCGCCTTCCACGCGCCTTCCTGGGCGTCGTATTCGCGCAGCCAGCTCTGGGCCCGTTCGGTCGTGAACCCTTGTCCGTTCTTCTTGGGGCGCAGCTGGGCAGGCCGTCGCCGGATCTCCAACCGCCGTCCCCCCACGGTCAGTTCGAGGCAGACCTCGGTAAAGGTCCCCGCCGCCGCGTGGTCGCTGCGCAGCGAGGCGCCGGGAGACTGCCGCGCGCCGGGCACCGCCCCGTACAGGGCGAAGCACACGGCGTCGAGGACGGACGTCTTGCCCGCTCCGGTCGGGCCGTGCAGGAGAAAGATCCCGGCCTCGCAGAGCGCGTCGAAGTCGACTTCCTGGGCGGCTGCGAAGGGGCCGAAGGCGGTGAGGCTCAGCCTGTGCAGTCTCACCCGGCCACCTCGCGTACGCCGCCGTCCACCCGTACGTCGTCGAAGGCGCCGCGCAGGACGGTGCGTTCCGGACCGTCCGGCCCGCTGCCGCCCCGCACATGGGCCACGAAGTCCTCGGCGATCTGCTGGTCGTCGCGTCCCTTCAGCCTCTGTGCGTACGAGACGATCTCGTCCACGTCGGACCGCTCGGGCTCGAAGACCAGGCTGAGGGTGTACGGGAACCGCTCGGCCAGGCGCGCCATCGGCTCGGCCGGGCGGACGGCGTCGGTGAGGGTGGCCTCCACGAACGACTCCTCGTGAGCTGCGAGCGCCGGGTCATCGAGCAGTTCTTCGAGCGGTCCGCGCAGCCGGGCGAGCGGCCGCGGCACGGGACAGTCGATGCGTTCGGCCTCGATCTCACCGTGCGCGCCGAGGTCGATGAGCCACATCGTCTTGCGGTGGTTGGTCTCCGAGAAGGAGTAGGCCAGCGGTGAGCCGCAGTAGCGCACCCGCTCGGTGATGGTCTGGCAGCCGTGCAGATGACCGAGGGCGGCATAGTCGACGCCGTCGAAGACCCCGGCGGGCACCGCGCAGACGCCTCCGACGGTGATGTCCCGCTCGCTGTCGCTCTCCTGACCGCCCGCCACGAAGGCGTGGGCGAGGACGACGGATCTGGTCCCCTGCTCCCGGGTCGCGAGGTCGGCGCGCACCCGCTCCATCGCCGCGCCGATGACGGGCTCATGTCCCGCCTTCTCGGTCCTGAACTCGTCCTTCACCAGGGCGGGTTCGAGATACGGCAGTCCATAGAAAGCCACCTGGCCGTGCGGGTCCTCCAACAGCACCGGTGTGGCGCATCCGGCCGGATCGGTCCGCAGATGGATCCCGGCGCGCTCGATCAGCCCCGACCCGACACCGAGGCGGCGCGCCGAGTCATGGTTCCCGGAGATCATCACGGTGGGCACACCGGCGGCGGCGAGCTGGTGCAGCACCCGGTCGAACAGCTCGACGGCGGCGAGCGGCGGCACCGCCCGGTCGTACACATCTCCCGCGACCAGCACCGCGTCCGCATCGCGATCGCGGACCGTCGCCACCAGGTGGTCGAGGAACGCGGCCTGGGCGTCGAGCATGTTCACCCGGTGGAACGAGCGTCCCAGGTGCCAGTCCGACGTATGCAGGAATCTCATGATCCCCGAGCGTATCGGTGGGGTCTGACATCACGGGCGGCTTCAGGCGTCTCCATACGCCTCGCCCCCCAGCTCCAGTCCTGCCGTCCCCGCCGTGGCGTCGGCCAGCCAGCCGCGGAAGGCGTCCACATCGGCGTCCGGCAGCCCGATCTCGATCGTCACCGCATCCCCGTACCGCACCTCGCGCACGGTGCGACCGGTCGCCCGCAGATCGTTCTCCAGCTTGCCCGCCCGCTGGTGGTCGACGGTGACGGTGGCCAGCCGGAAGCGCAGCCGGGTGATGGTGCCGAGCTCGTCCAGGGCCTCGCCGACGACTCCGCCGTACGCCCTGATCAGCCCGCCCGCGCCGAGTTTCACGCCGCCGTAGTACCGGGTCACGACGGCCACGGCATATCGAACATCGCGCCGCATCAGCATCTGCAGCATGGGCACACCCGCCGTGCCGCCGGGCTCGCCGTCGTCGCTCGCCTTCTGTACGGAGGCATCGGCGCCGATGACATACGCGAAGCAGTTGTGTGTGGCGGTCGGGTGCTCCCTGCGGATGCGTGCGACGAAGGCCTGCGCCTCCTCCTCGGTCGCGGCGGGCGCGAGCGCGCAGATGAAGCGCGATCTGTTGATCTCGGTCTCGTGCACGCCCTCGCGGGCGACCGTCCGGTACTGCTCCTGCATCCGGCCACCCTATGCGCCTGCCCAGGACAAGAACGCGGAGGGGAATGCTCCGCGCGGGCCGCCCGTTGTCGGGTGCATGGACGCAGACACAGAGACGATTCGCAGGATCCTCACCTCCACGGGCGACACCTGGGCGGTGGTCGGCCTGTCGAGCAACCGGTCACGGGCGGCGTACGGGGTCGCCGACGTCCTGCAGCGCTACGGCAAGCGCATCGTCCCGGTGCACCCCAAGGCGGAGACGGTCCACGGCGAGGAGGGGTACGCGACGCTCGCGGACATTCCCTTCGACGTCGACGTGGTCGACGTCTTCGTCAATTCGACCCTCGCGGGTCAGGTCGCGGACGAGGCGGCGGCGATCGGCGCGAAGGCGGTCTGGTTCCAGCTGGGCGTGATCGACGAGGACGCCTATGAGCGCACCCGGGCGAGCGGCCTGGACATGGTGATGGACCGCTGCCCGGCGATCGAGATCCCCCGGCTGGGCTAGGGGGTGTCTTCCGGATCAGGCCGGATCAGCGAGCGGGGTCTGGTGCGTGCAGTTCCGCGAGCGGACTCGGGTTGTTCGGGTATGTACCACGTCCCCGGCAGGCGCCCATACTTGCGCGTACCGACCACACGGGGGAGGCACCAGTTGGGGCAGCTGATTCGCACCCGGGACGGCCGGACTCTTGCCGTGGAGCACCAGGGGAATCCACACGGCAGGCCGGTCTTTCTCTTGCACGGCACCCCGGGAAGCCGGCTGGGACAGGCTCCGCGCAGCGGACTGCTGTACCGGATGGGGGTGCATCTGATCACCTTCGACCGGCCCGGGTACGGCGGGTCGGACCGATTACCGGGGCGGCGGGTCGCCAATGCCGCGAACGATGTCGAGACGATCGCCGACGAGCTGGGGCTCGACGAGTTCGCCGTCGTGGGGCGCTCCGGCGGAGCGCCGCATGCGCTGGCCTGTGCGGCTCTGCTGCCCAAGCGCGCGACGCGGACGGCTGCGCTCGTCGGGCTGGCCCCTCGGGATGCCCAGGGCCTCGACTGGTTCGAGGGCATGACCGAGTCCAACGTCCGGGAGTACATCAACGCGGCAGCCGGCCTTGGGCAGCTGGCCGCAGCACTGCGCTTCCGCGCGACAGCGATCCGGGCGGACCCGGCGGGCTGGGTCGCCGACATGCTCCGCCTGCTGCCGGAGTCCGACCGCGGGATCGTCGCCGATGTCGGAATTCAGTCCATGCTGGTACGCAACTTCAAGGAAGCGTTGCGCAGTTCGGCCGACGGCTGGGTCGACGACATCATGGCGTTCAGCACGGACTGGGAGTTCCGCCCCGAGGACATCAGAGCGCAAGTCCTGCTCTGGCACGGCGAGGACGATGTGTTCGCCCCCGTGCAGCACACGCGGTGGCTGGCCGAGCGGATTCCCGGCGCGCAGCTGGCGGTGAAGCGCGGGGCGGCTCACTTCGGTGCGCTGCAGGTCCTCACGCGTATCTTGAGCTGGGCCACCTCCTGAGCGACCTCAGACCGGCTGTGGTTCGAGGTCGCGGTTGACGCGCCGCCAGGCGAGTGCCGCCTCGGTGATGGGATGCTTCACGCCCAGTTGTTTGGTGGCGGATGCGAGGGTCTCCGTACGTAGGTGCTGAGCCGCTTCTTCTTTGCCTGCCGAACGCAGTGTGATGGCGAGATTGGTCCGGCAGGCCAGCACATCCGGGTGCGTCGGCTCGTACCGCTCCAACAGCCCGTCCAGCGCGGCTCGTTCCCAGTGCTCGGCCTTGTCGTGCTGCCCCAGGTCACCGTAGGAGTTGGCGAGATTGATCGCTGCGCACAGCGTGAAGGGATGGCGTGCGCCCAGCGCCCTCTCCAGCGCCGTACGGATCCCTTCGCCGGCTTCTGCCGCCTGAGCCGCGGCGTCGAGACCCCGCTGGTAGATGGTCACGTTGTTGCGGCAGGCCAGGGTGAAGGGATGGTCGTTGCCCAGCGTCTCGCGGTACCCGTCCAGGATTTGCAGGGCGAGATCCAGCGCCGCCTGTTTGTCTCCGACCGCCGAGTAGTCGGCGGCCAGGTTGAGCCCGCAAGCGAGAGCGTCGGGCACCTTGGGGCCGTACCGCCCCCGGTAGCGCTTGTACGTCTCCTCCGAGATGCGTTTCGCCTCGTGCGGTTCACCGGCCTTGCGCAGCGAGACCGCAAGGGACTTGGCGGTGCGCAGAACTTCCGGCACATCGGTGTTGAGTACGCGCTCGAACGCGGCCACGACCTCGCGCAGGACCTGTACGGAGGACCGGTACTCGCCGGTTTCCCGCAGGTCACGCGCGAGGTGACCCTTGGTCGTCAGGGTGAACGGATGGTCTTCTCCGAGCACTTCGCTGCGGCGCTCCACCGTCTTCTCGTCCAGCCTCCGCGCTCTGTCGCTGTAGCCGGTGAGCCGGTAGTCGATCGCGAGGTTGTTGGCCGCCATCAGAGTCCGTGGATGCTTCTCGCCGAATATCTGGCGGAATCCGTGATAGATCCGCCTGTCCCGCTCCAGCGCCTCGTCGAACCTCCCCAGGCCTCGCAGATCGGCGGCCAGGCTGCCGGTGGTGATCAGAATGCTGGGATGGTCGTCGTTCGGGTGGTCCTCGTGGAACACCTGGATCTGGCGGGCCAGGGTGTCCTCGTCCATGGCGTGGGCCTCGTGGTACTTCCCTTGTGCGCGCAGGGCGTTGGCCAGCTCGAAGCGCATGTTCAGGGTCTGGAGGTCGTTCTCGCCCAGCTCACGGGACCAGGTCTCGTTCAGCTGCGATCCCAGGACCCGCGCGGCCTCGAGTTCACCGCGCTTGAGCAGATAGCGGACTCGGTCGACCATCAGCTGCCGTACGTTCTCCTCGTCGCAGTCCGCGATGCCCGACGGATCGAGGTGGGGCCAGATCAGTTCGAAACTCGGCCAGCTCTTGGGGTCGTTGACGGGATTGTCCCTGTCCGCCCGCTCCGTCGGCCGGGCCTCGGCGAGAACGCGATGCACTTCGTGCTTCGCCCTTTCCTGTTCCTCCGGCGAGAGCCCGGCCCGGACCGCTGCCTGTACCAGACGGTGGATCTGGATTCTGCTGTCCTCCGGGTCATGGTCCACCTTGGCCAGTGCGAACCGGTTCAGGGTCTCGATGACCTTGCCCAGCATGTAACTGTCCCGCAGGTCGGGGTCGTAGGGCAGAAGCGACTGACGCATCGAGTCGCTCCAGATCAGCTGCGTCGAGATCGGCTCCGCGGAGAAGAACGAGCACAGCTCCAGCAGCCGTACCGCTGCCCTGGACTCCTCCCGCAGCCGCGCGATCGAGATGTTCCAGGTCGCGCCGATCCGCAGGGAGTAGTCCTCGGGCTTGCCGAGGGAGAGGACCTTGGTGCTCTGCTCTTTCAGCTGCTCCACATACGAGTCCACCGGAGTGGCCGTCTCGGCGAGCCAGGCAGCCGCCACCTCCACCGCCAGGGGGAGGTCACCAACGGCTTCGGCGACCCGGCCGGCATCCCGGGAGGCCAGTTTCGACACCCGGCGGCACAGGTGCTCGACACTCTCCGGGCGTGTGAAGACCTCGACTTCCATCGGTTCCAGCCGTGTCGATCGCGGCTTGTTGCGGCAGGTGGCCAGGACATGGCCGTAGATGCCGGGGGACACCGGGCCGGTCTCCTCGGGGAGCAGCTTCAGCGCCCCGTCGAGATCCTCCACATTGTCGAAGATCAATAACCAGCGGGAGTACGGTTCGCCCCTGCGCAGTGCCTGTACCGCGGCCTCGGCCGCCTCGGCGACCACGTCACCGGCCCTGAGGCCGAGCTCCGCGGCCAGCTCCGCAAGGGAGGACACCACACGATCGGGCTGTTCGGCCTCCACCCACCACACCAGGTCGTAATCGGCCCGGAACCGGTGGGCGTACTCACGGGCCACTTGCGTTTTCCCAACGCCCCCAAGTCCGTAGAGGACTTGGGGGAAGCGCTGGCCGGAGCGGGTGTCGCCGCGCAGCTGGTCGCGCAGTCGGTCGAGGACGGAGGCACGGCCGGTGAACCAGGAGTGGCGGGGCCGCAGATTCCAGACCTTGGGTACGGACCCCGGGTAGCGCACTCCGGCCGCCACCGGCCTGGACCCGGCGGCTCGTTCCCCCCGGTCCAGCGCGGACAGCAGCGCGGTCGCCGCATCCTCCTCGTCGAGCCGCACCAGGTCGATGCCCCGGATGCTGATGGGCAGATTGCGGCGTACCTCACCGACGCGGACCGGGACCAACTGGCGGCGGCCGGCGGAGGAATCGAGACTTGTGGAGGACTCCCAGAGACTCCCGTCCGGCTGAGCGTCGAGAAAGGCCTGCGAGACCACGGCGACCACGGTGTATGCCCCGGTGGACCCGAATTCCGCTTCGACGTCCGCGACCCGTCCCGAACGGATGTCCACCGGCACCACGTTGAATCCGCTGCGGCTCAGGACCGATGCGAGCCAGTCGGCCCACAGCCGGTCCTCGGCCACATGGGGCAGCACCACATTGGACTGCGGAACAGGTGGTCGCCGCGTATAGGACTTCACATGGGCGCGCCGTTCCCCCTCGTCGATCGGTGGCAGCGTACTCACCAGCCCATCGGTGAGCACTGAGGTGAGCCGCTCGCAGGCGGTGAGCATCGAACTTGAAATGTTCGGGGCGTCACCGAAGGTCGCGAGGATTTCCTCGTACGCGTAGAACGGCCGGTAGGGAACCTCGACCGATCCCCAGTAATTGGCGAGTTCGTCCCTGCTCAGGCCGGCAGGAAGTCCGGGGAAGCTCTCCCTGGCCAGTGCGCGTCCGGCGTCGGCCTTCTCCTTCTCGCCGTCGTCTATCCGCATCGGAACCGGCAGAATGCGGATGTGCTTGTCGTGGTACCGCTCTGCGATGTCGCGGGCCACTTCTGATGCGCCGTTGATGCTCTGGTCGCTCAGGGTGAAACAGACCACCAGGACCTGCGGCATCTGGACCGTGCAGATATCCGCTATGTCGCTGAGTCCGGTCCTGCTGTCGATCAAGGTGTAGTCGTAGTGACGGCGCATGTCCGCACGCATCGCATCGAAGAACTGACCACCTCCGAAACGCTCGTAGAAGTCGTCCCAGTCCATTCTTCCAACGGTCGCCGAATAATCGCGATTGCGCCGCCCTGCGGAGAGGAAGTCCAGGCTGCCGCCCTGCGGAAAGGCCCAGTCGAGGGAGGTCGCGTGCGGCCTGACCCGCGCGTACTCACGGTGCCAGTCGGGTTCGCGCTGCGCGGGCCGCCGTGCCTCCTCCTGGTACTCGGTGATCAGATTGATCAGCCCGGGAGTGGCTTCCAGGACGGGGAGATCGAGAAACGGGTGGAAGAAGCGGTGCAGGCCCGGTGCTTCCAGGTCCCAGTCGACGGCCAGTACCCGGTAGCCGTTCGCCGCGAGGATCCAGGCGACGTTGGCCAGCGCCATGGTGCGCCCCGTGCCGCCCTTGTACGAGTAGAAGGTGACGATGGTGCCTTCGCGATTCGCTGTCATGGCGACTCCTCCCCCTTGTCGGCGTTGCCTTGTGACTGCTCCGTCTCACGAGCGGTGCTTGCGGGAACTGCCGCTCCGTAGCCGATGCCGGACGGAAGCACCCGTGGGATCGGAGCGCTGGGCCCCTGCGGCGGATAGGTCCTCGCATGGGCCGCGTAATGCCTCTCCGCCGACTTCACGGCGCCCGGCAGCTCCTGACTGAACGCCTCCAGTGTGGGCAGTCCACCACTCGACGACCGATGCCCGCCACTCGCTTCCGGCCGCGGAGCCAGAGACTCTTCCGTGGCCGCACTCAACTCCTCCTCCCGCTGGCGCGAATCGGGGTCCTCCCGATTCCAGGGGATCATGATGCTGATCCACGGCCGGTCCTCGGCGCACAGACGCCGCACCAGCTCCCTGTGGTGCGGCGCGTCGAGGGCCCAGCGGTCCAGCAGCAGCAGGCCCGGCGCCCGTGGCGGCCCCGGAGCCAGGAGGCGCTCCGCCTCGGTCTCGAAATCCCCCACGCTCACCCGGTAATCCAGGTTTCTGACGAGATCGACGGCGTGGTCGGCGATCGGCCTGGAGGATTTGGGATGGTACGGATTCCAGTCGCGCGGGTGGGTGCCGTAGCAGTCGGAGCCGCGGTCCTGCGGAAGGCTGGAGCGGGAACAGGCGAGGACCGACACCTCCATCTCCCGTGGACGGCCGGGAGGTCCGAACGCGCTGGGCATCGACCCGTAGTCCTGGCGGGGATCGCCCTCGGACATCTGTGTCTGCTCCGCCACGCTCACGATGCGCTTCGCGAGGAGATAGACCGCGCGCTCGTACTGGTCCCGTAAGTATCTGAGCTTGATCAGCCCGTAGAAGCCCTCGTCCGCATAATCCTCCCCGAAGGTCGCATGATTGAACTGCAACCGCTCGGCCGGATGCGGCAGTTGCCTCGCCGGCACCGGAACCCACAAGGCCGGAACGATCCCCGTCACCGGGCTGCTGTTGCTGCGTGCCTGATGGTGGGCCGCGCGTTTGGAGAAAACAAACCATTCACGGCCGCACTGTTCACTCAGGAAGTAGCGCGGCGAATACAGCGGCACAAAGACCCTGCAGTACGCCAGGGCCTCCGACAGCCGCTCCTGCCAGCCTTCCCCGGGCTGCATCTGCTGATCGAGGAACCCGGCCGAGGCCCCGGCCGGAAGCGAGGTGAGCTGGCGTACGTGGTCGCACAGATCACTGTGCAGCCTCTTCACCCAGATGTTCGGGTCTTTGTCCTTCGGATGATTCTTCGGCGTGTGTGCATAGCTGAGGAAGAAGTATGGCTCTGATCCATCTCCCCCCGCCCCCATGGCTCCAAGCAACGACGTCTCCCCCGGTCCATGTCGATGGATCCCTCAGTGTAGAAACGCCAATTACTCAGCGGAACAGCGCGAACACGCCTGGCCGCGTTTCCCTTCAGTCCATCGAGTGGAGCCTGTCGGCCATCCCCGAGACAAATCGCTCACCGAGCGGCGTCAGCGCGCCTGATCCGGCCAGCTCCTCGATCGCCTTGGCTGCCTGTTGCCGCCGGTCGGCGCCCTGTGCCTGGGCCGTGCGTGCGGACTTGCCGTCCGCAGTGCGCCCCCGCACGCGCCAGAAGTCCGCCACTGCGAGCAGTGCGTACGCCTCCTGCATCAGGCCGACGAGCGGCCCTGGGCAGAGATCGTGACGGTCCAGTACCGCCCCCAGCTTCATCCGCTGGAATTCACGGATGATCAGCAGTGCCAGCCGGTCCGGCGCGCCGGGCCTGACCGACCCCACCGCCCCGAATGCTTCCCTGGACGCGGCGCCGACATCGCCGCCGTCCGGAGAGTGAAGCGGCGTGATGACCGGCAGTCCGGCCGCCAAACCCGCTCCGAACAAGGGAAGTTGACGCTGAATCAACGACCAGGCGCCGGTCAGGTCCTCCGCCCACAGCTTCGCCTCGGCGACGGACAGGCGCTGAGCCACGGGACACTCATAAACGTCTCGCAGTGGGTCGGTGTCCTCCAACGCCACGGTCCAGCCCGGAAGTTCGACCAGCCGCACGGGCCGCCAGTGCGGAGTGAGTCCGTCCACCCCCTCCTCCCAGGCGATCCGCAGCATCCGGCCCGCAGCCCGTAAGGAAAAGCCCTCAACGTCCATGGCCACCTCCGCGTGGCCGGATTCGTGTCCGAGGGTCACCGCACCGATGCCTGGCAGCCGCAGCAGTCCGTCGCTGACCGGGACGACAACCGAGACGTCGCTCCGCGCCCTCATCGCACTGGCCGCCGCGAGCTCGGCGAGACCTGCCGCGATGGTCCCCGAACCCCAGCCCTTCAGGATGCGCAGGGCCCATGGACGCGTATACGGATGAGCCAGCACCGCATCCACCGCATGCGGGGCATCCTGATCCAGCTGCCTCAGCAGCTGCCATGCCGCCGCAGCAGCCTTGTCGCCGGCCGGGGCACGTTCGCCCACGGCGGCCAGCAGTTCGCGGTTGAGGCCGAGTTGGGCGGCCACCAGGCGCCCCACGATTTCCGCGCTGCCGAATCCCGTGGCCAGTTCGTCGAGGTCCGCGGCTTCCCCTGAACCCAGGGGCCCCGCAGGCTGCCGCGCCGCGGCGGCTTCCCTGTCGCGGATGCCCGTGATCAGTGCCATCAGATCCGGGCAGAAGACGGAGGGATTGTCGAAGCCGCTTCCGGTCCGGTAGCGGTGGGCATAGAGGCCACCCCCGCAGGAGGTGACCACTGGGCAGGCTCGGCACTGATCGCTCAGCTGCTCGACTCCCAGCTGGCGGGCAAGCAGTCCTGGATGTTCCAGCACCTCGTCCACGGAGTTCGCGAAGACGTCCATGCCGGTGACAGGTGCGCCGTCATAGGCCGTTTTGAGGCTGTCGGCCTGTTCGAAGGTGCCGTCGGTCTCGATGACCACAAGATCCGCGGGTGCCAGTCCCAGCGACTCGGTCAGGCTGCTCTCACCGCGCAGCGTGCGCAGTACGGAGTCGAAGATCCGCACGGGGACCGGCCGCCCGGAACCGTCCCAGCGCCGGTAGACGGCATCGAGCCAGTCCGCGTAGGGCGTCGCCGACGCCCCCGGCCGCGGGGGCGGTACGTCCCAGGTCGCATGGGGCAGAAGGAAGTCGATGCGCGGCGGGCGCAGGGCGACGAGGGCGTCGTAGACCGCCAGCGGGTCGTTCTCGACATCGATCGTGCACAGAAGTCCCGCGAACAGCCTCCGATACGTGGGCCGGTTGAGGAGATCCACTGCACGCAGCACCTGCGGATGGCTGCTGCGGCCGTCGGCATAGCGCCGATGGCGGTCGTTTGATGCCTTGTCACCGTCGAGCGATACGCCGACTTTGATGTCCAGCTCGGCGAAGAGATCACAGAAGCGCTCGTTGAGGAGCACTCCGTTGGTGTGAATGCGCAGATCGAGGGCGCACACACCGTCCAGGGCGCTGTACAGCTCCTCGGCGGCCTTCCTTAATCGGATGGGCCCGGCCAGCAGGGGCTCACCGCCGTGCAGCACGACCTGGACCAGTGAAAGCCTGTGGGCCCGGGCATGCTCGGCGATGCGTGCCGCCGTCTTCTCCATGGCCTTCTCGGGCATTGCCCTGGGCCGGCCGCGCCAGCTCGAGTCCGCGTGCTCGTAGACATAGCAATGATCACACGCGAGATCACAACGGCTATGCACCTTGAGCACGAACTGGCTCAACGACGGGAGTGGCCGGTCCACGGCTCTGCTCCGTTCAGTCACTCAGATCGATGACTGAAAGGATGCACTCTTCGGACTTGCCCCATCACTGGTCGACAGAAGTCGACGGACGGACGCTGACAGGTCCCCACCAGCGTGGCCAATGGCCTGTTTGGCCAGCGGCTCCCGATGGGTAACCTGCTGACGGGGTGCGGCCTCGGGCCTGCCGACCGCGGAGACAAGGGCAGTGTCCATTGAGCGCCTTTCAGTATGGATGGCTCATGGAACGCAGGAACGCGCACCAGTGAGACTATTGTGAAGCAATACTGCCTATTCGGACATTTCGCGCAACACGTGTCCCCATCGGCGCCAACGAATGTCAAGCGCTTCGGTTCTCGATTGCCTCATCAGGCCAGCCATTCGGGCGACACGCGCGGGCGCGCGTACCAGAGTAAGAGGCAGCCGCACACCGACGCCATGGCCTGCGCTACTCAAGACGTCTCGATTCCGAGACGTTCGACGACGACCGCGCCCGGCAACTCCACGAACGCCTTCCCAGGCACGATCAGCTTCCCGCGCCGGCGCCCGCTTCCGATCAGCACCCACTCCGTGTCGACCACCGCGGAGTCGACGAGCAGCGGCCAGTCGGCGGGCAGCCCGATGGGTGTGATGCCGCCGTACTCCATCCCCGTCTCGCCGACCGCTGTTTCCATCGAGGCGAACGAGGCCTTGCGGGCGCCCAGTTGCCTGCGGACGGCGCCGTTCACATCGATCCGCGTACTCGACAGGACCACACACGCCGCGAGCGTCGACTCGCCGCCCCGCTTGCCCGAGACGACCACACAGTTCGCCGACTGTTCGAGCAGGTCCTGCCCGTAGTGCTCGACGAAGGCGGCGGTGTCCGCGATCTCCGGGTCGGTGTCGACGTAGATCAGCTGCTCAACGGGGATGTCGCCGTGCCACGCCCGTACGGCGTCGGCGACGGGCGCTGTGAGTAGTTCGAGGCAGTCGACCGCGGGCCGGGCGTCGTCGAAAGTGCCGATGGGAGCGTGCATGGGATCACGCTAACAGCCGCTCCCGCACCGGCGGTTGAGGCGCCTCAGCGCACCGGCGGGATCGAGACGGCCATCGTCATCTCCACCGGCTCGTCCCCTTCGTTCCGGTAGGCGTGCGGGACGCTCGCCTCGAAGGTGGCGGACGTGCCGGCCGGTACGGTGTGGGACTCGCCGTCGACGACGAGGGTGAGCTCGCCGGCGGTCACATGGAGCAGCTCGACCGTGCCGTCCGGATGCGGGTCGGACTCGCTGGTGTCGCCGGGCATCAGCTTCCAGCCCCACAGTTCGAGCGGCCCGCGGCGCTCCGTGCCGACCAGCAGGGTCGTGAAGCTGCCGGTCGATGTGGACCACATGCGGACGGCCTGTTCCGGGGGTACGAGGCGGACCTGCGGGCCCTGCTCGTAGTCGAGAAGCGTGGTGATGCTGACGCCGAGGGCGTCGGCGAGCTTCACCGTGGTCCCGACGCTCGGATTCGTACGCGCCTGCTCGATCTGGATGATCATGCCCCGGCTGACGCCCGCCCGGGCGGCGAGGGCATCGAGCGTGAGGCCCCGCTCACCGCGCCAGCGCTTGAGATTGCGGGCGAGCGACTGCGTGAGCTGGTCGAGGTCCGACACATTCCGTCCAAGCGTCCGGCGCCGTCCAATATTCTGGATGACAGAGTTCAATACATTGCACTACCGTGTGGTGCACCCATCGTTCACTGCACTGTACTGCGAGGCTCGCCATGACCGCACTGTTCGCCCTGGCCACCAGCCTCCTGTGGGGGCTGGCCGACTTCGGCGGCGGACTGCTGACACGACGCACGCCGGCGCTCACAGTCGTCGTCGCCTCGCAGTCGATCGCGGTGGTGGTACTGGGCGCCGTCGTCGTCGCCACCGGCGGCTGGGCAGAGGCCGGACCTCAGCTCTGGTACGCCGCCGCGGCGGGCGCCGTCGGCCCCGTGGCCATGCTCTCCTTCTACAGGGCGCTCGCGCTCGGCCCGATGGGTGTGGTCTCCCCGCTCGGCTCACTGGGCGTCGCGGTCCCCGTCGCCATTGGTCTGATCCTCGGCGAGCGGCCCGGGCTGCTGCAGGTCGCCGGAATCGCCGTCGCCGTGGCCGGAATCGTGCTGGCGGGCGGCCCCCAGCTGCGCGGGGCGCCCGTGCAGCGTCAGGCCATCCTGCTGACCCTTCTCGCCGCCTTCGGTTTCGGCGCGGTGATGGCCCTGATCTCCCAGGCCTCGACCACGATCACCGGTCTCTTCCTCGCCCTGTTCGTACAGCGCGTCACGAATGTGGCGGTCGGCGGCGCGGCCCTGTTCGTATCGGTGAAGCGGGGGGCGCGGGCGCTGCCCGAGGACGACGGGATGCGGGCCGTGTGGGCCTCGATCCCGGCGCTCGCCTTCGTCGGCCTGGCCGACGTCGCGGCCAACGGCACGTACTCCATCGCCGCGCAGCACGGCCCCGTCACCATCGCCGCCGTACTCGCGAACCTGTACCCGGTGGTGACGGTCCTCGCCGCACTCCTGCTGCTCAAGGAACGGCTGCGTGCGGTTCAGGCGACAGGCGCGGGGCTCGCGCTGATGGGCACCGTCCTGCTGGCCACCGGCTGATCGGCGCCCCCTGCGTCAGCTCTCCTCCAGCTCCGCGAGCGCCAGCAGCTGCTCGGGGGTGATGCCCTCCGGGATGGGCACGGGAGCGGGCGTACGCAGCGGGGGCTGCCAGCCGCGCACCGGGTCCCAGCTGCGTACGACCCGGGCGGGTGCCCCGGCAACCACCGAGTGGTCGGGGACCTCGCCACGTACGACGGCGCCCGCCGCGACCACCACATTGCGGCCGAGCCGTGCACCGGGAAGGATCACCGCACCCGTGCCCAGCCAGCAACCGGGGCCGATCTCGACCGGCTCGGTGCGGGGCCACTGCCTGCCGACGGGCTCATGGGGGTCGTCGTAGCTGTGATTGGTCGAGGTGATGTAGACATACGGCCCGCAGTACGTGTCCGAGCCGATGGTCACCCTGGCGTCGGCGATGACGTGGCTGCCGCGGCCGAGAACCACGCCGCCGCCGAGCGTCAGGATGGGGTCGGCGCCCAGGTCGAGACCGGGCATCATCCCTGCCGTGAGGGTGACTTGTTCGGCGACGATGCAGTGGTCGCCGAGTTCGATCCACGCCTCGCCGAAGACGGTGCCCTGCGGGAAGGCGAGCCGGGTGCCCGAACCGAGCCGGCGAAAGCGCAGCCGGCCGGGGTGCTCCGCGGTGACGGCACCTGTTTCCTGCACCCAGCGCCAGCCGCGCTGGACGGCGCGCGCGAGGACGCGCCGCCGCCAGGCGGCAAGCGATGAGAACGTGTTTCTGTTGCGGGGCACGCGCACACGGTAGTCGGCCCGCCCGGCCTGATCACGGCGGTGCGCTGTGATGTTCGCCCCACCCCGCTTCACACAAGGTTCTTGATCACCCGTCAGCGAGGACTCGACGTGCCCGGGGCCGGACCCCCCTGCCTCGGCGAGGCGGCCACCGCGGTGGGGACGTGGCGCGCGCTCGCCCGGCCTTCCGGCATCCCGGGCACAGCACCGAAGCGAGCACTCTGGCGGCCGCGACGGGACACGGCAACGGTGCGTTCCGCATTTCGGTGCCTGGAAGCTATGCCGTGGACCGGCGGGCGCCTATCCGTGAACGCGATCTACGGATACGCAAATAAATCAGCCCGGACGGTTGTTTCGGGACCGGCTGAGCTGCTGCCGGGACTGCGATTCGAGCTTTCTGCGGGCCCGGGAGACATGCTGCTCCACGGTGCGCGGCGACAGATGCAGCGTAGCGGCGATCTCACGGTTGGTGAGCCCCGCGGAGGCCAGATCCACGACCTCCTGTTCGCGCGGGGAGAGCTGGTCCCCGTAGCTCGGGCGCCCGCGGCGACGCTGTTCGGCGGGGGGCTGATGGGCGCGGAGCGTCGCCCGCACACGTGCCGCGTCCCAGCCCGCCTCCAGGTCGGTGAGTTGCTGGACGCACAGGGCCAGCTCCTCGACGGCAGCTGCGGTTTCGGAGCTCGTGCCCGCCGCCAGCACGCACTGCGCGGCGGCCTCGCCTGCGAGGATCGCCGCGTACGGGCGGGGCATCTCGGTGTACATCGCCGCCGCTTCACGGAAGTGGGGCACCGCCCGCACCGGTTCGCCCGCCGTCTCCAGCAGGACGCCACGACACCACTGGAGCGCGGCAGCGGCCGACGGCACGAGATTGCCCTTCAGACCCGTCTCGAACTCGGTGACCATGTCCGAGGCCACCTGCCCGCGGCCGGCGCGTGCGGTCGCCTCGACGGCCCAGGGTGCGAGTTCCGAAGCCCACACCCAGACGCCCTTGTCACGCAGTCGGTCCCAGGCGTCGGCGGCTTCCGAGGCCGCGGTGTCGATGTCGCCTCGGGCGAGCGCGGTACGCACCAGCGCACCGGCGGCCGCCGCCACATGCGGCAGCGGCGAGCCGGCGGGCAGCGGATGCCCGTCCCCCGACAGCCAGGCCGCCATCTGCTGCCATTCGCCCTGGGCCAGGGCGAGCATGCCGAGGACGACCCGGGCGTCGGCCGCCGGCCCGGGCATGACACCCGTCTCGGCGACGAAGGCCCGCGCCCGGGCGGCCAGCCCCTCCCAGCGTCCGTTGAACCAGTCCAGGAGCAGGACGCTGCCACGCCCGTCCTGTTCGACATACGAGGCTCCGCTGCGGGCCGCCAGCTCCAGCCCCTCGTCCAGCAGGTCCCCCACGCGCTGAAGGTGTCCCAGCCACAGGAAGGCGTCCGCCGCATTCACCAGTCCGCGCGCCACGTGCGGGAGCCGCTCGGGGTGATCGGTCTCCGCGCGCAGCTGTTCCAGCACGTCCCAGGCCGTGGGGTCACCGGTCTCCAGCTGTATCGCGATGCAGTTGGCGGCGACCGCCGTGCGCACTTCGGGGTCGTCACTGCGGGCCGCCGTCTTCTGGACCTTCTCCAGCCAGTGCAGATTGCGTTCCAGCGGGACCGCGGACATCACAGGCATGGCCAGCGCCGACATGGCGCGCGCCGCGAGGGCGGGCCGTTCCGCCAGTTCATCGGCCGCCTGCTCCAGTTCCACCCAGCCCTGCAGGCCCATGCCGGCCTGGTTGTACAGGACAAGGCCCAGGTCGAGCCGGATCTGACCGCGTACGGCGGGGGGCAGGGACTGGTCGTCGAGGATCTGGCGCAGTACTTCGACGGTCTGGTCGGTGTGCAGCCCCAGCACCGCGCTGTGGGCCAGCAGGGGGGCGAGGCGGGCGCGCACCTCGCGCGGGACCGACGGATGGGACAGGGCCTGTTCGAGCAGGTCCATCGCCGTCTGGTGCTCACCGGCCTCGGCACACTGCAGGGCGGCCCGCTCGACCGCCTTCAGCCAGCCGCGCAGCTGGCCACCGCGATGCCGGTGGGTGGCCAGTCGGCCCCACGGCACGGGGTGGCGGCGGGCGAGGACGGCGGCCGCCCTGCGGTGCATGTCCTGGCGCAAGGGGCCCGGCAGCTCCTGGTAGACGGCCGTGCTCGCGAGCGGTGAGGGGAATCCGTACACATCGCTGCCGGTCTCCTGGAGTACGGCTGCGCGCAGGGTGGCCATCAGGGCCTCACGGCCGGTTTCGGCAGGCAGCGCGGCAACCGCGTACAGGTCCTCGGCAGTGCTGGGCTCGTCCAGTACCGCCGCCGCCCTGGGGACGGCCCGGTGCTCGGGCGGCAGCGCGGCCAGCCTGCCGAGAACCAGCTCAGCCAGCCGTACGGGAGTGCCCGTGGCGTCCACGTCCCGTGCGGTGTAGCGCTCCCTCCGGCCGCAGACGTCCTCCAGCTGGCGCACCAGGTCGACGACGACCTGCGGGACTCCCGCGGAGCGCTCGTGGATGCGGGCGACCAGTTCCGGCGGGCAGCTCTCGGGGCCCAGCCGCTCCTCGACCAGTCTGCGCACCTGTTCGGCGTCCAGCGGTTCAAGACGTATCCGAAGCAGGGAAAGCCGGGCCGGGTAGCTCACGGGTCTGCCCAGGACCAGACCGGGTTCGCCCAGTTCCTCGGGCCGGTAGACGAGCACGGCCGCGAGTCCGGCGGGCGGTCGTTCCAGCAGCCGCCGCAGCAGGTCCTGGCTGCCCGGATCGGCGCGGTGTACGTCTTCGGCTATCAGCAGTACGGGGCCGCCGGATTCGAGCAGGGGCGCCAGTTCCTCGGCCAGCGCGGCCGCGTCCGGGTAGATCCGCGGCGGCAGCGGGGGAGCTTCGATGCGGGCGCGTCCGGTGGGCCGGTCGTTGCCCGTCTCGGGGCGGGGCGGACGGGCCGGGTGATGTGCCAGGGCGGTGCCGGTGGCGGTGAAGCTCAGGATGACGCATGGCCGTGTGCCCGACCCGGCGGCGTCGAGCAGCCGGTCGACCAGTCGGCTCTTGCCGGTTCCTGCTTTTCCTTCGATCAACAGGAGGGCCGGCCGGCCGGTGGGACGGTCGAGGGTCTGTTTCAACCATCTTTCCCAGGCGTCGTCACTGAGTGTGTTCACCGGCTCACCCTCCTCGACATTTCCGGGCATTTCATTTCTTTGGGTATCCGTACTTCAGTCTCCCCAATTGCGCCCACTGTGCGCCGCCCACGAGGTTAGACCCAGCGCCCGGGCACCACCCGGGCAAAAGGAGCCGACAGTGATCGCATCAACAAAGGAGTCCCCCCACCCTCCGCCTTCCGGCCGGATGCCGCACGGCGGACTTTCGGGACTCGCCCAGTGTGCGATGTCGGCGACGCCGGAAGCCGCGCGCACGCTGAGGCATTTCGCCCGCGCCGTCGCGCAGCGGTGGCGGCTGCACGACGACTTCCACGAGGCACTTGCGGTGATCGTCACCGAGCTGGTCAGCAATGTGGTGCTGCACAGCGGCAGCCCGTGGGTCGCAGTCGCCATCAGGGTCCGTGGGAACACCCTGACGACCGAGGTCAGGGACGGCGGGAGCTGGAAGCACCGCTCGGTTCGGCGGCAGGAGCCGCTGGACGCCCACGCCGACCTCGGTCACGGCCTCCGGCTCGTCGACGCCTTCGCGACACGGACCAGCACGCGCAGGCTGGAAGCCGGCAGCGTGGTGGCGGCCGAGATTGTCATGCCCGCCTCTTCCGGCGGACCTCCGGTGTAGCGGCCCGCGGCCGCGTCGAGGGACGGAAAACGGCGGGAGTTCAGCCGGTTTCCGTCGCCTCCCGGTGCTCCTTGGCCAGCAGCAGGTACATCGAGGCGTTGAGCTTGATGCCCTCGCGCTCCTCTTCGGTCAGCTCACGCTTGATCTTGGCGGGCACGCCCGAGACGAGCGAGCCGGGCGGTACCCGCATCCCCTGCGGCACAAGCGCCTGGGCGGCGATCAGCGAACCGGAGCCGATGTGCGCGCCGTTGAGAACGGTCGCGCCCATGCCGACCAGGACGTCGTCCTCCACGGTGCAGCCGTGCAGCACCGCGTTGTGGCCGACGGTGACGCGCTCGCCGACGGTGACCGGGAAGCCGGGGTCGACATGGACCGTGCAGTTGTCCTGGACATTGGTGCCGGCGCCCAGGACGATCGGGCCGCAGTCCGCGCGCAGCACCGTGTGGTACCAGACGCTGGAGCCCGGGGCCATGGTGACCTCACCGATCACGACCGAAGTGGGGGCGGTGAAGGCGTCGGGCGCAATGCTCGGCTCCTTGCCGCCCACTGCCGCGATCAGTGCCTGACCTGCCATGGCCGTCTCTCCTTGATGCTTCTCGTCCCGGTGCGTCTCGTGTGCTCTCGTCGTGCGGGTCAGTCGGAGGCGGGCACGGGGTCCGGCTCCGCCTTCGCCTGCGCGGCCGCCTTCTTGGCGCGGCTCTTGAGCACCAGCATCGAGGTGAGGCCGATGAGCACGGCGAGGACGAGCCCCAGCCAGGAGAACCGCTTCAGCCAGGCCTCGGCCACGACACCTACCGAGTAGATGACGGCGGTCGTGCCGCCCGCCCACAGGATTCCGCCGAGGACGTTGGCGATGAGGAACTTCCAGTACGGCATGCGCAGCACGCCCGCGAGGGGCCCGGCGAAGATACGCAGCAGGGCGACGAAGCGGCCGAAGAAGACGGCCCACATGCCCCACTTCTCGAAGGACCGCTCGGCCATGGCGATCTGCGCCTCACCGAAGTGCTTGGGGAACTTCCCGCCGAGCCAGGCCAGCAGCGGTCTGCCGCCCTTGCGGCCGATGGCGTAGCCGATCGAGTCGCCGATGACGGCGCCGGCCGAGGCACAGGCTCCGAGGATGTACGGATTGATCTCACCGTGCTGCGAGGCGAGCAGGGCCGAGCTGACGAGGACGATCTCGCCCGGCAGCGGAATGCCAAGGCTCTCGAGGCCGATGACCACCCCCACCAGGAGGTAGATGCTGACCGCCGGGACGGTCTCGAGCCACTCCTGGACGTGCAACGCCGCATCCTCCCGAGGTCACCGGGCACGGGCTGCCCGGCGTGCGCCCGCGTCGGCGCACGCCGGGCAGCCTACCTCGGGCGCTCGGGAGGTGCGCTCAGGCGTTGGGGCGCAGCGTCCACACGACCGTCATCTCCCCGGTCACCGCGCCGTCCGCGCGCTGGATGGCGATCTCGACGGGGAACTCCGGACGCTCCCCGGCGTCCAGTTCGGCAACCACGTCTGCGATCGGGCGGCCGAGCGTGGCGGTGGCGGTGACGACGCCCATCGCCAGCTTCTTGTAGCCGATTTCCGCCTTGACGGCGAGCGGTACGGCACGGTTCAGCTGGTCGCCGAAGGCGGCGAGGACGATGGCGCCGCTCGCGGTCTCGGCGAGCGTGAACATCGCCCCGGCGTGCGGTCCACCGACGTGGTTGTGGAAGTCGCTCTGGTCCGGCATGCGTACGACAGCACGCTCGGCGGTGGTCTCCAGGAACTCCAGGTTGAGGGTCCCGGCCATGGGGACCGTCGCGGCGAGCATCTCGCCGACTGACATCTGATCAGCGCTCATGGGACGCGATGTTACCCATGAGTAGCAGCCTTGGCCATCCCTGGGCGGGGGCGGACGTGGCACGTGTGGTGCCACACCTCTATCGTTACTCGCCATGTGGCCAGGACAGCAGCCGCCCGGGGGCGAGCAGAACCCGCAGGACCAGAACCCGTACCAGCAGCCGGGGTACCGACAGCCGAATCCCTATCAGCAGCCGGGATACCAGCAACCTGGTTACCAGCAGCCGGGTTACCAGCAGCCCAATCCGTACCAGCAGCCGACGGTGCCGCAGTACGCCGTGCCCGGCCAGCCGCCCGGTGCGCCCCAGCCGCCGCAGGACAACAAGAAGAAGACGACCGTCATCGCGATCGTCGCTGCCACGGCGGTCGTCGCGGCCGCGGTCGTCACCGGCGTCATCGTGCTGAAGGACGACGACAAGGGCACCGGCGACGAGGGCAGCAAGGTCAGCGCCTCGAAGACGCCCGCCACCAACAAGCCCAGCACGCCGCCCGCTTCACCGACCGACAACCCGCGCGGCGGCGAGGACGCCAAGCCGCTCATCGCGGGCTGGAAGGTCGTCACCAATCCCAAGCGCGGCACCCAGTTCGACGTCCCGCCCGCCTGGGAGGTCGCCGGCTCCGGCATGAGCACCTTCTTCGAGGACGAGAAGAAGAACGACGGCTCGCCCGTCGTCGTCATGTCGGCCCCGGCCCACTACAAGTCCAAGTGGTGCACGTTCGACACCGACAAGGACGGCAAGCCCGAGCAGTGGGGACTGAGCACGACCGGCACCAAGGGCGGCAAGGGCGCGACCGACACCGCCACCGGCGCCTACAACGAAGCGGGCAACTGGGTCTGGGCGGGTTACGCGCAGAAGGAGCCCAAGGGCACGGTCAAGATCACCAAGGCCAAGCCGTACACCACCAAGTCGGGGCTCTCCGGCAGCGTTGCCACGGCCACCGCGCTCGGCGTGAAGAAGACCAACAAGTGCAGCACCGACGGCAAGTCGATCGCGTTCACCTTCAAGAACAGCAAGGGTGACTTCGCGAGCTGGGTGCTGTACGCCAACACCGGCGTCAAGGACGAGGTCCCGGACGCGACCATCGCGCAGATCCTCAGCACGGTCCGGCTCGCGGGAACGCCCTCCGACTGATCCGGCGTCCGCCCCTGCCGTCTCAGCCGATGCTGAAAGCACCGTCGGGCGGCTCGGGCGACGCCACCGCGTCCGCGTCCCGTACGACACTCGCGTCCCCGATGAGCCGGGTCAGCGACGCGCCGTGCTCCAGCCGTGCCGGGAAGGCGTCGGCGGAGATGCGGCGGGCGAGGGGCGCCGTGTCGATGGGGCCCTGCGAGGCGAGCAGCAGCGCGTTGCCGAAGCGCCGACCGCGCAGTACGGACGGTTCCGCGATCAGCGCGAGCTCAGCGAACACCGTGGCGAATGTGGCGAGTTGGGAGCGGAGGAAGGCGAAGGGTGCGCCGTCGGCGAGGTTGGCGGCGTATATTCCGTCCGGCCGCAGGACGCGTTCGGCGGCGCGCGCGTACTCGACCGACGTGAGATGGGCAGGTACCCGCGAGCCGCCGAAGACATCGCCGATCAGCATGTCGACACAGTCCGCGGGAGCCGCCTCCACCCAGGCCCGGGCATCGGTGCCGTGCACCTCGATGCCCGAGCCCGCGGGCAACGGCAGTCGCTCGGCCACGAGGGTCAGCAGCCCGCGGTCAGCCTCCACGACGTCCTGGCGCGAGCCCGGCCTCGTCGCGGCCACGTAGCGCGGCAGGGTCAGCGCCCCGCCGCCCAGATGCAGCACATCGAGCGGCGCGCCCTCGTCCGCGGCGCAGTCGACGACATGGCCGAGACGCCGCGCGTACTCGAACTCCAGATGGGTGGGCGCATCCAGGTCGACATACGACTGGGGCGCGCCGTCCACCGTCAGCAACCAGGCTCGGTCCCGGTCGATGTCGGGCATCAGCCTGGCGGTGCCGCTCTCGACCTGGCGGATGACGGGTAGCTGCTCGCTCACCGTCTCATTGTGCCCACACCGCGGCGACGGCCTTGACGTGCGCGGCGGCCTGGGCCAGCCCGGCACGGGCCGCGGGAGCACGTAGCGCCGGGTCCAGCCGGCCGCGGCCGAACGCCTTCCTGGCGGTGGCGTCGGGGGTGATGACCGCGACGCGGGCGCCGGCGGCGGCGAGCTGTGCGGCCTGGGCCCGGGGCGAGGCCATCGCCTTGGTGCCGTAGGCGATGGGCGCGAGGACGACCACCCGCTGGTATCCGGCGGCGAGGTGGGCGTTGGCCGTCGTGTGCACTCCCCCGTCGATCCATGTGCGGCCTTCGATGGTGACCGGCGGCCAGACGCCCGGGACCGCGCAGCTGGCCGCGACCGCGTCCACCAGCGGTACGCCGCTGTCCTTGTCGTAGGTCTTCAACGCGCCCGTGAGCGCGTCAACGGCGGTGACGAGCAGGCGCCGCTCGGGCCATGCGTGCGAGAGGAGCCGCCCGGCGATCACCTCGCGGCGGGACGCCACGCCGACGGTGCCGGCAAGCGCAAGCCTGCCGAGCTTGCGTCCGTACTCCTCGGGTGTACGGGACGTGAGGATCGCCCGTGCGTACGTCAGCGTCAGCGAAAGACCGAACCGGGCCGCGCTCTCACCCTCGGGTGAGGCGAGCTGGCGCTCGTACAGCTCGGCGATGCCCAGCCTGCCGGATGCGACCTGGGCGGCGACGACCGCGCCCGCGGAGCTGCCGACGAGGAGGTCGGCGGTGCTCAGATCCACGCCCGAGGCGGCGAGTCCGTGGAGGATGCCGATCTCCCAGCCCACACCGGTGATTCCGCCGGCGCCGAGTACAACTGCCGTGTCCGTCATGGGAGTCAGTCTCGCGCGGCTGCGTCCCGCGGGGCGCGGAGGGGTGGATGACGCGGGGGCTGGTGCCCCCTGCGTCCTGGCGCGACGGCTTCGCGGCGAAGCCCGGTGCCGCCCTCCCGGGGGCGCGGGCGGGAGGGACATGCGCCACCCACACCCTGGCGACCCGGCCTCGCTGCGAAACCGGCACCGTTCTCCCGCAGCAGCGCGGGCACGGCGGCGGGGCCGGACCCGGCCTCGCGGCGAAGCAGCCGGCCCGCCCCCGCGCTTACGCGAGTTCCGTCACCGTCCCCGCGCCCACCGTGCGGCCACCCTCGCGGATCGCGAAGCCGAGGCCCGGCTCCAGAGGGATGTCACGGCCCAGTTCGACGGTCATCATGACCGTGTCGCCGGGCCGGGCGACCGCCGCGGCGCCGAGGTCGATGTCGCCGACGACGTCTGCCGTCCGGATGTAGAACTGCGGGCGGTAGCCGGTGGAGACCGGTGTCGTACGGCCGCCCTCGCGGGCGGACAGAACGTACACCTGCGCGGTGAAGCGCCGGCTCGGCACGACGCTGCCGGGCGCCGCCACCACATGGCCGCGGCGGACAGCGTCGCGCGCCATGCCGCGCAGCAGCAGGGCGACGTTGTCACCGGCCTCCGCGGACTCCATCGGCTTGCCGAAGGTCTCCAGACCCGTGACGACCGTCTCGGTGTCGGCGCCGAGAACCTGGACACGGTCGCCGACGCGGACCGTGCCCCGCTCGACGGCGCCGGTGACGACCGTGCCGCGCCCGGTGATGGTGAGTACGTTCTCCACCGGGAGCAGGAACGGCGCGTCCGTGTACCTGACGGGCATCGGCACATAGGTGTCGACGGCGTCGAGCAGCGCGTCGACGGCGGCCGTCCAGCGTGGGTCGCCCTCCAGCGCCCTGAGTCCGGAGACCCGTACCACCGGCGCCGCGTCGCCGCCGTACCCATGGGCCGTCAGCAGCTCGCGGACCTCCAGCTCCACCAGGTCGGTGAGCTCGTCGTCGCCCGCGTCCGCCTTGTTGAGGGCGACGACGATGTGGTCGACGCCCACCTGACGGGCGAGCAGGACGTGCTCCGCGGTCTGCGGCATGACCCCGTCGAGCGCCGAGACGACAAGGATCGCCCCGTCCAGTTGCGCGGCTCCGGTGACCATGTTCTTGACGTAGTCGGCATGGCCCGGCATGTCCACGTGCGCGTAGTGCCTGGTGTCGGTCTCGTACTCGACGTGCGCGATGTTGATGGTGATGCCGCGCTGGGCCTCTTCGGGCGCCCGGTCGATCCGGTCGAACGGCACGAAGGTGCCGGTCCCGCGCTCGCTGAGGACCTTGGTGATGGCGGCGGTGAGTGTGGTCTTGCCGTGGTCGACGTGGCCCATGGTGCCGATGTTGAGGTGCGGCTTGGTGCGCACGTATGCCGTCTTGGACATGACTGATTCCTCGGTTTCCTCGGAACTCGAAGCGTGATGGGACCCCTGGGCCTCGCCGACCCTCCCCCTGGGGGGTCCGCCGGTCGATCCGGGAAGGGTCAGCTTCGGGCGCCGTCGAGGGGCGCTGCGGCAGCGGCGGCTGCGGGGAATGCGGCAGCCTTCGGCGCGTCCGCGACTGCGGACGGCGATGCGAGGAAGGCGTACCGGAACATGTCGACGATGATCGCTCAGGGCGCTTCGCCGCGTCGAATGGTTTTCCCTGCGCGGGAGTTGTGCCGGGAGTTCAGAGTTCAGCAGCTCACAGGTTCTTGAGTGCTTCACGCACGGACAGCGGCGCCAGCCGGTCCCGGTGCCGCTCGACGAAGTGGCGTACCGCGTCCGGATCGGTCTTGCCGTACTCGCGCAGGCACCAGCCGATCGCCTTGCGGATGAAGAAGTCCGAGTGGTCGGCGCGGCGCAGGCAGTAGGCGAAGAGCCGTTCGGTGTCGGTCGCGTCCTTGTAGCGGAGCTGATGCAGCAGCGCCGTGCGCACGACCCACAGATCGTCGTCCTCGATCCAGCGGTCCATGACGGACTTCAGCCCGGGATCGGCGCTCACGAGCGGTCCGACGACATGTGAGGCGAGCGCGTCGACGGTGTCCCACCAGGAGACGGTGACGACGAGATGACGTACGACGGGCAGAAAGCCGGAGGAGCAGCGCTTCACATGGCGGCGCAGATAGTCGACGGCGAAGTAGTGGTATTCGCGCTGGGGCAGCTCCCAGCAGCGCAGGGCGATCGCCGTGCAGTCGGCCTCGTCGGGGACCGCGGTTCCGTCCAGCACACTGCGGGAGAGGTCGCGGCGAGTGCCGGTACAGAGCCCGAGAAAGGGCGCGATGCCCTTCATGTACGCGGCGGCCGACTCGGCCCTCCCCGCGTCGGCGCCGGTCGGATACACGGCGGTGAGGCGCGCGAGCACAGTGTCGGCGAGATCGCTGCGAGGGAAGACGGGCGGTTCGACCGGGGTCATGCCGCTCACATTACGGCGATCACATCCCGTGTCGGCTACTCTCCCCGGATGCTCGACCCCGTCCCCCGCCCCGCATCGGGCCTCGCCGTGCGCTGCACGAGGGCACTGCTCTCACCGTGGTCGCGGCTGTCGCTTCTCGTGGCGATGCTGGCCGCCGCCGCGGTGACGGTCGTGTTGTACGAGCCGCAGCGGCTGCTCTCTGCGGGCTGGCCGCCGCAGCTGAGCGGAGCCGCGGCCGTGGTGCTGTTCGGCGTCGCGTACGGGGCGTGCACCGCGGCCTTCGTGCCGCGCCCGCTGCTCAACCTGGCGGCGGGCACGCTCTTCGGCTCACAGGCGGGGTTTGTCTCGGCGCTCGCCGGGACGGTGCTGGGTGCGGGTATCTCGTTCGCGCTGGGGCGGCTGCTCGGGCAGGACGCGCTGCGGCCGCTGCTGCGGGGGCGCTGGCTGATGGCGGCCGACACCCAGCTGAGCAGGCACGGCTTCCGCTCGATGCTGGCGCTGCGCCTCTTCCCCGGCGTGCCGTTCGCCGCGGCGAACTACTGCGCCGCCGTCTCCCGCATGGGCTATGTCCCCTTCCTGCTGGCGACGGCGCTCGGCTCGATCCCGAACACGGCGGCGTATGTGGTCGCGGGCAGCAGGGCCGGCTCGCCGACGTCCCCGGCGTTCGTGGTCGCGATGGGTTTCATCGTGGTGACGGGGCTGGCCGCGGCCTGGATCGCCTGGTGCAAACGGCACCGGCTGCGGGAGCGCTAGGTGTATTGACCTGTGAGGTTGGGGACGCGGCTGGCGGGTGGTTTGCCTGCGAGCGCGGCTGACAGGGGCTGCGGGATGTGCGCCAATCGGGGGACGCTACGCTTCCTGGGACCTGGCGCATGATCGGGAACGCTACGCGCCGTCAGACCGTGATCATTTCTTGGGTGGCGTAGTTTTCGATGTCTTGGTTCGAATCATTCATCCTCGGGCTCGTCCAGGGGCTGACCGAGTTCCTGCCGATCTCCTCCAGCGCGCACCTGCGGCTCACCGCCGCATTCGCCGGCTGGGAGGACCCGGGCGCCGCCTTCACCGCGATCACCCAGATCGGCACCGAGACGGCCGTCCTCATCTACTTCCGCAAGGACATCGCACGCATCGTCTCCGCCTGGTTCCGTTCCCTGACGAACAAGGAGCTGCGCAGTGACCACGACGCCCAGATGGGCTGGCTGGTCATCGTGGGCTCGATCCCGATCGGTGTGCTCGGCGTCACGTTCAAGGACCAGATCGAGGGACCGTTCCGAGATCTGCGGCTGATCGCCACAACCCTGATCGTGATGGGCATAGTCCTCGGCATCGCCGACCGTCTTGCCGCCCGTGACGAGGATGGCGGCAAGCACCGGGCCGTCAAGCAGCGCAAGACGCTGAAGGAGCTGGGTGTCAGGGACGGTCTGATCTACGGTGCCTGCCAGGCGATGGCCCTGATTCCGGGCGTCTCGCGCTCGGGCGCGACCATCAGCGGTGGTCTGCTGATGGGCTACACGCGTGAGGCGGCGGCTCGCTACTCGTTCCTGCTGGCCATCCCGGCCGTGCTGGCCTCGGGCGTCTTCGAGCTGAAGGACGCGAGCGGGGGCGGGCATGTGGACTGGCCGCAGACCTTCTTCGCCACGATCATCGCCTTCGCCGTGGGCTACGCGGTGATCGCCTGGTTCATGAAGTTCATCACTACGAAGAGCTTCATGCCCTTCGTGATCTACCGCATCCTGCTGGGAATCCTGCTGTTCATCCTGGTCGGAACGGATGCACTGAGCCCGCACGCGGGTGAGTCGGCCGGCTGAGGCCCGTAGCCGCGGGGCTGACGGCTGTCGTACCCAGGCCTTAGCCTGTCCGCATGTCCCCCTTGTCCCGCGAGTCAGAAACCGCGTTGTCCGCCGCCGAGCTCAATGCCCGGATCCGAGAGCTGTGGGCGGACGGCGAGCTGCCCGACGACCGCCGCCCGGAGTACGAGGCGCTGGTGGTGGAGTGGGCCGCGGCCGCGCTCGTGGACGTGGACGTGGAGCACGCCGCCTGAGCGCAGGGCGGGCGGGCCGGGAGCGCTCGGCGTGATCGTGGGCTCGGCTAGCCTGAGTGCACGATGAACCGTTTGACCACGTCATGGGGCGGCTTCGAGCTCGCCCGCTTCCCCGAGGACCCCCGCGACCCCCTCCGCGCCTGGGACGCCGCCGACGAGTACCTCCTGCGCCAGCTCAAGGGAATCGACGACGCCCCTTCCACGGACCTGAACGGCACGCTGGTCGTCGTCGGGGACCGCTGGGGTGCCCTCGCCACCTCGCTCGCGGCCCACCGGCCCGTACAGATCACGGACTCCTTCCTCGGCCAGGAGGCAACCCGGGCGAATCTGGCCCGCAACGGCATCGAGGTGGACTCGGTACGCCTCCAGTCGGTCAGGGACCTGCCGCCGGAGCGGATCGACGCACTGCTGATCCGGGTGCCCAAGAGCCTCGCCCTGCTGGAGGACCAGCTGCACCGCCTTGCGCCCGCTGTGCACGCGGACACGGTCGTCGTGGGCGCCGGGATGGTCAGCGAGATCCACACGTCGACGCTGAAGCTGTTCGAGCGGATCCTCGGTCCGACCAGGACCTCGCTCGCGGTGAAGAAGGCGCGGCTCATTTTCTGTACGCCCGACCACAGACTGGCCCGTACCCCGAGCCCCTGGCCGCTGCGCTATGCGCTGCCCGCCGATGTGGGCGTCCTCGCGGGCCGGACCGTCACCAATCACGCGGGCA
Organism: Streptomyces sp. SLBN-118; assembly: GCF_006715635.1. Classification (NCBI taxonomy): domain Bacteria; kingdom Bacillati; phylum Actinomycetota; class Actinomycetes; order Kitasatosporales; family Streptomycetaceae; genus Streptomyces; species Streptomyces sp. SLBN-118. Next base: position 1,013,095 of record NZ_VFNP01000002.1, read on the forward strand.
TCTTCTGCGCCGAGCGCCTCGACATCGGCACCCGGTTCTTTCTGCGGAGCCTGCCGGAGCTGCACGGTCCTCAGCGGGTCGTCGATCTGGGCTGCGGCAACGGCGTGGTCGGCACGGCGGCCGCGCTGGCCAATCCGGCGGCTTCGCTCACCTTTGTCGACGAGTCGTTCTCGGCGGTCGCCTCGGCCGAGGCGACGTACCGCGAGAACGTCCCGTCGGACGCGAAGGCGGAGTTCCTGGTCGGCGACGGTCTGTCAGGTGTGCCGGACGCGTCCGTCGATCTGGTGCTGAACAATCCACCGTTCCACTCGCACCGGGCGACGACGGACACGGCCGCCCGCCGGATGTTCGGCGGGGCGCGCCGTGCCCTGCGGCCCGGCGGCGAGCTCTGGGTCGTTGGAAACCGCCACCTCGGCTATCACGTGAGGCTGCGCCGTCTCTTCGGGAACTGCGAAGTCGTCTCCAGTGACCCGAAGTTCGTGGTGCTGCGGGCCGTCAGCCGGTAGCCGCCGCGGTCATTTTCAGCGGCCCAGGCCGTCGGCGCCGTCCTGCCACTCGGCGTACGGGACACGGGAGATCTCGCGTACGCCTCCGAGCGTGGCCCATTCGTCCTTGCCCAGCCGGGTGAGCGGCGCCAGCTTCGTCACCTCGGGGTGCCCGCTCGCCATGACGTCACGGCTGACCGCGGCATGGACGACGCGGCCGAAGACGACCGTCGAGTCGCCGAGCCGTACGGTGCTGTGCAGTTCGCATTCCAGAGCCACCGGGGAGGCCGCGACCCGTGGAGGCTTCACGCGCAGACTCGTCTCGCGGGCGATGCCCACCGCGTCGAACTCGCTGGTGCCACGTGGAAAGTCGGTGGCGGTGGCGTTGATCTGCTCGAAGAGCGGCTCGGGCGCGAAGTTGACCACGAAGTCCCCGGTGTCCTCGACATTGCGCAGCGAGTCCTTGCGGCCGACCGAGGTGAACTGCACAACGGGTGGAGCCACGCACGAGATCGTGAAGAAGGAGTGCGGGGCGAGATTGTCCGTGCCGTCGGCCGATGTGGTGGAGACCCAGGCGATGGGCCTCGGGACAACGGTGGCTGTCAGCAACCGGTAGAAGGCCTCGGCGTCGCACTGGGCCGGGTCGTAGTCGATGCGCATGAGGGCAGTATGGCCCCGGAACGCGGAAGGCACGGAGATCGACCGTTTGCCGAACAAGAGCGGGTGAAGAGCGGGTGACCGGTGTGCACAGCTCTTGGCCTTGAGCCTTCTCTGCCCGAAACTGACCCGATGACGCAGCGCGTGGATCTCGCGACGGTGATGGACCGGCTGGCCATCGACGAACTGATCACCAGTTATGCGGTGGCGGTGGACGATTCCGACTGGCACGCCTACCGGGCGCTGTTCGCCCGCGAAGGGCGCGCGGACTACCGCAGCTCGGGCGGCATCGAGGGGCCGGCCGCCGAAGTCGCCGACTGGATGGCGGAGGCGATGCGTCTGTTCCCGGTACGCCAGCATCTCATCGTCAACCGGCGGCTGCACATTCAGGACCTGGGCGGCTACCCGGGCGACCGTGCCGAGGTGCAGGCCGACTATGTGAACCCGATGCGTCTGGAGTCGGGGGACGACTTCGTCTCCGGCGGGCGTTACACCTTCGGCCTGCTGCGTACGGACGCCGGCTGGCGGCTGCACACGGTGGTGATCCACGAGAAGTGGCGGCGTGCTCCGGAAGCGCTTGGCGGCGCCTGACGCCTCCAAGGCGGTGTCGTCAAAGTCCCGTCTGCCCCCTGGCGCCCAGGGCCCACTGTTCTTGCAGGTCCCGCACGCGCACACTGGAGATGACACCGCTCGCGGTCACTGCGAGCCGGACGAGGAGGCGCAGTATGCGGATTCCGGTCGGCCGGCCCGGCTGGGCTCGCGCGCGGCAGTTCGCTGTGTCGTCGCGCGGGCGTGCCGTCGCCGCGGTGGCCGCCGGTGCGCTGCCCGCGCTGGCCTTTCCCGAACCCTCGCTGTGGTGGTTCGCGTATGTCTCGCTGGTGCCGTGGATGCTGCTGGTCCGGGGCGCGCCGACGGGCCGTCGGGCGGCGGTCGAGGGCTGGCTGGGCGGCATCGGCTTCATGATCGCCGTGCATCACTGGCTGATCCCGAGCCTGCATGTCTTCATCGTGCTGATCGCGGCGCTGCTCGGGCTGCTCTGGGCGCCCTGGGGGTGGCTGGTGTGGTCGCTGCTCTCCGGCAGGCGGAGGCGTGCGCGGGCTGCCTCGGCTGTGGCGGTGGTGCCTTCGGGCTGGCTGATGATCGAACTGGTCCGCTCGTGGGAGGGGTTGGGCGGACCCTGGGGGTTGCTGGGGGCGAGCCAGTGGCAGGTCTCCCCCGCTCTGCGGCTGGCGTCAGTGGGTGGCGTCTGGCTGGTGAGCCTGCTCGTGGTGGCGGTGAACACCGCCGTGACGGTGCTGATCGCGGTGCCTCGCGCCCGGACTGCCGCGGTGGGCGGCGGGGTCCTGTGTGCGCTCACCACGACCGCGGTGTGGATCTGGCTGCCGCAGCCGGAGCCGTCGGGGCATGCCCGTGTCGCGGTCGTGCAGCCGGGCGTCGTCGACGGTGTCGACAGCGTGGAGCGGCGCTTCGCACGCAGTGAGGAGCTGACCCGCCAACTGGCCGGACAGGACATCGATCTGGTGGTCTGGGGTGAGAGCAGCGTCGGCGCGGATCTGCGTGAACGCCCCGATCTGGCGGCCCGTACGGCGGTGCTCTCGCGCACTGTCGGCGCGGAGCTCCTGGTCAATGTGGACGCCCGGAGCGAGGACGCCGACGGCCGGGCGGGGATCTTCAAGAGCTCGGTCCTGGTGGGCCCGCAGGGTCCGACCGGGGACCGCTACGACAAGATGCGGCTTGTCCCCTTCGGTGAGTACATACCGGCGCGCGGGCTGCTCGGCTGGGCGACCTCGGTGGGCAGGGCTGCTGGCGAGGACCGGCTGCGCGGCGGCCGCCCTGTGGTGATGGTGCTGCCCGGCGAGGGCAGGGGCGGACTGCGTCTGGGGCCGCTGGTCTGCTTCGAGTCGGCGTTCCCCGACATGAGCAGGACGCTGACCCGGGACGGCGCGCAGCTGCTGATCGCGCAGTCGTCGACCTCGTCGTTCCAGGGCAGTTGGGCGCCCGAGCAGCATGCCTCGCTGGCGGCCCTGCGGGCTGCCGAGAGCGGCCGGCCGATGGTGCACGCCACCCTCACCGGCGTCAGCGCGGTGTACGGACCCGACGGCAGCCGGGTCGGCCGCCTGCTCGGTACGGACAGCAGCACCGCCGCCGTCTACGACGTCCCGCTGGCCCGCGGCACCACCCCGTTCGTGAGGTTCGGCGACTGGCCGCTCTACGGAGCGCTGGCGGTCCTCGCCGCGCTCTGTGCCGCCGAGGGTGTGCGCTCGCTCAGGAGGCCTGCTCCAGAGCCCGCAGCACCACCTGTTCACACAGCTCATGAGTCCGAAGCGCGTCCTGGGCGCTGAGGAACTTCCCGGCGCGTACGGCGTCGATGAAGGCCAGCACGGACTGCTCGATACCGCGCTGGCGGGCCACCGGCACCCAGTCGCCCCGCCGTCGTACGCTCGGCTGCCCCTTGTGGTCGACGACGTCCGCGAGATTGCGGACCTCGCGCTTGGTGTCCTGGCCCGACACCTCGAGGATCTCCTCGGTGGAGCCGCTCATGCGGTTCATCGTCCCGATGGCGGTGAACCCGTCGCCGGACAGCAGCAGTACGACATGGTGCATCAGCCCGTCGACGATCCGGGCCCGTACATCGGTGCGGTCGACCGGTCCGGGTGCCAGGAAGCGCAGGGTGTCGACGACATGGATGAAGTCGTCGAGAACGAGGGTGCGAGGATCCTCGGCGAGACCGACGCGGTTCTTCTGCATCAGGATCAGCTCGCGCGGGTGCTCCAGGCACTGGGCGTAGCCGGGCGCAAGACGGCGGTTGAACCCGACGGCCAGACTGGTTTCACGCTCTTCACCGAGGGTCACCAGCCGCTCGGACTCGGCCAGTTCGTATGCGAGCGGCTTGTCGACATACGTCGCCACACCCGCTTCCAGCAGCCTCGTCACGATCTCGGTGTGCACGGCGGTCGGTGCGTGGACGAAGGCGGCGTCCATGCCCTGGGCGAGCAGCGAACCGAGGTCGGTGTGGCAGCGCTCGGCGGGGATGTGGTGGGCCGCTGCGATCCGCGCGAGGGTGGCGGGGGTCCGGGTCTGCAGATGCAGTTCGACCCCGGGGAGGGTGGTGAGCACGGGCAGATAGGCCTTCTGCGCGATGTCGCCGAGCCCGATGCAGCCGACCTTCACAGGGGCCTCCCTTGGCGCTGTGCCGGTTGTCCTACGCGTACGTCGTGTGCTCCGGCAGCATACGTGCGCTGCGGCGGCCGCCGGTCGCCTTGGCATGGGCGGCGTCACCGATGAGCGCGGTCCGCCCGCGGCGGAAAGAGGGAGGCCGGCCGATGATGTGGTGAACGTCGTCGCACAGCATCCGGTCCGGCTCCGCGGGCCGGCTGCCCGCCGTCACCCGTGTGGACCATTGTCTGCTCGTACGCCGGTGAACGCGCGGCGCGCACAGCAGAGTTGACCCCGTGCACCGAACGAGAACAACCGTCCTGGCCGGGATGGCCGCCTTCGCCCTGTCCGGCTGCGTCGTGCTGACCGGATGCGTGACCGTTGAGCCCCCGCCCGCACCGCCACCCTCACCACCGCCGGGGAGCGGCCTCCCGGCGCAGGTCGTGGAGCCGCAGATCGCGCAGGAACCGGCACGAGAGGCCCTTGCGCCCCCGTCGGCCGAGAAGACCACGCCGCCGGCCGCTCGCGCCGACGACGCCGCGCGGGGGCAAGGCCCCCTGCCGCCGAAGCCGGACCACGCGGAGGGGCCCGCCCTGCCGCGCGGAAGACCCGCGCGCCCGGGAACGCCCGCGCGGCCTGTCGCACCGGTGCCGACCGTCGTCCCCCCGAACGTCTGCGAGCTGAGCCAGGACTACGGCCACTGGCGCCCCGGCAGCCCCGAAGCCCGGATCTGCCGGGAGGTGTACGGGGACTAGGGTGTCGTTTGGATCAGGCCGGCTCAGTGAGCGGCCCGCCGCGGAGCGGCTGATGTCACCGCGGTGCGTGCGATCGCGAGGCGGAGGAATGGCCGACGCGGAGCGTCGGCGACTGACGACGACGCGGCGGGGGTGCGCACCAGGGCACGCGAACCCGGCAAGATCCGAACGACAGACCCCAGCTCACTCCCCCCGCAGCCGCCCCTCAAGCCGCTCGATCGCGGCCCTGACGCCGTTTCCGTATCCGTCGTCCCCCAGGGCGTCCGTCGCCGCGCGAGCCCGGTCGAGATGGACCCGTGCGGCCTCGGGGCGTTGGAGCTTCACATAGTCGGCGGCGAGGTTGAGGTGGAGCGAGGGGTAGAAAGCCTTCACCGCGAGCGCCGCCTCGTGCCGGGCCAGCCGCTCCTCGCTCAGCCCCTCCGCCGCGGCCAGCGCCCGCAGATCCCAGGCGAGCTCGTCACCGGGATCTTCCTGTGTGTCCGCCATGTAGTGCGCAAGGGTGCAGCGGTGCAACGCGTCCCCGGCATCGCCGATCTCCGACCAGAGGGCGCCGAAGCGATTGCGAGCCTCCTCGCGGTCTCCGCCGTGCAGCAGCATGATCGCCTGCCCGATCCGGGTCATGACGGCGTCCTCCGACGCCTCCTGCTGCTCCATCACTGCGGCCTCCCACGTCCATGCGGCGATTGCGTGAAATGCGACGATCCACGGATCACGACGCTAGCCGCCGCCGGTGACAATGCGGCACAGGCTCGGGCACGGGCCCGAGCCTGTCAGCCGGGTGCGCGAACGCTCAGCCGAGGTTCGGGATCCGCCAGTCGATGGGCTCGTGCCCCTGGGCGGCGACCGCCTCGTTGATCTTGGTGAAGGGGTGCGAGCCGAAGAACTTCTTCGCTGACAGGGGCGAGGGGTGGGCTCCCTTCACCACCACATGGCGCGTCTCGTCGATCAGCGGCAGCTTCTTCTGCGCATAGGCACCCCAGAGCACGAACACCGCGGGATCGGGCCGCGAGGCCACGGCACTGATCACCTTGTCGGTCACCTTCTCCCACCCCTTGCCCTTGTGGGAGTTGGGCTCGCCTGCCCGCACCGTCAGCACGGCGTTGAGCAGCAGGACACCCTGCGCGGCCCACGGCATCAGATAGCCGTTGTCCGGAATGGGGTGGCCCAGCTCGGCCTGCATCTCCTTGTAGATGTTCCGCAGGGAGGGCGGGGTCTTCACCCCCGGCCGCACGGAGAAGCAGAGGCCGTGCCCCTGCCCCTCTCCGTGGTACGGGTCCTGGCCGAGAACCAGGACCTTGACGCGTTCGTACGGTGTCGCGTCGAGGGCGGCGAAGACCTCCTCGCGCGGCGGATAGACCGGCCCCTTGGCCCGCTCCTCCTCGACGAACTCGGTGAGCTCCTTGAAGTAGGGCTTCTGCAGCTCTTCGCCGAGGACGCCGCGCCAGGACTCGGGCAGCATGTCGGTGTCGGTCACGTCAACAACCTCCGGAATGGGACCAGTTCTCGACCACAGAACCTACCGGGGGCCACTGACAACGGGGTCTACCAGCTGGCCTTGCGGTACAGCTGCCACATCTGCATGAACGTCTGCGGGTTGATCGCGAGTTCGCCGCCGCCGATCTCCTCGCTGGAGGCGACGTACATCTTGCCCTGCCACAGCGGCAGCAGCCGAACGTCGTCGCCGAAGATCTCCTGTGCCCGCTCGAACTGCTTGGTGACCGCACCGCGGTCGCTCTCGCGCCGGGACGCGGGCAGCAGCTGATCGGTGATCTCGGGGCTCTCGTACGGCATGCTGAGCGCGTTGTTCTTGCCGACGAACGGCGCCACGAAGTTGTCCGGGTCCGGGAAGTCGGGGAACCAACCGCGTCCGAAGACGGGGTACTCGCCGGCCTGGTACGCCTTCCTGAAGTCCTTCTCCAGCTTGCCCTCCACCGTGACCTTGAACAGGCCGGTGGCGTTGAGCTGCCGCTTGAGCTCCTCGAACTCGGCCTTGGAGGCGGAGCCGTAACGGTCGGAGGAGTACCCGAACCTCAGCGACACCGGCTTGGTGATACCGGCGTCCCTGAGAATGGTCCGTGCCTTCTCCACGTCCGGCTCGCCATAGCGGTCGAAGAACTCGGTCGTGTGGCCGGAAATGCCCTTGGGGACCATGGAGTACAGCGGCTCGGCCGTGCCCTGGTAGACCTTGGCGACCAGCGCGCCGCGGTCGACGACCTGGGCGATCGCTCGGCGCACGGCCAGCTTGCCCGCCATGGGGTCCTTGGAGTTGAAGACCAGGTAGCGGATGTCGGCGCCGACCGTCTCGACGAGCTGGAGGCCGTCGTACTCCGGCTGCTTCGACTGGAACTTGACGACCTCCTGCGCGGTCAGACCGCGGTAGATCGCGTCGATCTTCTTCTTCTTGAGCTCGCCGACCATGACGTCGGAGTCCTGGAAGTAGCGGATGGTGACGGAGTCGTTCTTGAGCTTCGCGAACCCTTCGTACTTGGAGTTCTTGGTCAGCTCGGCCCGGTCGCCCTTCTCATAGGAGCTCAGGACATACGGCCCCGAACCGGTCAGCCCGCCGTCCTCGCGGAGCTTGTCCGCCGGGTACTCATTGGGCGGGACGACGGACATGGCGGGCGTGGCCAGGATGAAGGGGAACGTGGCGTCCGCGGTCTTGAGTTTGAACTTCACGATGCGGTCCCCGGCGATCTCGACCTTGTCGAGAGAGCCGAGCAGACCGTTGGGGCCACCCTGCACATCGATCTTCTGGATCCGGTCGATGGAGTACTTGACCGCCGCGGCGTCGAGCTTGTCGCCGTTGGAGAAGGTGAGGCCAGGCTTGAGCTCGCACTCGAAGAGCTTGTTGCTGGCATCGGCGAAGCGGCAGGACTTCGCGGCGTCGGGCTGCGGCGCCGCGCTGCCGGCCGGGAAGCTCACCAGCGTCTGGAAGACATTACTCAGCAATTCCCATGAGCCGTCCCAGGCTGCGGCCGGATCGAGGGTGGTGGGCTCACTCATCGTACCGACCGTAATCTTCTGCTCGCGCTCGGTGCTCTCACCCGAAAACAGGCTGCATCCGGCCAGCAGAGATATGGACGCTAGGGCTGCAGCGGCCTGCAGGCAGGTCCGGTAGAACACGTGCACGCTCCTCGTTCAGCCATGGGTCGGCCGACCATACCGCAGCGCCCTGCCGGGTCAATCCGATGGGCCCGGCAGGGCACTTCACACATTCAGGAACAAAAGCCCCGGGGTGCTCAGTGCACTCCGGCATTGAGGAAGATACCCCCGTCGACGACCAGCGTCTGCCCCGTGATCCAGTCCGATTGGTCAGAAGTCAAAAAAGCCGCCGCTCCACCGATGTCCTGCGGCATACCGAGGCGCGCGAGTGGGTACGCCGCGGCCGCCTCTTCCTCCCTGCCCTCGTACAGGGCTTGGGCGAACTTGGTCTTGACCACTGCCGGTGCGATCGCGTTGACCCGGACACCCGGCGCGAACTCGTGCGCCAGCTGCAGGGTCAGGTTGATCATCGCCGCCTTGCTCATGCCGTAGGAACCGATGAAGGGCGAAGGAGCGAGACCGGCGACGGAGGCGATGTTCACGATCGCACCGCCGTTCTCCTTCTGCCATGCCCTCCAGGTCTGCTGGGCGAAGCCGAGCGCCGAGATCACATTGGTCTCGTACACCTTGCGTGCCACATTCAGGTCGAGATCGGCCATCGGCGAGTAGACCGGGTTCGTGCCGGCGTTGTTGATCAGGAAGTCGACGCGCCCGAAGGCCTCCATGGCGCGCTCCACGGCTGCCGCCTGGTGTGCCTCGTCGTGGGCCTTGCCCGCCACGGCAATCACCCGGTCGGCGCCCAGCCTCTCCACGGCCTCCTTGAGCGCGTCCTCACCACGGCCGGTGATGCACACTCGGTCACCGCGGGCGACGAGCGCCTCGGCGACGCCGTAGCCGATGCCGCGGCTCGCACCGGTGATCAGTGCGACCTTTCCGCTGTCCTGCACTTCTGCGGTCATGTCAGTCGTCTCCCGGTTCAATTGAGCGGTCCGCCGGCCACGTACATGACCTGGCCGGAGACAAAGCCGGCCTCGTCGCCCGTGAAGAAGGCGATTGCGTTGGCGATGTCCTCGGGGAATCCGACGCGCGCGACCGGGATCTGGGTGGCGGCAGCGGCCTGGAACTCCTCGAAGCCCATGCCGACGCGGGCGGCCGTCTGCGCCGTCATCTCGGTGACGATGAAGCCGGGGGCGACGGCGTTGGCGGTGATGCCGAACTTGCCGAGTTCCTTGGCGAGGGTCTTGGTGAAGCCCTGCAGACCGGCCTTGACGGCTGAGTAGTTGGCCTGGCCGCGGTTGCCGAGCGCCGAGCTGGAGGACAGCGAGACGATACGGCCGAATCCGGCGTCCACCATGTGCTTCTGGCAGGCCTTGGCCATCAGGAACGCGCCCTTGAGGTGCACGTTCATCACGGTGTCCCAGTCGGACTCGCTCATCTTGAAGAGCAGATTGTCGCGGAGCACGCCCGCGTTGTTGACGAGGATCGTCGGCGCGCCGAGCTCGGCGGCGACGCGCGCGACGGCGGCCTCCACCTGGGTGCCGTCGGAGACGTCGCAGCCCACGGCGAGGGCCTTGCCGCCGGCCGCGGTGATCTTCTCGACGGTGTCCTTGCAGGCCGCCTCGTCGAGATCGAGTACGGCTACGGCGCGGCCCTCGGCCGCCAGCCGTACCGCGGTGGCTGCGCCAATGCCGCGCGCTGCGCCGGTCACTACGGCGACACGCTGCTCGGTGGTGGACATGCTGGTTCTCCTCGCCCTTGGATGCGGCTCACCCGGTACGTCCCACGTCCCACGGATGAGCGACCGCTTAGTACCTTCAGCAGACGAGACGCTAGAAGCCCTGGCACCCGGTGTCAACGGCCCATCGGGTGCGCCCCGTCACGCGCCGGATCGCTCACCGGACGAGCAGGTCGAGCAGCCGCTGCACCTCGGCGCGCGGATCGGAGGTGAGTCCGGTGTGCACGGGGCCCGGCTGTACGACGGTGGAGCGCGGCGCGATCAGCCAGCGGAAGCGGCGTCCCGCGTCGTCGCGCGCCGCCTGGCCTGCGTCCTCGCCGCCCCGGCAGACGCCCTCGACAGCCCGCAGAGCGGCGCGTACCCCCGTCACATCGGCACGCGGGTCGAGGGCCTTGAGTTTGTCCTCGTCGAGATAGGTACGGGCGGCGACGAAGGACTTGGCGCGGCAGTAGACCACCACACCGGCGTTGAAACACTCACCGCGCTCGACCCGCGGCACCACGCGCAGCAGCGCGTACTCGAAGACATCGCGTTCGCTCACTGGCCCGCTTCCCTCGTGCTCTTGGTCGGGTGCGGCCAGAGGGTCAGATGCTCGGTCAGCCATCCGGGCGCCTGCGAGGGCCGGGGTTTGGAAGGCGCGCTCAACGAGATCCGCTCATGGATGGTCGCGGCACGGGGCAGCAGCGCCTCGACATAGGCCCTGCGCAGCGCGTCCGTGGTCCCGAAACCCGGCTCGTCGACCAGCCATTCGTCCGGGACGTCGGCGGCGACCTCGCTCAGCAGCTCCTCTGTGACCAGCGGCGCGAGTTCGGCGGCGGCCGCGTCGATGTCCGGCTCGAAGGGCGCGAGAGCATGGTCGGAGGCGTCGTAGGGCTTGGCCGCGGAGGCCGCGGCGCCCGGCCAGTTGTGGTGCCAGATCATGGTGGCTCCATGGTCGATCAGCCACAGGTCGCCGTGCCACACCAGCATGTTGGGGTTGCGCCAGGAGCGGTCGACGTTGTTGATCAGAGCGTCGAACCAGACGACCTTGCCGGCCTCGGCCGCGTCCACCTCGTACGCGAGCGGGTCGAAGCCGAGCGAACCGGGCAGGAAGTCCATCCCGAGGTTGAGCCCGCCGCTCGCCTTCAGCAGCTCCTGGACCTCCTGATCGGGCTCGCCCAGACCGATGACGGGGTCCAGCTGGATGGAGACCAGCTCGGGCACCCGCAGACCGAGCCGCCTGCCGAGCTGTCCGCAGATGACTTCGGCGACCAGAGTCTTGCGGCCCTGTCCCGCTCCGGTGAATTTCATGACGTACGTGCCGAGATCGTCCGCCTCGACGATGCCCGGGAGCGAACCGCCCTCACGCAGCGGCGTGACGTAGCGGGTCGCTGTGACTTCGGAGAGCATTGCCCCACAGTACTTCGGGGCGGGCCGGTGATCGCTCGTAATTTCGCTTGTCATGGCCTGCGCGAACATGCCAACGATGCCCCATGGCCGCTCGGGAAAGCTCCCGGTGCTCCTCAGCCCGTACTCCGCTGCGGGCATCCAGCTGGTGATGCACGAGTGCGGATGGTGGCCGGCCGTCTCGCAGTGGTTCGCCGAGCAGGGTTGGTCCTCGCGCACATGCTGCGCTTCTCGTCGGCGCTGCTCGCGGCCGGACGCCCGCATACGGTTCTGCCGCTCTCGGGAGCCACCCATCTGGTCACAGAGGAGGACCAGGCGAGCAACCTGATGCTGTTCGAGACGGCCTTTCTGCAGAAATCCTTGAATTCCACGAGCATCTGAACGTGTCGCGCCGCCCACTCGTACCCCATCAAGAACCGGCCGCTGTGCGGGGGCCGGACAGGGACCGTTGAGAGGGAGCCACCATGACCGGATCGCAGGGTTCTGCGCGGAACATGACGCGTCGCACCGTAGTCGCCGCGGTGGGCGGGGCCGGTCTCGCCGCCGCGTTGACCGCGTGCGGCAGCTCGGACGACGGCAGCACGTCGGTGGCCGACAAGCCGGCGGGCGGGGCAGGCGCCGACAAGGCGACAGGCGGGCAAGGGGGTGACCAGTCGGCCGGTGGGACTGGGGGCGGCGGCAAGGAACTCGCCAAGATCACCGACATCCCAGAGGGCGGGGGCAAGGTCATCGGCGATGTGGTCGTCACCCAGCCGAAGCCGGGAGAATTCAAGGCGTTCTCGTCCAAGTGCACCCACCAGGGCTGCGCGGTGAAGCAGGTTTCGAACGGCATCATCAACTGCCCGTGTCACGGAAGCCAGTTCAGCGCGGCGGACGGCAGTGTCACGAAGGGGCCCGCCACCTCGCCGCTGGCTCCGGCGTCGATCTCTGTCGACGGGGGCTCGATCAAGCTGGCGTAGGCCGGCGGAGCCGTTTCCAGCAGGACAGGACATCGTCGGTCGTGGTGATGGTGGCGACCAGCGCCAGAGTGTTGCGGACCATCGCGGGGGTGTACTCGGCCGGCACCCCCGCGATGGCGTCCTGCGGAACCACCGCCGTGTAGCCGTGGTTGACCGCGTCGAAGACGGCGTTGGGGATGGCGACATTCGCCGAGACCCCGGTGACGACAAGCGTGCGGCAGCCGAGATTGCGCAGCAGCGCGTCGACGTCCGTGCCCGCGATGGGTGACAGGCCGTGCAGCCGCCGTACGACGAGATCCTCGTCCGCGACCCGAATCGGCGGTGCGATCCGGACGGCCGTCGTACCGGAGAGCTGTTGGACGGGCAGCCGGGCGGCGGCGCGGAACAGCCGGGCGTTGTGGTTGGCGCCGCGCCCGTCGGGACGCCGCTCGGCGACCGCGTGGAGCACCTGCACGCCCGTCTCATGAGCCCCGGCGACCAACCGGGCGACCTTGTGGAGCGCGCCGGACGAGTCGGCCTGCGCGGCGAGTTCGGGCAGCGCGCTGTCCTTCCCGACGACACCTTGCTGGCACTCGACGGTGAGAAGCACGGTGGTGGCCGGGTCGAGCTGTTCCAGGAGCTGTTCGACGGACGGCACGACGTCCCCTCTCCACTCGGAGCATCGAAGCGCTGGGCGCGCGACGGTAACCGCCATTGCGCGATGACGGAAGAGCCCTCATGATTTCTGACACTCAGTCAATTACATGGGTCAGCCAGGAGGAGGGACCGCGCATGGCCGTCACACAACGCCGGGGCCGTCGCATCATGATGACGCCCGCCGAACTGGACGAGTTCCTGGCCGGGCAACGCACCTGCAGGGTGGCCACCGTGTCCGCGGACGGCCGACCGCATGTCAGCGCCCTGTGGTTCGCCTGGGACGGGACTTCACTGTGGCTGTACTCCATCACCCGCAGCCGCCGATGGGCCGAGCTGCGGGCCGACCCGCGGATCGCGGTCGTGATCGACGACGGCGAGGAGTACGGGGAGCTGCGCGGCGTCGAGCTCTCCGGTACAGCCGTCTTCGTCGGCGAGGCACCGCGCACCGGTGAGCCGTGCCCCGAACTGGACGTACCGGAAAGCCTGTTCGCGCGGAAGAACTTCGGCATCGACCAGATGCCGCACGACGGCAGGCATGCCTGGCTGCGGCTGACTCCTGATGCGATCGCGTCGTGGGACTTCAGAAAGCTGTCGGGCCTCTGAGCGGTCGCAGACGCTGTGGCCGACGAACTCGCAGCCAGGGTCTTTCCGGACGCAGCTACTGTCAGGCCGCAGTAAGACGCGCTGCTGTCAGGCCGCCGAGCCCTTCGTGCCTTCCCTGCCGGCGGCTTCGCGCAGCGCCGCGACCACCGCCCTGATCGACGGCCGACGGTCGGCGTCCGTCCGCCACAACGCGTAGATGTGCCTGAGCATCCGCTGCCGTACCGGTACCAGCCGCACACCCTCCGGCACCCAGCCGCGCCCCAGCCTGGGCGTCACGCACACCCCCAGCCCTGCCTCGATGAGTGCCAGCTGCGTGTGGTGCTCCTCCGCCATGTGCGCGATCCGTGGCTCGAAGCCCTTCGAGCGCAGCGTGAACATCAGCCACTCGTAACAGAATTCGCCTTCCGGCCACGACACCCAGTCGTCCTTCGCGAACTCCTCCAGATCCACCTCGGTCCGGTCCGCCAGCGGATGATCCGCGGGCATGGCGACATCGGGGATGTCGTCGAGCAGATGGGCCTGGGCGAGCCCGCCGGGCATGGGCAGTCGTTTGTTGCTCCAGTCGAGAACGACGGCGAGGTCGAGGTCGCCCCTGACCACCTCCCTGATCCCCTGTTCGGGCTCCACCTCGCGTGAGCGCACGCGCAGTTCGGGATGGGCCGAGCGCAGTGAGGTCAAGGCGGCCGGGAAGAGGCCGCGGGCGGCCGTCGGAAACGCCCCGATCCGCACCTCACCGACGACCTGTCCGCGCTGTGCCTCGATGTCGGACTGGGCGAGTTCGACTTGGGACAGGATGCGGGCGGCATGGCCGGCGAGCAGCTGGCCGGCGTCCGTGAGACGGACTCCGCGCCCGTTCTTCGCCAGCAGCTGCTGACCCACCTCCCGCTCCAGCTTCGCCATCTGCTGGGAGACGGCCGAGGTCGTCACATGCAGTCCGTCGGCCGCTGCGCTGACCGAGCCGTGACGGGCCAGCGCGTCCAGTGTCCGCAGGCGCTCCAGATTCAACATGTAAGCAATACTAAGCGAAGGCGGCAAATAATTCTCGCTTGTCCTACGAGATCGGGGACGCGATCGTTGACGCCATGAGCACCGCTGTCCCCTCCAGAACCTCTTCGGCACCCACCCTCACCCCGACCGGCTCCGCACGCCGCCGCGGCCTCGACTGGCGCATCCGGTTCGCGGTGCTCTCCACCGTCTGGGGCTTCAGCTTCCTCCTCATCAAGGTCGGCACCGGCGCGTACGCCCCCTTTCAAGTGACGTTCGGCCGGCTTTTGTTCGGTACGGCGGTGCTGGCCGTCGCGATGACGGTCCGGCGGGACCGACTGCCGCGCGGAATCCGCACCTGGATGCACCTGGCCGTGGCCGCCTTCCTGCTCAATGCGCTGCCGTTCTCACTCTTCGCCTACTCCGAGCTGACGATCCCCTCGACGCTTGCCGGGATCTGCAACGCCACCTCGCCGCTGTGGGGCATGGCTCTGTCGATGGTTGCTCTCTTCGAGGACCGGCCCACCCGCCGCCGGGTCGCCGGGCTGGGCATCGGCTTCCTCGGCGTGCTGACGGTGCTCGGTGCCTGGCAGGGCTTTTCGGGGCTCGACCTCGGCGGCACGGCGATGGCGCTGCTCGCCTCGCTGAGCTATCCGATCGGCTGGATCTATGTCCGCCGCACACTGGCCGGCAGCAGCCATTCCAACCTCTCGCTGACCGGTGCCCAGCTATTGCTCGCGACTGTTCAACTAGCTGTTGTGACGCCGCTGTTCACCACGCTGCCGACGTCCTTCCCGCTGCTCCCGCTGCTGGCGGTGATCGCGCTCGGCGCCCTGGGAACGGGCTTCGCGCTGCTCCTCCAATACGGCCTGGTGGCGGAGGTCGGCCCCACGACCGCGCAGATGGTCACGTACTTCATTCCGGTCATCGCGACAGCTGCGGGAGTCGCGGTACTGGGCGAGCAGCTCGGCTGGAACACGCCGGTCGGCGCGCTGATCGTCCTGGCGGGCGCGGCTCTGACCCAGAGCAGGCCGAAGGCGCCCTCCGCGCCATAAGTCCTAGCCGTAGCTGCGCGCGGGCGGCGGGCCGGCCGCCGCGGCGACCGCGTCGGCAACCTGCCCGATCTCGTCCATCGCCAGGCCCGAGACGGTGAGCCGCACGGCGGGCGGCGACGACATCCGGAAGCGGGCCCCCGGCGCCACAGCCCACCCCGCGCGCAGCAGCCGGGTCACGGCTCCGGTCTCGTCGGGCACGGGCACCCAGACGTTCATGCCGCTGCGGCCGCGGGCCTGGACACCGCGCTCTGCGAGGGCCTGTACGAGCGCGTCGCGGCGCTGCCCGTAGGAGCGTGCGACCTCCCGGGAATCCACAGCTCCGGACGTCCACAGCTGGACGACCGCGCGCTGGAGCAGCCTGCTGACCCAGCCCGGTCCGAGCCCCTGCCGGGCCATCACGCGATCCACGGTGACGGCGTCGCCCGTGAGCACGGCGACGCGCAGATCCGGGCCGTACGCCTTGGCCGTGGAGCGTACGAGCGCCCAGCTGCCCGTCGGCCCCGCGAGGGGGTACAGGGGCAGATCGACGATGGCGTGCCCGTGGTCGTCCTCGATGAGCAGGGTGTGGGGGAACTGGGCAAGTACCGCGCGCAGTTCACGCGCGCGTGCCCTGCTCACGGCTGCGCCGGTGGGATTCTGGGCACGGTCGGTGACGATGAGCGCCCTGGCTCCGCCGGTCAGTGCCCGCCGCACCTCGCCCGGCAGCGGCCCCTCGTCGTCGAGGCCGACCGGTACGGGCTTCAGGCCCAGCGTCGACACCAGATCCAGCAGACTCCCCCAGCCTGGGTCCTCGACGGCGACGGCGTCACCGGGCTTGAGGTGGGCGGCAAGTACACGCTCGATGGCGTCCAGCGACCCCGATGTGACGGCGACCGGCCCATAGGGCACCCCGTCGGCGTCCATCGCGGCTCGGGCGAGACGCCCGAACTCCGCGTCGACAGAGGCCTGTCCGTACAGACCGGGCTCCTGGGCATTGCGCCGGGCCGCGGCGGCGAGGGCTTCGTGCAGCGGGGGCAGCAGTGCGGGGTCCGGGTTTCCCTCGCCGAGGTCCCGCACTCCGGGGGGCGCTTCGACCCCGATGGTCCCGCGGGGGGTGCCGGCCGGGCGTGGGCGCACTCGGCTGCCCTTACGTCCGGCGGTCTCGATCACCCCGCGTTCGCGCAGGGTCCGGTACGCGGACGCGACGGTGTTCGGGTTGACGCCGAGCTCCGCTGCCAACTCCCGCATGGGCGGCAGCAGGTGCCCCGGCTCGAGGTCGCCCGTGCCGACCCCGCGCTCGACGCTGGCGGCAATCTCCGATGCGCGGCGCCCTACGATCCGATACTCTCCTAGCACAAACGACATTATGCACTAGTGCAATGGAGAAGGCAATGCCGGACGCATACGAGCCGACCGACCGCACCGTCCCGACGCGTGCCAAGGAGCGCGCGGCGTACGACCGCGAGCTGGTCCACTCGATACTGGACGGGGCGTATGTCTGCCACCTCGGTTTCGTCCGTGACGGCGCGCCGGTTGTCCTGCCGACGCTGTACGCCCGCGTCGACGACCGCCTCTACATACACGGCTCGACGGGCTCACGCCCCCTCCGCATGGCGGGTGAGCCGGATCCGGGCCTCGCCGTATGCCTGACGGTCACTCATGTCGACGGCCTGGTCCTGGCCCGCTCGGCCTTCCACCACTCGATCAACTACCGCTCGGTCGTGGTCCACGGCACGGCCCACCAGGTCACGGACGTCAAGGAGAAGCGCACGGCCCTGGACGCCCTGGTGGACCATGTGGTCCCGGGCCGCTCACTCGACTCGCGCCCGGCCAACCCGAAGGAACTGGCGGCGACGGCCGTCCTGCGCCTGGACCTGACGGAGGTCTCGGCCAAGCTCCGCACGGGCGGCCCGAACGACGACGCGGAGGACACGGCGCTCCCGTACTGGACAGGGGTGGTCCCCGTGACCACGAACCTGGGAACCCCCCTCCCGGCGGCGGACCTGGACGAGTCGATCGGCGTACCGGCCTACCTGACGCGGAGCTGAGCTCTCAGCCCGGGGGGTCGGGGCCGCGCCCCCACCCCACGCATCTCCTACCGCCGCCCCACGCGCGTCTCCGCCACTGCCAGCCCCGCCACCGCCGTCAGCAGCAGCAGCGTCCCCGCCACCGTCGCCGCCGTCAGCCGCTCGTCCAGCACCGTCACGGCGATGACTGCCGCGCTCACCGGTTCGAGCAGCATGATCACCGAGACCGTCGCGGCCCGGACCACCGCCGCCCCGGCAAAGTAGAGGGCGTACGCAAGCGCCGTGGGCACCGCCGCCACATAGGCGAGCAGCAAGACCACACGCCCCAGTTCCTCGGTGTGCGGGAGCAGCCCCTCCGCCAGCGCCGGCGGCAGCAGCCCCACAGCTCCGATCGCGAACGCCCAGGCCGTAGTGGAGAGCGAGTCGCCGCCGCCACCGCCGCGTCCGAGCCACCGCGTCAGCAGGGTGATCGCCGCGTATCCGGCAGCGGAGAGCACGGCGAGGGCGACGCCCACCGGCCGTACTGTCCCGCCCCCGCCGCCGAGTACGAGCACGAGCAGGCCGGACAGTGCCCCGGTGACCGCCATGACGCCGCCGCGCCCGAGCCGCTCGCCCATCGTCAGCCGCGCACCCACCGCGATCAGTACGGGGCCCGCGCCCAGCGTGACGACCGTGCCGACGGCGAGCCCCGTCACCTCGACGGCCGCGAAGTAGGCGCTCTGGAAGACGGTGAGGCCGATACCCGTGGCCACAATCCGCAGCAGCCGGCGACGGCGGGGTTCACCGGCCGCGGGGCGGCGCACGGCAGTCCTGCGCCGCATGCGCAGCGCCAGCACGCCCAGCAGCAGCACCAGCCCCCCGGCGCAGCGCCAGAACGACAGCGCGAGAGGACCGAGGTCGCTCGCCTGGAAGACCAGCGAGGCAGCCGCGCCCGCGGTCCCCCAGGCGACCCCGGCGAAGATCAGATAGAGCAGGCTCCGCCCGACGGGCGCAAGGCTCGGCAGCGGGCCCGGCACCGGCACATGTGCGGGCACGCCGACAGCGGGAGTTGAGGACATTTTCGACACGTGACTTCTCCGTGTGAAGAACGGGATGGTGGGTCGCTCGGCTCCGTCACGCGGGCAGCGACTGACCACTCGGGGACACCCCGAGCCCGGTCTTCGTCAACGGCTGGCCGCCCGCGCTAAGCGGCAGGCGGCGGAAGTACGGTCGAATGCATGGCCGTCACCCTACGGGGCGGCGTGCGGGGCCGACAACCGTCCCTCGGGCACAGCGGAATCGGTGGGGCCACCCCCGGCGACCGGTCCGGACGGCGCCTTCGGAGCCTGTGACTGCGCGATGAACGCGCCCGCCAGCACCACAGCACCGCCGAAGATCTGCGGCACCGAGAGATGCTCCCGCAGCAGTACCCACGCCAGCACGGTCGCTATGACCGCCTCCAGGCATGCCACGACGCCCGCCACCTGCGGGGAGAGCCTGCGCACCGAGACGACTCCGGTGACATACGCGAGCACCGTGGCGATCAGGACGATCCAGCCGAGGAGAAGCGCCGCGGGCACCTGCGTGCCGCCCATGTCCGCGTTCGCGCCGAGGAGCGAGAAGTCCATCTCCCACGGCCGCGCCACCAGCGTCAGTACAGCCGCGCCGATGAGCAGTCCGTACGCGATGACGCCCAGCGGGTCCGCCGCGTTCTCCCCGTCCCCGCCGTGGTCGGACAGGACGAAGTAGCCGACCTGGCAGCAGGCGGCGGCCAGGGCAAGCAGCAGCCCGACGACGTCGAAGCCGACACCCGACCACACCTCGACGACGCACGCGAGACCGGCGACGGCCAGAACCACGCCGAACGCGGCGGCCCTTGTGACCGGCCTGCGCTGGACGAAGCGCACCCATCCCAGGACGAGCGCGGGCGCGAGATATTCGATGAGGAGCGCGACACCGACGGGGATCCGGGAGATCGCCGCGAAATAGCAGGCCTGTACGCCCGCGACGGCGAGCAGCCCGAAGCCGACGAGCAGGGCGGGCCTGCGCAGCACGAGGTCACGGTGGCGCCAGACCACCGGCAGCATAACGAGGGCCGATCCGGCCACGCGAAGCCACACCACATGCAGCGGGTCGAGACCCGCTTCGATCAGCGGCTTGGCCGCCACTCCCGATCCACCGAACGCGAACGCCGAGCCCAGGGCGAGTCCCAGGCCGGCGTTTCTTCCCATCGACGCTTGCATCGGCACATCATGACAGTGCACGACAGGACCGTCACCCCCGTGACACATGTCGAGACGCCCATACCTGGAGCTGCGTCCGGCGGTCAGCCGGCCGCAATCCGCCCGCCGAGCACAGCCGGGTCCATCCCGGCTCTCCGCAGCACCTCCACGGCTCGGCACTCCCGATCCACGGCGAGGCAGGCGAGCAGATCAATGCCCGCAGCCCGTGCCTCGCCGCGCAGTTCGGCCCGCTCCAGCGCGGCCCCCATCGCGGCGGCAGCCGCCGGCGACCATCCCGACAGCCCGCCGTCCGTCTCGCGTACGACGGGAAGGGTGCCCGAGTCCTCCACCGACCCCTGCCAGCGCAGGCCGTATCCGATGCTGCGCTGCACGAGATAGCCGAGGACGCGGGCGACCTGCGGCCCGTCGCCGAGCGTCGTACGCACCTCGGCGTCCGACTCGATCAGTGAGTGCAGCAGATGGGCCGTGTCGACCTGACGGTCGCCGTCACGAAGGGCCCTGCGGCGCGCACCCGCGACCACCGAGGCCAGCTCCACTGTGAGCCGTGCATCGATGTCCGTACGGGTGGCTGCGGGCCGCCGGGGCACCCGCGGGGCAGGGCTTTGCACATCTCCCAGCCCATCAGTTCCACAGGGCCCGGGCGTCCCCGCAAGGGCCCATGTGCGCCTCCCACGGAGGTTGGGCATGCGTGACCGGTTCCTCCTCCCTACGGATGAGATCGCGCCACTTCTCCCCCAAGGGGGCGCGCCGCCTTGCCCGATCCAGACCTGACTGTTCATCAGTATTGAATGTTCGGGCAGGTCCGGCTACGTTCCGCGACACCGTAACCCGACATGAAGGGGTGGTCGTATGGCCGAAGTCAGTGCCGAGGCCCGGATCGAGGCGCCGGCCGAGAAGGTCTGGGCCCAGCTGACGGACTTCACCAGCTACGGCCAGTGGAACGCCACCCACACCAGCTTCCCCAACGGCGGGCCGCAGACGCTGGAGCTGGGAGCCACCTATGACGAGAACATGAAACTCATGGGATTTCCGGCCGAAGTCGCCTGGACCGTGGACGAGTTCGAGGCCGGCCGGGTGCTGGGGATCAAGGGCAAGGGACCTATGGGCGTCAGTGTCGGCAACCGCTACACCCTCACGCCCGACGGGAGCGCCACACAGGTGCGCATCGACGGAGAGTTCACCGGGGCCGCCGTGTCGCTGATGGCGGGCAAGCTGAAGGACTCGGCGACCGCCGCGCTCAACGAGTCGCTGCGCAAGCTGGGCGGACTCGTCACCTGATGCCGGGCAGGACAACAACGTGAAGGGCCCCGCACTCGTGCGCGGGGCCCTTCACATGCCATGAGTCAGTGCTCGTCGGCGAGGATCAGATAGAGCTTCTTACGGGCTTCGTTGATAACGGCAACCGCCTTCTGCCGCTGCTCGGCACTGCCGGTCTTCCAGACCTGGCCGAAGGCCTCCATCAGTCCGAACCCGGCCTGGCGGATCTCATTGACCGTGTCCCAGTCGATTCCGCGCCCGGCCTCTTCCCACGGCGCCTCCGGCCCCGATTCGGCCTCGGTACGCCCGGCGTCGGTGAGCGTGAACAGCTTCTTGCCGCCCTCGCTCGCGCTGGTGATCAGGCCCTCGTCCTCAAGCAACTGGAGCGTCGGGTAGACCGAGCCCGGGCTGGGCCGCCAGGCCCCTCCGCTGCGCTCGCCGATCTCCTGAATCATCTCGTAGCCGTGCATGGGCCGGTCCTTCAGCAGCGCCAGGATCGAGGCACGCACATCTCCGCGCCGCGCCCTTCCCCGGCCGCCTCCACGACCGCGTCCGCCCCCGAAGGGTCCGCCGAACGGCGGCCCGAACGGGCCGAACGCCGCGCGCCGCCCCTCGAAGTCGCCCCGACCCTGATGGCCGGGCCCGCAGTGCCCATGCCCGTGACCGTGTTCATGCCCCTGTCCATGTGAACGCATCGCTACGCTCCTTCCATCGTTGATCTGTCGCGATGCGTCAACGATATATCGGAACGTGTCGGCTGGCAACGACCAATGGGTCCAGCAACCTCGAATTGGCCTTGGCCTGCGCCTTCGTCGCACGTCTACGGTCACGGGATGCGGATCCGAATAGTCGACGCCTTCACCGACCGTCCCTTCACCGGCAACCCCGCCGGCGTCCTTCTGCTGGACTGCGACCGGTTCCCCGAGGACTCCTGGCTTCAGCACGTGGCCAGGGAGGTGAACCACGCCGAGACCGCCTTCGCCCACCCGCTCCCCGCCGGCGGCGAGGCCGACTGGGCGCTGCGCTGGTTCACACCGGCCACCGAGGTCGACATGTGCGGCCACGCCACGCTGGCCACGGCCCATGTGCTGCACACCACCGGCGCGGCGAGCGGCACGGTGCGCTTCGCGGCACGCTGCGGCGTCCTGACCGCGACCACCGACACGACCGGCACGATCACGCTCGACTTCCCCACCGCGAAGCTCACCCGCCTGAAGATCCCGGACGGAATCTCCGAGGCACTCGGCGCGGACGTCCTCTCGGCGCACGACACCGGCCCGCACATCGGTGACCTGCTCGTCGAGCTCGCCGACGAGCAGGCCGTACGCTCACTGGCCCCGGACATCCGCGCCCTGGCCCATCACTCGGAGCGCGGCGTCATCGCCACGGCAGCCGCCGAGGACCCGGCGAACGGCTATCACTTCGCCTCGCGCTGCTTCTTCCCGCGGGTCGGCATCGACGAGGACCCGGTGACCGGCAGCGCCCACACAGCACTCGCGCCCTTCTGGTCCGCCCGGCTGGGGCGCACAGAGCTGACCGGGCTGCAGGCCTCCGCCCGCACCGGCCTGGTTCGCACCTCCCTGCGCGGCGAGCGCACCCGGCTGACCGGCCATGCCGTCACCGTCATCGACGGCGAGCTGCTCACGGCACCCTGACTCGCGAGGACTACGAAGAAAGGGGCGCACGGCACCGGCCGCACGCCCCACCCTCGTACCGCGCTCACGGCGTGGGCAGCCACCCCACCTTGCCCGCCAGCAGCCCGTATCCGACGAAGGCCACGATGTCGAGCAGCGCATGCGCCGCCACCAGCGGCCCGACCCGCCCCCATCGCCGGTAGAGCAGCACGAACAACACGCCCATCACCATGTTGCCGACAAACCCGCCGACGCCCTGGTAGAGGTGGTACGAGCCGCGCAGCACGGAGCTTGCCACCAGCGCGGCCATCGGGCTCCAGCCCAACTGCCCCAGCCTGCGGAGCAGATATCCGACGACGATCACTTCCTCCAGTACGGAGTTCTGGATCGCCGAGAGAATCAGCACCGGGTACTTCCACCAGACGTCCGGCAGCGACTCGGGCACCACCGTGAGGCTGAACCCGAGAGCGCGCGTCGCCAGATAGAAGGCGAGCCCGGCGCCCCCGATCCCCGCGGCGACCAGTGCGCCGCGCCCGAGATCGCTCCACGGCCTGCTGCGGTCGAAGCCGATCGACCGCAGCCCGGCGCCCTCCCGGAACAGCAGATGGGCTACGAGCAGAACAGGCACCAGGGCCGTCGCGATGTCGAACAGCTGCCAGGCGAGATCGAGCCATGGCCGCCCCGGGGCGAACGATCCGTTCAGCGTCGCCGCCTGCTGCTTCAGGCTGCCCGGTTTCGTCAGCGACCCAACAAAGCTGATCAGCGCCGACACTGCGCTCGCGCCCAATGAGATCGCCAGCACGAGCAGTGTCTCGGACCGCAAGATCCTTCGCGACATGCCCTCTTGAGGAAGAGAATCAGCCACGCGTCCCGCCTCCGCCTGCACACCGGCCTCCAGTTGCATCGTCCCGTCCCATCCCCATCCTCGCCCCGCCAGGGTCTCGAATACAGGTGCGAAGATCGCGCGCGACAGGCCGGGGAGGAGCGTCATCGCGATGACGCGGACCCCTTTCCTTGTTCATCATGCAAGGAGAGGCACGAGCGCACGGGACGTCACAGCTTGCCGGACGGCTGAGCGAAGGACGCAGGCAGGTCCCGTCCGCGCGTACACAGCCACAACCGGCCCTCCCGGAAGCGGGGGCCCGCCCAGGAGCGGGGACCGCTCAGGAGTGAGATCCGGGAAAGCCGACAGGCCAGGTGTGCACCGGCTCGCCCAGGTGCATCAGCTCGCAGTAGCGCCGGGTGGTGGCCGCCAGCGCGGCCTCCCGTTCGAGCCCGGCCTCCAGCGCGCGGTGATAGGTGTCCGCCTGCCAGGTGGCCCCGTTCACGCGCCGCTTGCACCGCTCTTCGACAACGCCGAGGTAGAAGTCGCGGTCGGCCGGTTCGACGTCCCACGCGTCGAGTCCCGCCGCGGCGAGCGGCAGAAGTTCGTCCCGCACGAGCTTGACGGCCGGCACCGTCGTGATGCCGCCCGCCCTGCCCGGGCGCGGCCAACGGAGTTCCGCGTCAATGCCGTGGCGGCAGGCGATGTCGAAGTTCTCGGCCGCCGCGGAGAAGGGCAGCTTGCTCCACACCGGTCTGGTCTCCTCGGCGAGTGCGCGGACCAGCCCGTAGTAGAAGGCGACATTGGCGATCACGTCGGTGACCGTGGGCCCCGCCGGGAGCACGCGGTTCTCGACCCTCAGATGGGGTACGCCGTCGACGACCCCGTACACCGGGCGGTTCCAGCGGTAGACGGTTCCGTTGTGCAGCACGAGTTCCTGGAGTCCGGGGACCCCGCCGTCGTCGAGCACCCGCAGCGGGTCCTCCTCCGCGTCGCAGATCGGCAGGAGAGCGGGAAAGTAGCGCAGATTCTCCTCGAAGAGGTCATACGCCGAGCTCACCCAGCGCTCGCCGAACCAGGTCCGCGGCCTGACCCCCTGGGCCTGCAGTTCGGGCGGCCGGGTGTCGGTGGCCTGCTGGAACAGGGGCGGCCGCGACTCGCGCCACAGTTCCCTGCCGAACAGGAAAGGTGAGTTGGCGCCGACGGCGATCTGGACGGCGGCCACCACCTGGGCGGCGTTCCACACGTCGGCGAATCTCGCGGGCGTCACCTGGAGGTGCAGCTGTACGGACGTACAGGCGGCTTCGGGCGCTATGGACGCCGAGGTGCAGGTCAACCGCTCCACACCGTCGATGTCGAGTGTGAATTCCTCGCCGCGGGCCGCGACGATCTGGTCATTGAGGAGCGTGTACCGGTCGACGTCCGAAAGGTTCGCAGAGACGAGGTCTTCCTGGGCGAGCGTCGGAAGAATTCCGATCATGACGATCCCCGCGCCGAGTTCGACCGCCTTTCGGTGGGCGTATCCGAGGCCCGTACGCAACTCCTCGGCCAGCTGATCCAGAACCCGTCCGCCCAACCGGTGCGGAACAATATTTACTTCCAGGTTGAACATTCCGAGCTCGGTCTGGAAATCCTGGCTTGCGATACGCTCGAGTACTTCCGCATTCATCATCCGTGGCAGCCCGTCGGAACCGGCGAGATTGAGCTCGATCTCCAGGCCCATGAGATTCTTGGGCCGGTCGAACCGCTTCTCGTCCAGCAGTCTCCCCAGCCCCGCGAGGCACTGCTGCAACTTCCTCCGGTACTTCTGTCGATCGGAGAGCTGGAACCCGCCTGCCAAGACCTTCTCCCCCATCGAAGCGTCCCTCCTCGAGTGGGCGCACGCAGCACCAGCCGATCACGTCACGATCGATAATGCCCACACCGGCTGATCCATAACGCCTCGTGGACAGTTCGCTGCCGGTAGTGTGTACGAAGTGGCCGAGCGGCACATTCCTTCGGCATGACGCAGTTCGCAGTTTCCGCTGCCCGATGCCTGGTGAAAAACACCGAGAGGATTCAGCCTACCGTGCCGACGGTAAAGTCCCAGGCCGTGACGCTGCTCTCTCATGAAATCGGCACATACTTCGCACCAAATAGACCCGATTCCGCCTTGCCGGAAATACGCGGGACCGCTAGCGGAAACATGGCGAGAACACGTGTCGTATAAACTCCGCGAACGAGGCAGAGAGTTGGCGCCCGGTGGGGTTTCCGGCCCCCTCTGACCCCACCACGCTGACAGTGCCGTCCGCACCTGCCCCTGCTCAAACGTGTCTCCGAAGTGAGAGGCGACCCATCATGCCGCTGCATGTCCCCCCGGCCCCCGCGCCTGCCCTCCGCAGCGTCCTCGCAGCACTCGGTTCCCCGACCGCCGTCCGCGAGGCCCGCACACCCGCTCTGAGGTCCGTCCAGGGATCTGTGAGCCCCGAACTGCCGCTTCCCGTACATGTGCTGGATCAGATCGTCCCGAGCAGCAGTGCTCCCTACACCCGCCTCACCGGCTGGCGCTTCCTCATCCGCAGTGGCGAACGCGCCGTGGCCGCGGCGGAGACGATGCTCACCGCCGACGGCTGGACCTTCTCGCATTTCTTCGAAGGCCCCTATCTGAGCTCCACCGAGCTGGCGCTGCGGCAGGCCGAGTCGATGAGGACCCACTTCCAGCCCCGGCTCCTGTCCATCCCCGAGCTCTACATGCTGACGCTCTGGCTGCACGGCGACACGGACGCCGACGCCGGGACCGGCACGCCCCGCCCCACCGACATACTGGTACCGCTGGCTCCGGCGCCTCCGGGCATCACCGCGCACCGGCCGCACCAGGTCTCCGATCTGCTTCCGGTCATGACTCTGCGCCTCACTCCGACCCCGCTGCTCGGCTCCCCCGCCTGACCGCGACCGCGTGACCAGCGCCCCGCAGGCGCCCTGTTCGCACCCCCTTCGCGCCCCGTGACCGTCCGGTCGCGGGGCGCACTCTGTGCCGGGTGGACTAGCCCATACCGGCCACTGCGAACCACCCGAAAGGACAATGCAGTTGAGCTGAACCGTCCGCCTGGGTGATACGTCATTAACCAGTAAGAAGAGCTGCCGCGAAATCCCTGCGGAATGACGCCCGTGGGGCAACACTGGGATCGGACCGAGAGATACGGGGGGCGGCCATGAACTCCTCATCGAGCCGCAGGACAGTCACAGTCGACACAACGCAGCGAAAGAACCCAGCCATGTGCCAGCACCAGCCAGCCTGCCCGACATCCGACTCAGCCGACCGGGAAGCCGCGCGTCTCGTGGCGCACCACCCGGAGCAGGGCTGGAGCCTGCTGTGCAACGGCGTCCTGCTCTTCGAGGACACCGGCGAGCTGCTACCGGACGGGCAGATCATCGCTCCGCACCGACAGGTGGTGACCGCGGCGTAGAGCTCTGACGACGAGGGGCCGGCACGGAGACTGATCTCCGCACCGGCCCTGACGCATGCGCGCCGCCTTGCAGGCCCCGGCCTGCTGGTCGCCGTCCGTCAGTTCTCGTACTCGTCCAGCGGCGGGCAAGAGCAGACGAGGTTGCGGTCACCGAACGCACCGTCGATCCGGCGCACCGGCGGCCAGTACTTGTCCGCGGCGCTCACCCCGGCCGGGAAGACCGCCTCCTCGCGGCTGTAGGAGTGCTCCCACTCCCCGCCGAGCGCGGCCGCGGTGTGCGGGGCGTTGCAGAGCGGGTTGTCCTGCGCGGGCCACTCGCCCGATGCGACCTTCTCGATCTCACCCCGGATCGCGATCATGGTGTCGCAGAAACGGTCGATCTCGGTCAGGTCCTCGCTCTCGGTGGGCTCGATCATCAGCGTGCCGGCCACCGGGAAGGACATCGTCGGCGCGTGGAAGCCGTAGTCGATCAGTCGCTTGGCGATGTCGTCGACGCTGACACCGGTGGCCTTCGACAGCGGCCGCAGGTCCACGATGCACTCGTGGGCCACGAGGCCCGCCGGACCCGTGTAGAGCACCGGGTAGTGCGGCTCGAGGCGCTTGGCGATGTAGTTGGCCGCGAGCACGGCGACCTGTGTCGCGCGCTTGAGGCCCTCGCCGCCCATGAGCCGTACATACGCCCAGGAGATGGGCAGGATGCCCGCCGAGCCCCAGGGAGCGGCCGAGATCGGGCCCACACCCGTCGCGGGTCCCGCCGTCGGCTGGAGCGGGTGGTTGGGGAGGTAGGGCGCGAGGTGGGCGCGGACACCCACAGGACCCACTCCCGGACCGCCGCCGCCGTGCGGGATGCAGAAGGTCTTGTGCAGGTTGAGATGCGAGACGTCGCCGCCGAACTTGCCCGGCTTGGCGAGACCCACCAGCGCGTTGAGATTGGCACCGTCGACGTACACCTGGCCGCCGGCCTCGTGGACCTGGGCGCAGATGTCCGCGACATGCTCCTCGAACACGCCGTGCGTGGACGGGTAGGTGATCATCAGGACCGAGAGCTCGTCGCGGTACTGCTCGATCTTGGCGCGCAGGTCCTCGATGTCCACCTCGCCGTCGTCGGCGGTCTTGACCACGACGACCTTCATCCCGGCCATCACGGCGCTGGCGGCGTTGGTGCCGTGCGCGGAGGACGGGATCAGGCAGATGGTGCGCTGCTCGTCGCCGTTGGCGCGGTGGTACGCGCGCACGGCCAGCAGGCCCGCGAGCTCACCCTGCGAACCGGCGTTGGGCTGGATGGACACCGCGTCGTACCCGGTGACCTCGGCGAGGCGCTCCTCCAGCTCATGGATGAGGGTGAGGTATCCGGCGGCCTGCCCGACCGGGGCGAAGGGGTGGATCTGCCCGAATTCGGACCAGGTGACCGGCTCCATCTCGGTGGTCGCGTTCAGCTTCATGGTGCAGGAGCCGAGCGGGATCATGCCGCGGTCCAGCGCGTAGTCCCGGTCCGCGAGCCTGCGCAGGTAGCGCAGCATCGCCGTCTCGGAACGGTGCTCGTGGAAGACGGGGTGCGTGAGGTAGTCGTCCGTCCGCAGCAGGGACTGCGCGAGGGCGTCCGCGGTCGTCTCGTCCAGCGCCTCGATGTCGCCCTCGAGGCCGAAGGCAGCCCAGACCACGTTCAGCTCCGTGCGTCCCGTGGTCTCGTCGCAGGAGATGGAGACGGTGTCGGCGTCGACGAGGTGGAGGTTGACCCCGCCCTCGCGTGCGGCGGCGAGCACATCTGCGGCCTTGCCGGGCACCCGGACGGTGAGCGTGTCGAAGTACGAGCCGTGCACGACCTCGACGCCACCGGCCCGCAGGCCCTCGGCGAGCAGCGTCGCGTAGCGGTGGGTGCGCTGTGCGATCGACCGCAGGCCCTGGGGGCCGTGGTAGACCGCGTACATCCCGGCCATGACAGCGAGGAGCACCTGGGCGGTGCAGATGTTGCTGGTGGCCTTCTCGCGGCGGATGTGCTGCTCACGGGTCTGCAGCGCGAGGCGGTAGGCCTTGTTCCCGTCCGCGTCGACGGAGACGCCGACGAGCCGTCCGGGCAGGCTGCGGGCGAACTTCTCGCGGACGGCCATGTAGCCGGCGTGCGGTCCGCCGAAGCCCATGGGGACGCCGAAACGCTGCGTGGTGCCGACCGCGATGTCGGCGCCCAGTTCGCCGGGCGAGGTGAGCAGGGTCAGTGCCAGCAGGTCGGCTGCGACCGTGACGATCGCTCCGAACTCGTGCGCCTGCTGGATGACGGGCCTGAGGTCACGGACGGCACCGGAGGCGCCCGGGTACTGGAGCAGTACGCCGAAGACGCCGCGCTCGGCGATCTCGGCGGGGATGCCCTCGCTCAGGTCGGCGGTGACGACCTCGACACCGGTGGGCTCGGCGCGGGTCTCGATCACCGCGAGGGTCTGCGGCAGGGCGTCGGCGTCGACCAGGAAGACGCCGTTCTTGACCTTGCCCACACGGCGGGCGAGCGACATGGCCTCGGCAGCGGCCGTGGCCTCGTCGAGCAGCGAAGCACCCGAGGTGGGCAGACCGGTCAGATCGGCGACCATCGTCTGGAAGTTGAGCAGTGCCTCCAGGCGGCCCTGGGAGATCTCCGGCTGGTAAGGCGTGTACGCCGTGTACCAGGCGGGGTTCTCCATGACATTGCGCAGGATGACCGGCGGCGTGAAGGTGCCGTAGTAGCCGAGGCCGATCATCGGCGCCAGCACCTGGTTGCGGTCGGCCAGCGTGCGCAGCTCGGCCACGACGTCGGCCTCGGTGCGCGCACCCGGGAGGTTCAGCGCCTCCGCGCTCTTGATCACATCGGGCACCGCGGCTGCGGTGAGCTCGTCGAGCGAGCCGTACCCCACCTGCGCCAGCATCTTGGCCTGGGCCTCTGCGTCGGGCCCGATGTGGCGCTGTTCGAAGGGAATGCCCTGCTCCAGCTGGGAGAGCGGAATGCGGTTGGCGGTCATTTGGGAGGCCTCCTGGTCTGACACGACCGGCGAGGGGCATCGCGGCGCGGATGCCCGGACGGCCTCCCCCTCTGTCATCTCAACCTGAGAGCTTCACCGGCACGCGGGCGCGCCGACTTTCACCGTCGGTGAGAGCGGATGCCGTCCGACACCCGCCCTGCTTTCCAGAGTGACCTCATCCGTGCGGTACGGGGGCCTGAGAGATTCCGGGGAGGATTTGCTCCTTCGGCGCCGCCGGTGTGTCACCGGTGGACTCTCCCGCACGGGGTCAGCAGCCGCCTGCCAGCGTACCAGCGCGGTCTCGCATCGATCGCTCAAGTGGCCGACAGGTTAGATGTGCACTTTTGTAGTATTTAAACAGCGATTGCGACCTAGTGGAGGGACCGTGCAGACCGACATCGATCCGCGCAGCCTGATCGGCCGCAAGGCGTTCGACCGCAACGGCACCAAGATCGGGACTGTGGACGAGGTGTATCTCGACGATGCGACGGGCGCGCCCGAGTGGGCCGCTGTGCGCACCGGCCTGTTCAGCAGGGACGCTTTTGTCCCGCTGGAGCCCAGCAAGGTGGTCGACGAATCCCTGCACGTCCCGTACGAACGCTCGCTGATCAAGGACGCGCCGGACTTCGGTGTCGGCCGTCACCTCTCCCCGGAGCAGGAGCTGCAGCTCTACCACCACTACGGCCTCGACCTGTCCGAGGCTCCAGAAACGCCCAGTCCGTCGGGGGACAACTCCTTCGGCCGCGTCGCAGGCCAGGAGGACTGACCCGGGCCCTGCCCCTCCTCCTGCTCCTGCTCCTGCTCCTGCTCCCGCTCCCGCTCCCGCTCGGGGAGCGGCACCAGCGGAAGTGGGTCCGAGGGCTCGAGATCGGGGTCGTCGACACGGAACGTGCGGACGCGTCCCGGCGGCGAGCCGGGCTCCTCGAACCGCACAGTGACCCGCCCGATGCCGCTGCCCTGCACCCAGCCCGCCCCGTACTGGGCATGCCGTACATCGTGTCCGGCCGCCCAGTGCCGCTCCGCGTGTGCCACGGGCTCCGCAGCGCCCGCACCGGCCGCATCCCCGCCTCCATGGGCCCCATGGTCGCTCTCCGCCGCTGCTGCTCCCTCATGCGCCGATCCCGCCTGCTCGTCCGCGGCGGCCTGCTCGTCGGCGGCGGCCTGGGCGAACAGGTCCTCCTGCGTGTAGTCGGCGAGCCCGGTAACGCCCACGCCGAGCAGCCGTATCCCGCCCGTCGTGTCCACGGCCTCCAGAAGCCGCCCGGCCGCCTCCCGCACCACCGAGGGATCGTCGGTCGGCCCGCGCAGCGTCTCCGAGCGCGTCAGCGTCGAGAAGTCGTATCGCCGCACCTTCAGCACGATAGTCCGGCCGGAGTGCCCTGAAGCCCGCAGCCGGTGCACACACCGGTCGGCGAGCCGCTCCACCTCGAACCGCACCCGCACGCGGTCATGGAGATCCACATCGAAGGTGTCCTCCACCGACACCGACTTCGTGTCCCGCTCGGCCACCACAGGCCGGTCGTCGTACCCCATGGCCATCCGGAACAGCGAGGTCCCGTGTGCCCTGCCCAGCAGCCGTACGAGCTCGTCCTCGCCCGCCTCCGCCAACTCGGCGACGGTCGTCATACCCGCGCGGCGCAGATGCTCCCCCGTCGCGGGGCCTACGCCGGGCAGCGTCCGCACCGACATCGGCCCGAGCAGCTCACGTTCCGTACCCGGCTCGATGAGCACGAGACCGTCGGGTTTCGCCTCCTCGGAGGCGATTTTGGCCAGCATCTTGGATCCGGCGAGCCCGACGGACGCGGTAAGACCAGTGACGGCGCGGATCTCCGCACGAAGCCGCTCCCCCGTCGCCCTGGCGGACGCGGAGTCCTCGGCGGCCCCGCCCGCCTCCAGGTCCACGAACGCCTCGTCCAGGCTCAGCGGCTCCACCAGCGGTGAGAGCCTGCCCAGCAGCTCCATCACCTGCTCGCTGACCGTGCGGTAGAGCGAGAAGCGCGGCACGAGATACGCGGCATTGGGCGCGAGCCGTCTCGCCTGCGCCATCGGCATTGCGGAATGGACCCCGAAGCGCCGTGCCTCGTAAGAGGCTGTGGCCACGACCCCGCGCGGCCCGAGTCCGCCGACCACCACCGGCTTTCCGCGCAGACTCGGCTTCGCCGCCTGCTCGGCAGCGGCGAAGAAGGCATCCATGTCCAGATGCAGAATCGTCGGCGCGGATCTCACAACTCCGATGCTGCCCTACACCACTGACATCGGCCCCGGCACAGCGGTGCCGCCCGCCGCGCCGCCGGACGGCCGGTTCGGACGGCCCCGCTCAGACGGCCCGGTCGCGTCTGCGCCTGGCCAACTCGTCCGCGGGATTGTTGCCGATCAGCGTCTCGCCGGTGTCGATCCGCTCGCCGTGGAGCTGCGACAGCGCCGCCTCGACATCACGCCAGACCACGCCGACGGCGATCCCGAAAATCCCCTGGCCGCCCTGGAGCAGATCCACGACCTCGTCCGGCGATGAGCATTCGTAGACGGTGGCCCCGTCGCTCATCAGCGTCATGCGCTCCAGGTCCGAGACGCCACGCTCCCGCAGATGCTGTACCGCGGTGCGGATGTTCTGCAGTGCGACGCCGGTGTCCAGGAAACGCTTGACGATCTTGAGGACGACCACATCGCGAAAGCTGTAGAGCCGCTGCGTACCCGATCCGTACGCCGGACGCACGCTCGGTTCGACCAGCCCGGTGCGTGCCCAGTAATCGAGCTGGCGGTAGGTGATGCCCGCCGCCGCACACGCGGTCGGACCCCGGTAGCCGATCGTCTCCCTGGCGTCGGCCGCACTCTCGTGAAGCGGATGCAGCCCGCCCTCCCCCAGACTCCGTCCGGGGACGCCCCCGGCCGTACCGTCGCCGCTGCTTCTCACGCCGACCTCCGTCCTTGACCTGCCGACTCGACGGTAGGCAGTCACCAGGGGTGCGTCAACGATCGCCACGCCGAGTGATAATCACCCTGAGAGTGGTTTCTCGTGCCCGTATCCGGGGAAAGGCTACTCGAATGCGCTGACGCCGACCGTTCGAACGGTCACTGGCTGTTGGTGCCGAAGTCCTCGGGCGAGATCTGATCGAGGAACTCGCGGAACTTCTCCACCTCGTCCTCCTGCTCGTCCGGGATGGCGATTCCCGCGTCGTCGAGGACCCCGTCGCTGCCGTAGATCGGCGTACCCGTGCGCAGGGCCAGCGCTATGGCGTCGGACGGTCTGGCGCTCACCTCGACGCCACTGGCGAACACCAGCTCTGCGTAGAAAACCCCTTCGCGCAGGTCAGTGATGCGCACCTCGGTGAGCTCCTGGCCCACCGCCTCCAGCACATCCTTGAAGAGGTCATGCGTCAGCGGCCTCGCCGGAGCCATGCCCTGCTGGGCAAAGGCAATGGCGGTGGCCTCCCCGGGACCGATCCAGATGGGGAGGTACCGGTCGCCTCCCACTTCACGCAGGAGCACGATCGGTTGGTTCGAGGGCATTTCGACCCGGACACCCACAACGTCGAGCTCGTTCACACAGCAACCCTAGGACGTGCCCGACCGGTTTGGGTAGTCGGGCTCCTCCATGATCAGTGCAGCCGGACCCCGAGAGCGGTCTGTACCAGGGCCGCATGCAGCCGCACGGACAGGGCAGCGAGCTCTTTTGTGGTCGCCTCGGCATGCGCCCTGGTCTGCGGATTACGGTGCCGCCGCAAGGGTGCAACCACCTGCTCGACCAGGCTCGCCTCACGGTCCGCGGCGGCTTTCATCGCCCGCAGATGCCGCGGCTCCAGCCCGAATCTGCCGAGGTCCGCGACCAGCCTGGCCACCGTCACCGACTCGGCGTCGTAGGCGCCGTCCTCGTCCTGCGCCAGCAGGCCGTACGACTCCCACTCGGCGAGGTCGGCCTCGCTCACGTCAGCGGCCGCGAGGAGCTCGGGACGGCCCACCCGTGCGGCCGTCGGCCGGTCGGCACCGGCTTCCCACGCGGCGTCGAGCAGTTCCCGCTGCGGGCTCTGCGCGGGCAGCTGAGCCTGCTCACCGCGCCCCAGGGCGTCGAGATGCTCACGGATGACCTTCAGCGGAAGATAGTGATCCCGCTGCATCCGCAGCACCTGAGCCAGCCGCTCCACGTCCTCGGGACTGAACTTGCGGTACCCGGACGGGGTACGCCGCGGCTCGACCAGCCCCTCGGACTCCAGAAAACGGATCTTGGAGATGGTCACTTCGGGAAACTCGTCGCGCAGCCGGCTGAGCACCGTACCGATGCTCATCAGCCTCTCGCCCGCGGTGGCGGTGCCGTGCCCGGCACCGCCCGTCGGTGTTCGCCGCATGTGCCTTCCTGGGGTCCCCCCGGACGAATCTGGGGGAGGGTTACACGCCCCGCTGGCTCGCGTAGAAGACCAGCCGGTACTTGCCGATCTGGACCTCGTCACCGTTCGACAGGACGACGGAGTCGATCCGCTCGCGGTTGACATACGTGCCGTTGAGACTGCCGACGTCCGCGACGCTGAAGCGGCCGTCCGGTGCCCGGCGGAACTCCACATGACGCCGCGAGACGGTCACGTCGTCGAGGAAGATGTCGCTCTGCGGGTGACGGCCGGCCGTGGTCAGCTCGCCGTCCAGCAGAAAACGGCTTCCGGAGTTCGGACCCCGGCGCACCACCAGGAGCGCCGAGCCGAGCGGCAGCGCGTCGACGGCGGCCTGAGCCTCGGGTGAGAGCGACGGAAGCTGTGTCTGACCCGTCACCTCCGAGTCGTACGCCTCGAGTCCGGAGATGGAGATCGTCGAGGTCGTCTCCGAAGCCCGCTCGGCGGGCGCCCCGCCACGCAGCGGCGCACCGCAGTTGGAGCAGAACCGACTGGCCTCGGCATTGCGGTGCCCGCACCTCGTACAAACCAGGGCCGACATGGACGGATCCTCCTGCCGCGGCTGCCCCGCGTGGGGGTTGGTCGCGTACGGGTCCGAGGCAAACCCTCCACCCGTACTTGAGGTTGATGGTTCCCCGAAACCTATGCGTCCGGAACCGGCAGGGTCAACAGACGACGCGCCCTGACCGCCCGAAATGTCACCGCCCGGACCAGCTACCTCATCCCGGAAGAGCGGCCGCTCCGCGCCCTGCTCCTCACTCTCGCCATGGCGCGGCGCGCGATGCCGGGCGTTGCCGCCGTCCTCGCGTGCGCTCTTGCCGAACAACTTCCCAAACAACTTCACGGGCGATTCCCCTTGACCGAAATAGACCCGCCCGTGGGGCAGGACGAACCCTCAATGATCAGACCTGCCGACCCGGACATCTTCACAACGTCCGTAACCACCAGACAGTTTCCACCACGCGGCACGCTTGTTGTGTGCCGACCCCCCGCAACGTCATGCCCTGGTCCGCCGGGCACCATGCACCCCCGCCTCACTGCGCGGACGACCGAGCGTAGTCAGGCCGCTTCGCGGGTCGCAAGGCGTCCACAATGATCTTCTCTGAGCGCGACACCGTGGCGGTGGCCTGCTCCTTCTCCAGCGTCTGGACCACGCCGCCCGGGATGTTCAGGGCGGGCTCGAGATCCTGCGGCTTGCCGATGACCTTGAAGCGGTACGGGGCCTTGACCGGTTTGCCGTCCACCTCGATGTCGGCGCCGGTTCCTGTGAAATAGGTGTCCGCGACGACCCGGATGTCGTTGACCTGGATCGCTTCCGCGCCCGCCGCGCGCAGTTCCTGGATCGCGTCGAGCAGCATGTCCGACTCGACCGTGCCGGACGGGTCCTCGATCGTGAGCGTGATGCCCGGACCCTGCGCGGCGACCGTGCCGGCCAGGATGCCCAGCTGCTGCTCCTTCTGAGCGGTCTGCTTGCGGGCCTCTTCGGCCTGGTCCGAGCTGTTCTCCAGCTCGGTGCGCTGGTCCTCAAGACGCTGCTTCTCGTCCTCGAGCCGCTGCGTGCGGTTGTCGAGCTCGTCGAGGATGCGCACCAGGTCCTCCTGGCGGGCGCCGCGCAGCGCGCTGTTGTCGCTGTTGGAGCGGACCTGGATGGCGAGGCCCAGACCGAGGACGAACAGCAGGAGGGCGACGATGAGTTGAGCCCGGCTGACCCGTGGCGGCCACAGCAGCGCGACGAGCCGCTGGCGACCGGTCTGGTGCGCGGGCTCGGGCTCTTCGCGCTCGGACCTTTCGGGCTCGGGACTTCGGGGCTCAGCACTTTCGGGCTGGGGGGTTTCGGGCTCGGGCTGTCCCGGCCGCGGCTGCTCCGGCTCCGCGTCCTTGGGGCCGGTGCCGTCGGCAGGCGGCGTCTGCGACTCCGGCTCCTCGCCCTTGGGGTGCTCTTCACCCTGGGGATTGACTTCGCTGTTCATCGGCCTCACGCCCGGAACACGTGCCGGCGGATCGCGGCAGCGTTGGAGAAGATCCGGATACCGAGCACGACCACCACACCCGTCGACAGCTGGGCGCCCACGCCCAACTTGTCGCCCAGGAAGACGATCAGCGCGGCGACCACCACATTCGACAGGAAGGAGACGACGAAGACCTTGTCGACGAAGATTCCGTCGAGCATGGCCCGCAGGCCACCGAAGACCGCGTCGAGAGCCGCGACAACGGCGATCGGCAGATAGGGCTCGACCACCGCCGGCACTTCGGGCCGGACGAACAGTCCGACCACGACTCCGACGACGAGGCCCAGTACGGCGATCACGATGTGCCCTTCCCTGTGTCAGCCGTGCCCTGTCCGTTGCCCTTCCCGGCGCCGGCGGTCTTCGGCTCTGCTGTACGTACGATCAAGCTCGGCGCCGCCGGCAGGCGCACCCTCTCCTCAGCGGAGATGCTGGTGCGGATACCGAAGTTCTCCTGCAACGCGTGCAGATACTGCCCGTCGGCACTGTCCTGGAACGCGGTGCTCAACTTCTTCCCGTCCCCCACCGCAAGCACCGTGTACGGCGGTACCAGCGGCTTGTTGTCGACCAGTATGGCGTCACCCGCCGCGCGGATCGCCGACAGGGCGGTCAGCCGCTGCCCGTTGATCGCGACGGCCTCGGCGCCCGACTCCCAGAGCCCGTTGACGATCCGCTGCATGTCGCGGTCGCGCACCCGGCCCGTGTCGTTGAAACCGCTGCTCTCACGCGGCCCGCCGCCGCCCTGATCGGTGCCCTTCGCGTCGTCGACGACGAGCTTGACCCCCGGCCCCTCCACCTCGGTGGCACCTGAGAGCAGCGCGACGAGAGCTCCCTGTTCCCCGCCCGGCGTCTTGAGGGCCTTGCGCTGCCGGCTCCCCACCTCTTCGCGGAGCTTGTCGACGCTCCGCTCCAGCGCGTCGGCGTCCGCGGTCTCCGCGTCGATCCGGTCGATGAGCTCCTCGCGCTCCTTCGCCACCACCGGTGCCGATATCCGCGCCTCCGCCGCTCCGACGGTCACAACGAGCGCTGCCAGCACCAGGCCGGCCGCGAGTCCGAGCTTGGCCCGCAGCGTACGGGGAAGACCCCCGCCCTCGGCCTCCCTGCGCGCCGATGCCTCCGCGTATCCGTCGTCGAGGCTGTGCTCCGTAACGTTCGTCAGCAGCGACATGGACGCGTCAGGACGCGCGGGTGGAGAGCCGGTGCTCCGAACGGGGGGCTGCTGCGACATGCCGCACATCGTCGCATGTCGCAGGTGTTACCGCCGAATGGCCCCACCGGTGTGCCGGAAGCCGTCCGCTGACAACTCCCGGCACACCCGTGACATGTCAGTTACCAGCGCTGTCCACGACGGCGGACCACTCGTCCAGGAGCGCCTGCGCCGAAGTGTCGTCCGGCCCTTCTGCCCACAAATGGGTGACGGCCTCCGCGGGATCGGGAAGGACCATCACCCAGCGGCCGTCTGCCTCGACCACCCGTACACCGTCGGTGGTGTCGACATGCCGGTCACCGGCCGCCTCCACGACGCGCCGCATCACCAGACCCTTGACCGCCCATGGCGTCGCCAGATCGCGCCGCAGCACATGTGCCCGGGGGATGCGGGAATCGATCTGGCTCAGCGTGAGCTGCGTACGGGCCACGAGCCCGACCAGCCGTACGAGGGCCGCCGAGCCGTCGAAGACACTGCTGAACTCCGGAATGATGAAGGCGCCACGGCCGTCTCCACCGAAGATCGTGGTCTCCTCGCGCCCGACACGCGTCAGATCGTCGGGCGAGGTGGTCGTCCACTCCACTTGTGTCCCGTGGTACGCGGCGACCTGCTCGGCGATCCGCGTGGTGGTCACGGGGAGCGCCACCCGCCCACTGCGCCTTTCCGCCGCCACCAGGTCGAGGAGTACCAGCAGGGCACGGTCGTCCTCGATGATGCGCCCTCGTTCGTCGACCAGCGACAGCCGCTCACCGACGGGGTCGAAACGCACCCCGAAGGCCGCCCGGGCAGAGGCCACGATCTCGCCCAGCCGCACCAGTCCGGAGCGTCGTGTGTCGGCCGACTCCGTCGGCCTCGACTCGTCGAGCCCTGGATTGATGACCAGGGAATCGACGCCGAGCCGTCCGAGCAGGCTGGGCAACACCAGACCGGCGCTGCCGTTGGACGCGTCGATGACGACCTTGAGGCCCGACTCGGCAATGCCCGAGGTGTCGACATTGCGCAGCAGGGATCCGGTGTACGAGTCGAAGACGCTGGACGGGAAGTGCAGATCCCCGATCTCGCCGGGGAACGCCCGCCGGTACTCCTGGCGCGCGTACACGCGGTCCAGCTTTCGCTGACCGGCCTGCGAGAGGTCGGCACCGCGCTCGTCGAAGAACATGATGTCGACGGAGTCCGGCACTCCGGGAGACGTACGGATCATGATGCCGCCGGCACTGCCGCGGGCGGTCTGCTGCCGGGCCACGGGCAGTGGCACGTTCTCCAGGTCGCGTACGTCGATGGCACTGGCCTGCAGCGCGGAGATGACGGCCCGCTTGAGCGCACGGGCACCCCTGGAGTGGTCGCGCGCCGTCGTGACCGTCGCCCCCTTCTTGAGGGTGGTGGCATAGGCACCGGCCAGCCGTACGGCCAGTTCGGGCGTGATCTCCACATTGAGGATTCCGGACACTCCGCGGGCGCCGAAGAGATGCGCCTGGCCACGCGACTCCCAGATGACCGAGGTGTTGACGAAGGCACCGGCCTCGATGGTCTTGAACGGGTAGACCCGGACATTGCCCTGGATGATCGATTCTTCACCGACGAGGCACTCGTCGCCGATCACCGCGCCGTCCTCGATACGTGCGGCGCGCATGATGTCGGTGTTCTTGCCGATCACGCAACCGCGGAGGTTGCAGTGCTCACCGATGTAGACGTTGTCGTGGATCACGGCCCTGTGGAGAAAGGCACCGCTCTTGACGACGACGTTCGACCCGACGACGGTGTGCTCGCGGATCTCCACATCGGCCTCGACCTTGGCGTAGTCGCCGATATACAGCGGGCCGCGCAGCACGGCGTCCGGATGGACCTCCGCGCCTTCGGCCACCCACACGCCGGGAGAGATCTCGAACCCGTCGAGTTCGACATCGACCTTGCCCTCGAGGACGTCGGCCTGAGCCTTCACATAGCTCTCGTGCGTGCCCACGTCCTCCCAGTAGCCCTCGGCCACATAGCCGTAGATCGGCTTGCCTTCCTTCATGAGCTGCGGGAACACATCTCCGGACCAGTCCACGGGAACATCGGCCTCGACATAGTCGAAGACCTCGGGCTCCATCACATAGATGCCCGTATTCACTGTGTCCGAGAAAACCTGTCCCCAGGTCGGCTTCTCGAGGAAGCGCTCGACCTTTCCTTCTTCGTCGACGATGGTGATACCGAATTCGAGAGGGTTCGGCACTCGCGTCAGGCACACCGTGACCAGTGCGCCCTTCTCCTTGTGGAAGGAGATCAGGTCGCTCAGGTCAAAATCGGTGAGCGCATCACCAGAGATGACGAGAAACGCGTCGTCCTTCAGCGCTTCCTCGGCATTCTTCACGCTCCCCGCAGTGCCGAGTGGCTTCTCCTCATTGGCATAGGTGAGCTCCATCCCGAGCTCTTCGCCGTCACCGAAATAGTTCTTGACGAGTGACGCGAGAAACTGCACGGTTACGACGGTCTCACTGAGCCCATGCCGCTTGAGCAGGCGCAGCACATGCTCCATGATCGGCCGATTGGCCACTGGCAGGAGCGGCTTGGGCATGCTCGAGGTCATTGGGCGAAGTCGGGTACCTTCGCCACCGGCCATCACGACGGCCTTCATGTCGGAAGCGTCCTCCTTGAAGAGACGACGGTCTAGCCGACTGGACCCGTCCAATGAGGCCCTGTGGCGTCATGCACGGCCGGCAACACTGCTCGGCACGGCATTGACGAGGTCAATCGGCCACTGCATCCGCCTTGACGAGGCGGCGGACCTGGACCACGTAGAGGATCCCTGCCCACCAATACAGAGTTGTACCCCATCCCGCGAACGCCCATCCGAAAATAGCAGCGAGTGATGCAAGCCACCCACGTCCGTCACTCAGGAGCAGGAGGGGGAAGGCGTACATGAGGTTGAACGTGGCTGCCTTCCCCAGGAAGTTGACCTGGGGCGGAGGATAGCCGTGACGGCGGAGGATTCCCACCATCACCAGCAGCATCAGTTCCCGGGCCAATAGGGCGGCGGTGAGCCAGATGGGCAGAATCTCGCGCCAGGTCAGCCCGACGAGAGTGGAGAGGATGTACAGCCGGTCGGCAGCCGGGTCGAGGAGCCGTCCCAGACTGCTGATCTGGTTCCAGCGCCGCGCAAGCTTGCCGTCGAGATAGTCACTGATGCCGCTCAGCATCAGCACCAGCAAAGCCCAGCCATCACTGTTGGGCCCCCCGAACTCGGGGCGGAGAATCAGCCACAGGAAGAGCGGCACACCGACGAGACGCGCCATGCTGAGGATGTTGGGGATGGTGAGCACCCGGTCCGTCTGGACGCGGGTCTCCTGGACCTCCACCCGGGGGCCTCCTGTGCGGAACGTGCCGATGATGCTCCCTGACCCTACCCGCAGCCGCAGACGCGGGATGCACAGGGGTAGGACGATGGCAATGACCCGTAAACACAGGAAAGCCCCGCACCAGGAGGTGCGGGGCTTTCCCACAATGATTGTTCGGCGGCGTCCTACTCTCCCACAGGGTCCCCCCTGCAGTACCATCGGCGCTGAAAGGCTTAGCTTCCGGGTTCGGAATGTAACCGGGCGTTTCCCTAACGCAATGACCACCGAAACACTATGAAGATATCCGACACCGGAATCCCCCGGCCAGGGGGACTCGACAGTTCGTTACTTCAGAACTGACACAGTGGACGCGAGCAACTGAGGACAAGCCCTCGGCCTATTAGTACCAGTCAGCTCCACCCCTTGCGGGGCTTCCACATCTGGCCTATCAACCCAGTCGTCTACTGGGAGCCTTAACCCCTCAAAGGGGGTGGGAGTCCTCATCTCGAAGCAGGCTTCCCGCTTAGATGCTTTCAGCGGTTATCCTTTCCGAACGTAGCCAACCAGCCATGCCCTTGGCAGGACAACTGGCACACCAGAGGTTCGTCCGTCCCGGTCCTCTCGTACTAGGGACAGCCCTTCTCAAGACTCCTACGCGCACAGCGGATAGGGACCGAACTGTCTCACGACGTTCTAAACCCAGCTCGCGTACCGCTTTAATGGGCGAACAGCCCAACCCTTGGGACCGACTCCAGCCCCAGGATGCGACGAGCCGACATCGAGGTGCCAAACCATCCCGTCGATATGGACTCTTGGGGAAGATCAGCCTGTTATCCCCGGGGTACCTTTTATCCGTTGAGCGACGGCGCTTCCACAAGCCACCGCCGGATCACTAGTCCCGACTTTCGTCCCTGCTCGACCCGTCGGTCTCACAGTCAAGCTCCCTTGTGCACTTACACTCAACACCTGATTGCCAACCAGGCTGAGGGAACCTTTGGGCGCCTCCGTTACCCTTTGGGAGGCAACCGCCCCAGTTAAACTACCCATCAGACACTGTCCCTGATCCGGATCACGGACCCAGGTTAGACATCCAGCACGACCAGAGTGGTATTTCAACGACGACTCCACCTGAACTGGCGTCCAAGCTTCACAGTCTCCCACCTATCCTACACAAGCCGAACCGAACACCAATATCAAACTGTAGTAAAGGTCCCGGGGTCTTTCCGTCCTGCTGCGCGAAACGAGCATCTTTACTCGTAGTGCAATTTCACCGGGCCTATGGTTGAGACAGTCGAGAAGTCGTTACGCCATTCGTGCAGGTCGGAACTTACCCGACAAGGAATTTCGCTACCTTAGGATGGTTATAGTTACCACCGCCGTTTACTGGCGCTTAAGTTCTCAGCTTCGCCACACCGAAATGTGACTAACCGGTCCCCTTAACGTTCCAGCACCGGGCAGGCGTCAGTCCGTATACATCGCCTTACGGCTTCGCACGGACCTGTGTTTTTAGTAAACAGTCGCTTCTCGCTGGTCTCTGCGGCCACCCCCAGCTCACGGAGCACGTCCGATCACCAAAGATGGCCCCCCTTCTCCCGAAGTTACGGGGGCATTTTGCCGAGTTCCTTAACCATAGTTCACCCGAACGCCTCGGTATTCTCTACCTGACCACCTGAGTCGGTTTAGGGTACGGGCCGCCATGAAACTCGCTAGAGGCTTTTCTCGACAGCATAGGATCATCCACTTCACCACAATCGGCTCGGCATCAGGTCTCAGCCTCAATGTGTGACGGATTTGCCTATCACACGGCCTACACCCTTACCCCGGGACAACCACCGCCCGGGCTGGACTACCTTCCTGCGTCACCCCATCGCTTACCTACTACCACCTTGGACCGGCGGCTCCACCACTCCCCTTCACCCGAAGGATCCAGGACGGCTTCACGGCCTTAGCATCAGAGGGTTCAGTACTGGGCGTTTCAAAGCGGGTACCGGAATATCAACCGGTTGTCCATCGACTACGCCTGTCGGCCTCGCCTTAGGTCCCGACTTACCCTGGGCAGATCAGCTTGACCCAGGAACCCTTAGTCAATCGGCGCACACGTTTCTCACGTGTGTATCGCTACTCATGCCTGCATTCTCACTCGTGAACCGTCCACCACTCGCTTACGCGGCGGCTTCACCCGGCACACGACGCTCCCCTACCCATCCACACTCCCGTTGGGGATCATGTGTGAATGACACGACTTCGGCGGTACGCTTGAGCCCCGCTACATTGTCGGCGCGGAATCACTTGACCAGTGAGCTATTACGCACTCTTTCAAGGGTGGCTGCTTCTAAGCCAACCTCCTGGTTGTCTCTGCGACTCCACATCCTTTCCCACTTAGCGTACGCTTAGGGGCCTTAGTCGATGCTCTGGGCTGTTTCCCTCTCGACCATGGAGCTTATCCCCCACAGTCTCACTGCCGCGCTCTCACTTACCGGCATTCGGAGTTTGGCTAAGGTCAGTAACCCGGTAGGGCCCATCGCCTATCCAGTGCTCTACCTCCGGCAAGAAACACACGACGCTGCACCTAAATGCATTTCGGGGAGAACCAGCTATCACGGAGTTTGATTGGCCTTTCACCCCTAACCACAGGTCATCCCCCAGGTTTTCAACCCTGGTGGGTTCGGTCCTCCACGAAGTCTTACCTCCGCTTCAACCTGCCCATGGCTAGATCACTCCGCTTCGGGTCTTGAGCGCGCTACTAAACCGCCCTGTTCGGACTCGCTTTCGCTACGGCTTCCCCACACGGGTTAACCTCGCAACACACCGCAAACTCGCAGGCTCATTCTTCAAAAGGCACGCAGTCACGACGCACAGAGCAAGCTCTGCACGCGACGCTCCCACGGCTTGTAGGCACACGGTTTCAGGTACTATTTCACTCCGCTCCCGCGGTACTTTTCACCATTCCCTCACGGTACTATCCGCTATCGGTCACCAGGGAATATTTAGGCTTAACGGGTGGTCCCGCCAGATTCACACGGGATTTCTCGGGCCCCGTGCTACTTGGGTGTCTCTTAAACGAGCCGCTGACGTTTCAGCTACGGGGGTCTTACCCTCTACGCCGGACCTTTCGCATGTCCTTCGCCTACATCAACGGTTTCTGACTCGTCTCATCGCCGGCAGACAATGATAAAGAGATCCCACAACCCCGTATGCGCAACCCCTGCCGGGTATCACACGCATACGGTTTGGCCTCATCCGGTTTCGCTCGCCACTACTCCCGGAATCACGGTTGTTTTCTCTTCCTGAGGGTACTGAGATGTTTCACTTCCCCTCGTTCCCTCCACACTGCCTATGTGTTCAGCAGCGGGTGACAGCCCATGACGACTGCCGGGTTTCCCCATTCGGAAACCCCCGGATCAAAGCCTGGTTGACGGCTCCCCGGGGACTATCGTGGCCTCCCACGTCCTTCATCGGTTCCTGGTGCCAAGGCATCCACCGTGCGCCCTTAAAAACTTGGCCACAGATGCTCGCGTCCACTGTGCAGTTCTCAAGCAACGACCAGCCACCCGTCACACACCACCACGTGAT
Source organism: Streptomyces sp. SLBN-118 (assembly GCF_006715635.1). Classification (NCBI taxonomy): domain Bacteria; kingdom Bacillati; phylum Actinomycetota; class Actinomycetes; order Kitasatosporales; family Streptomycetaceae; genus Streptomyces; species Streptomyces sp. SLBN-118. Next base: position 1,057,396 of record NZ_VFNP01000002.1, read on the forward strand.
GCTGTACCGGGGCCGGCATCCCGAAGGTTCAGACGTTTCAGTCCGTACCCTCAGACACCCAACAGCGCGCCCGGCAGAGTCTCCCGCCCCGGGCTCCGTTCCACGCCCCGAAGAGCAGTACTGGAAGACCGAGTTGGTCAGACCTGCCGAATAGTCAACGTTCCACCCATGAGCTACCAGCACCGGACGTGCGCCGGTGTACTGGCCTCTGACCAGACCGGGGTCTGGTGAGAAGTGCTCCTTAGAAAGGAGGTGATCCAGCCGCACCTTCCGGTACGGCTACCTTGTTACGACTTCGTCCCAATCGCCAGTCCCACCTTCGACAGCTCCCTCCCACAAGGGGTTGGGCCACCGGCTTCGGGTGTTACCGACTTTCGTGACGTGACGGGCGGTGTGTACAAGGCCCGGGAACGTATTCACCGCAGCAATGCTGATCTGCGATTACTAGCAACTCCGACTTCATGGGGTCGAGTTGCAGACCCCAATCCGAACTGAGACCGGCTTTTTGAGATTCGCTCCGCCTCGCGGCATCGCAGCTCTTTGTACCGGCCATTGTAGCACGTGTGCAGCCCAAGACATAAGGGGCATGATGACTTGACGTCGTCCCCACCTTCCTCCGAGTTGACCCCGGCAGTCTCCTGTGAGTCCCCATCACCCCGAAGGGCATGCTGGCAACACAGAACAAGGGTTGCGCTCGTTGCGGGACTTAACCCAACATCTCACGACACGAGCTGACGACAGCCATGCACCACCTGTATACCGACCACAAGGGGGGCACCATCTCTGATGCTTTCCGGTATATGTCAAGCCTTGGTAAGGTTCTTCGCGTTGCGTCGAATTAAGCCACATGCTCCGCTGCTTGTGCGGGCCCCCGTCAATTCCTTTGAGTTTTAGCCTTGCGGCCGTACTCCCCAGGCGGGGAACTTAATGCGTTAGCTGCGGCACCGACGACGTGGAATGTCGCCAACACCTAGTTCCCAACGTTTACGGCGTGGACTACCAGGGTATCTAATCCTGTTCGCTCCCCACGCTTTCGCTCCTCAGCGTCAGTAATGGCCCAGAGATCCGCCTTCGCCACCGGTGTTCCTCCTGATATCTGCGCATTTCACCGCTACACCAGGAATTCCGATCTCCCCTACCACACTCTAGCTAGCCCGTATCGAATGCAGACCCGGGGTTAAGCCCCGGGCTTTCACATCCGACGTGACAAGCCGCCTACGAGCTCTTTACGCCCAATAATTCCGGACAACGCTTGCGCCCTACGTATTACCGCGGCTGCTGGCACGTAGTTAGCCGGCGCTTCTTCTGCAGGTACCGTCACTTGCGCTTCTTCCCTGCTGAAAGAGGTTTACAACCCGAAGGCCGTCATCCCTCACGCGGCGTCGCTGCATCAGGCTTTCGCCCATTGTGCAATATTCCCCACTGCTGCCTCCCGTAGGAGTCTGGGCCGTGTCTCAGTCCCAGTGTGGCCGGTCGCCCTCTCAGGCCGGCTACCCGTCGTCGCCTTGGTAGGCCATCACCCCACCAACAAGCTGATAGGCCGCGGGCTCATCCTTCACCGCCGGAGCTTTCAACCCCCCAAGATGCCTCGGGAGGTGGTATCCGGTATTAGACCCCGTTTCCAGGGCTTGTCCCAGAGTGAAGGGCAGATTGCCCACGTGTTACTCACCCGTTCGCCACTAATCCACCCCGAAGGGCTTCATCGTTCGACTTGCATGTGTTAAGCACGCCGCCAGCGTTCGTCCTGAGCCAGGATCAAACTCTCCATGAATGTTTACCCGTAATCGGGTTCAACACCACAAGAGCGGGACAACCAGTCGGAATAAGACCAGTCGTCCACAGCGTCCTCGCTGTGTTTTCGCCTGCCCGCCACAAGGGCCGACAGGACTTTCAAAGGAACCTCCAACCCACCGAAATGGGCCGGGGTTGTCAATCTGGCGTTGACTTTTGGCACGCTGTTGAGTTCTCAAGGAACGGACGCTTCCATCGGACCCTTTTCATCGGGCCCTCCGGGCGCTTCCCTTCGGTGTTTCCGTACACTATCAGGCTTTTTCGGTCTTCCTGACCACCACCCTGCGGACAGCAGAGGTTTAGACCAGTTAGTATCGCGGCTTGATAGGTGCTGCCGACCCCCGACTCAACGTCGCGTTGGGGCCAGGCAGGGGTACGACAGTACAGCCACACCAGGAGACGAGGCAAATCGTTTCCGGTGCACCCCTAGGTCCGCGAACTGGTTGATCTCTGACGGAACTAGGACATCCCATGCCATACCCTTCTGAACAGTGCGTCGTCTGGGACAGACAGTGACGACGCCGCACGAATCTCCGCCCCTGGGAGGCTCCATGACCACAGTGACGTCCCCTATTGCCGGACGGGCCATCGGACTCGCTGCCGTACCGGACCCCGTCTTCTCCGGTGCGATGGTCGGTCCTGGTACCGCTGTCGACCCCGTGCGTGGGCCTTCGGAGGCAGTCGCCCCCGTCGACGGAATCATCGTCTCCCTGCACCCGCACGCCTTCGTCGTCGTCGACGACCAGGGGCACGGTGTCCTGACGCACCTCGGCATCGACACCGTCCAGCTCAACGGTGAGGGCTTCGAACTGCTCGTCAGCAAGGGCGACACGGTCCAGCGCGGGCAGGCAGTGGTGCGCTGGAATCCGTCGGCCGTAGAAGAGGCCGGCAAGTCCGCGATCTGTCCCATCGTGGCGCTCGAAGCCGCGGCCGACTCCCTCTCCGACCTCCGTGAGGACGGCGATGTCAAGGCCGGGGACTCTCTCTTCGGCTGGCAGTGACGCCGGAGCCGCACTGACGGCTGGCCGGACATCCAACGCGGCGGCACGGGCCGTCGCTGAAACGGAGACGGGTGTAATGGAGACAACGCTGCGAGGCGTCGGCGTGAGCCATGGTGTGGCGATCGGCGAGGTCCGGCACATGGGTACGGCGGTTCTGGAGCCGCCGGCCAAGCAGATTCGGCCCGAGGACGCGGAGCGCGCACAGGGGCGCGCCCGCAAGGCCGTGGAAGCCGTGGCCGCCGACCTGATTGCCCGGGGCAATCTGGCCGGTGGCGAGGCGCAGGCCGTGCTCGAGGCGCAGGCCATGATGGCGCAGGACCCGGAGCTCATGGCCGACGTGGAGCGCCGCATCGCCGTCGGCAGCACCGCCGAGCGCGGTGTGTACGACGCGTTCGCCATGTACCGGGAGATGCTCGCGGGTGCCGGTGAGTACATGGCCGGTCGCGTGGCGGACCTGGACGATGTGCGGAACAGGATTGTGGCGCGGCTGCTGGGTGTGCCGATGCCGGGTGTACCGGACAGCGACGAGCCGTATGTACTGATCGCGCGGGATCTCGCGCCGGCGGACACCGCGCTGCTCGACCCGACACTGGTGCTCGGGTTTGTCACCGAGGAGGGCGGGCCCACCAGCCACAGCGCGATTCTGGCGCGAGCGCTGGGCGTGCCCGCCGTGGTGGCGCTGCCCGGCGCCACGGAGCTGGCCGAGGGCACGCTCATCGCTGTCGACGGCAGCACGGGCGAGATCTTCGTCGAGCCGAGCCGGGAGAAGCGGGGTCAGCTGGAAAGGGCGGCGCAGGAGCGGAAGGCGGCGCTGGCCGCTTCCAGTGGGCCGGGTGCCACGTCCGACGGGCACAAGGTGCCGCTGCTGGCCAATGTCGGTGGGCCTGCCGATGTGCCGGCCGCGATCGAGGCCGGTGCCGAGGGTGTCGGCCTGTTCCGTACGGAGTTCCTCTTCCTGGACGACAGTAAGCAGGCGCCGTCGGAGGAGAAGCAGGTCGAGGCGTACCGCAAGGTTCTGGAAGCCTTCCCCGAGGGCCGGGTGGTCGTGCGGGTGCTTGATGCCGGTGCGGACAAGCCGCTCGACTTCCTGACTCCGGCGGACGAGCCCAACCCGGCGCTGGGTGTGCGCGGGCTGCGAAGCCTGTTGGATCACCCGGAGGTGCTGCGTACACAGCTGGCGGCCCTGTCCAAGGCGGTCGCCGGGCTGCCGGTCTACCTCGAGGTCATGGCCCCCATGGTGGCGGACCGTACCGACGCCAAGGCGTTCGCGGACGCGTGCCGCGAGGCGGGGCTGCAGGCGAAGTTCGGCGCGATGGTGGAGATTCCGTCCGCCGCGCTACGGGCGCGCTCGATCCTGCAGGAGGTGGAGTTCCTGTCGCTGGGCACCAATGACCTCGCGCAGTACACGTTCGCCGCCGACCGTCAGGTGGGTGCCGTGTCGCGTCTGCAGGACCCGTGGCAGCCGGCGCTCCTGGACCTGGTGGCGCTTTCGGCCGAGGCTGCGAAGGCCGAGGGGAAGAGCTGTGGTGTCTGTGGCGAAGCTGCCTCCGATCCGCTGCTCGCGTGTGTGCTCACCGGCCTCGGCGTGACCTCACTGTCGATGGGTGCCGCGTCGATTCCGTACGTCCGCGCGACGCTGGCGAAGTACACGCTCGCCCAGTGCGAGCGCGCTGCCGCCGCGGCTCGTGCTGCGGACACCGCCGAGGAGGCGCGGGTCGCCGCGCAGGCGGTGCTCTCCGGCGAGTAGCCGGTCCGCCCGGGCTCGATGGGTGATCGAGGGGGCTTCCTGCCGGGGACGGCAGGAAGCCCCTTCACCGTTTCAGTGGTGGTTGTCCGGGTCGTCGGCCGTGATGGCGAAGCCTGCGCAGTATTCGACTCCGGGTTCCGGGGACAGCGGCTCCCCGGTGGTGGCGTCGGTGCAATAGGCGCTGAAGACCTCTCCCGCGGTGAGGGGGACGAGGCCGCCGGCGTGGAGTCGCCAGCCGCGGAGGCGGTCGGGGCTGCCCTCGGCGCTCGTGCGGAGAACCACTCCCCCGGGCGTTTCTAGGGCGATGCCCGTGGCGAGGACGGTCACGAACTCCGCGCCGTCCGAGGCGTCCAGCTGGGCCGCCGCGTCGGCGGCTCCCTCGGCGTGGAGGACGGCGATGAGCTGTTCGTCGGGGGCGGGGATGCTGCAGACCATGTGGTGTCTGCCCGGTCCGGCCCCGTCGAGCAGGCTCATCAGGATGCGGGAGGCCCGGTCGAAGGAGGCGCGGCCGATGTCCTGGCCGCAGTCGGCGCAGTGGCCGAGATCGGCGAGGAGCATCGTCGCGTACTCCCAAGTGGCCTGGCGCACGGCGTTGTTGATCAGGGGCGGCAGCAGGCTGGTGACCGGCTGTCCGGTGTACGCCAGGGTGGCGCCGCGGGCTGCGATGGCGGCTGTATAGCGGCTGCGGCTGGCTGCGGCGTCGGGGTCGAGGCCCGCTTCGGTGCAGTATTCGGCGAAGTCTTCTGGGTCGAAGAGGGCGACGGTGGTGTGCAGTTGCCGGGAGGCGAGAGTCTTGAGCAGCGCCTCGATCTGCCGGAGATAGCTGGAGTGGTCGTCGAAGGTGAAGGTGCGGTACCGGCGCATCGCGCTGAAGTCGTACTCGTCGGCGATGAGGGCCACGGTGCTGGGGACTTCGCGGCGGAGGGTGCGGCGCATGGAGGCGGTGGCCTTGTTGCGGCGGCGCGTGGACTGCTTGGTGTATGCCATTTCTCCCCCTGGGTGCTGTCGATGACTGGTGACTCACCGTAATCGACGGCACTGACAGTGGGGTGGGCGGCAGCGGGGCAGCCCACGCCCCGAACGGCCCGGGGCCGGCTCGGCCCCGGGCCCCGCGCCTCAACCGGCGGGCCGGTCCGATGCGCGGGTGCGGGCCAAAGCCTCGTAGAAACGCAGCAGTTCCAGGTTGTCCACGGAGCCCGGGTTGACCGCCTTCGTCAGGGCCGTGCCCTGGAGCAGGCGCTTCACCGGCACCTCGATGCGCTTGCCCGTGAGGGTGTGCGGGACGCCGGGGACCTCGATGATGTCGTCGGGGACATGGCGCGGGGAGAGCTGTTCGCGGATCGTCTGCTTGATGCGGGCGCGCAGGTCGTCGTCGAGAGTGGCGCCGTCCACGAGGTGGACGAACAGGGGCATCCAGTAGCCGCCGTCCGGTTCCTCCAGGCCGATGACGAGGGATTCGCGGATCTCGGGGAGGCGTTCGACGGCTTCGTAGATGTCGGCCGAGCCCATCCGTACGCCCTGGCGGTTGAGCGTGGAGTCGGAGCGGCCGTGGATGACGACGGAGCCGTGGTCGGTGATGGTGATCCAGTCGCCGTGCCGCCAGACGCCCGGGAACATCTCGAAGTAGCTGTCGCGGTAGCGGCTGCCGTCGGGGTCGTTCCAGAAGCGGATCGGCATGGACGGCATGGGGTTGGTGACGACCAGTTCGCCGACCTCCGCGATGAGCGGCTTGCCCTGGGGGTCCCAGGACTGGAGGTCGGTGCCGAGGCAGGCCGCCTGGAGTTCTCCGATGTGTACGGGCAGGGTCGGCACCGCGCCCGCGAAGCAGCTGCAGACGTCCGTGCCGCCGCTGACGGAGGCGATCCACAGGTCGTCCGCCACTTCCTCGTGCAACCAGCGGAAGCCGTCGGGCGGGAGCGGGGAGCCGGTCGTTGCGACGCACCGGACCGCGGACAGGTCGAAATCGCGCGACGGGTGGACCTCGGCCTTGCGGCAGGCCATGACGTAGGCGGCGGAGGTGCCGAACAGTGAGGCGTTGGTGCGCTCGGCGATGCGCCACTGGGCCGCGGTGTCGGGATAGCCCGGGCTGCCGTCGTACAGGACGACCGTCGTGCCGGTGAGCAGGCCGGAGACGAGGAAGTTCCACATCATCCAGCCGGTCGACGTGTACCAGAAGAAGCGGTCCTCGGGGCCGAGGTCGCAGTGCAGGCCGATCTGTTTGAAATGCTCCAGAAGGATGCCGCCCTGCGACTGGACGATGGCCTTGGGCAGGCCGGTCGTGCCGGAGGAGTAGAGGACCCACAGGGGGTGGTCGAAGGTGACCTGCTCGAAGACGGGCTCCGTGTCCCCCGATGTGACCGCCGCCCAGTCGAGAGCTCCGTCGGGGGCCTCGGTGCCGAGCAGCGGGATGTGGATCACGGCGCGCAGCGTGGGGAGCTCGCGGCGCAGCTCGGCGACGGTGTCGGTGCGGTCGTGCTCCTTGCCGCCGTAGCGGTAGCCGTCCACCGTGAACAGGACGACCGGCTCGACCTGCTGGAAGCGGTCGAGGACGCTGCGGGCACCGAAGTCCGGGGCACAGGATGTCCATACCGCCCCGACCGCCGCGGTGGCGAGCAGCGCGGTCACGGCTTGGGGGATGTTGGGCAGGTAGCCGCTGACGCGGTCCCCCGGGCGTACGCCCAGGGCGCGCAGTTCGGCAGCGAGCGCGCCTACCTGGCGGCGGAGCTCTGCCCAGCTGACCGGAGTCGGCTCATGTGTCTCGTCCACATGAAGCAGCGCCGGATCGTGGGGGCGCTCCTCGGCGGCGCGCAGGGCGTGCTCGGCGTAGTTGAGCGTGGCGCCGGGGAACCAACGGGCGCCGGGCATGGCTCGATCGGCCAGCACGCGCTCGTACGGAGTGGAGAAGCGGATGTCGAACCATTCGGCGACCGCTTGCCAGAAGGTTTCGAGCTCGTCGATCGACCAGCGGTGCAGCGCCGCGTAGCCGCCCTCAGCAGGGGCCCCGTGGCGCTCGGCGGCCCAGGCCTGGAAGCGGGTGATCCGGGCGGCGGCGATGCGGTCGGGGTCCGGCTGCCACAGAGGGGCAGGGTTCGCAGCTGAGGTCATGGGTCGGCTCCCGGGTGGCTCTACGCGGTGTGTGCGTGTCTCGCGCGCACGAGCGGGGTGTGCGCGTGACGCGGCTGACACGGACGATGCCATGTGATCGTCTTTCGCACCAGGGCTCCCCACCCATGGTCGGGCAAGGGAATATGTGCTCCCGCCACGGGTGAACGGGAGTTGAACAAACCTCGCGCACCTACGACCGGATGGCAGGCTGAGCTGCATGGACGGTCGTGATCTGGTGCGCTCGGTGAGAATCTTCGGAACGATGCAGGGGCTGCGTGCGGCACGCTCGGCCTGGCGGCAGCGTCGGACCGATGCCCGGGCCCTGCCGGCGAGAGGCACGGAACGGGCCAGAACGCCTGGGCCGGTCACCGGGGCCGAGCCACTGCCGGGCGGCGGGATCGTCCGGTTCACCCGTTCTCAGCTGCGGATCCGGGTGGCCGGCGGCGGCGCCGTCTTCTGGGGCTGGGACGGCGCCGAGCCCGAACCCTCCTACGCCCTGGCGGGTGCCCCTCCCGAGCCGGACCCGCGGGCCGAACTGGAGCCCGACAAGGACGGCGGCTGGCGTGTGGTGTCGGAGCGGGTGACGGTGGAGGTCTCCCGGCACGGTGCCGTGGAGATCCGCACGCCCGGAGGTGTCGTACTGCGCCGGGATCTGCCGCCGCGCTGGTGGGAGCCGGTGAGGGGCGGGCCCGCGCGGTGGGTGCAGCGCACCGAAGTGCCCGCGGACGCGCGCTTCTTCGGGCTGGGCGGACGGGCGTCCGGACCCCGCCTGCGCGACGGCTCGTACCGGCTGTGGAACACCGACCCGCGCGGCAGCTTCGAGCCCGGCGACGACCCGCTGTACATCACCATGCCGGTCCAGCTGGTGGTGGCCGACGCGGGCACCCATCTGGCCTTCCACGACAACTCCTGGGACGGCCGGGTCACCCTCCGGGAGGGAGAGGAGGGCGCGGGCTCCGGGCACGACCGGCCTGGTACCAGCGAGGTACGTATGGACGGCGGGCCGTTGCGCTGCTGGGTGGTGGTGGGAACACCCAGGCGCGTACTGGCCGGCTGGACCCAGCTCACGGGCGCGCCCGCGGTGCCGCCGTCCTGGGCGCTCGGTCCGCAGCACGCGCGGTGGGGGTTCGGCAGCGAGCAGGAAGTGCGGCGGATCGTCGCGGGCTACCGGGAGCGCGAGCTGCCGCTGTCCGCGGTTCATCTCGACATCGACCACTACGACGCGCATCAGGTCTTCACCGTCGATCGTGAGCGCTTCCCCGATCTGCCGGGGATGGCGGAGGATCTGCGCGACGACGGAATACGGCTGGTGTCCATCGTCGATCCGGCGGTGAAGGCGGAACGCGGGAACGCCGTGTACGACAGTGGCGCGACGGCTGGGGTGTTTGTGCGGGACCCGGCGGGCCGTGAGGTCCGGGGCGTCGTCTGGCCCGGCGAGAGCGTCTATCCGGATTTCACCGATCCGGCGGCCCGCCGTTGGTGGGGAGACCTGTACGAGGAGCGGCTCGCGCAGGGCTTCTCGGGCGTCTGGCACGACATGAACGAGCCTGTGTCCTTCACACCGTTCGGCGACATGACGCTGCCGCGCTCCGCCAGGCACGCGCTGGACGGACAGGGTGGCGATCACCGTGAGGCCCACAATCTGTACGGCCTCACGATGGCCCGTGCCGGGTACGAGGGGCTGCGTCGGCTGCGTCCCGACGAGCGGCCGTTCCTCTTCTCGCGCTCGGGCTGGGCGGGCATGCAGCGGTACGGAGGCACCTGGTCCGGTGACGTGTCCACCAGCTGGCCGGGGCTGCGGGCCTCGCTCGCGCTGGTGCTCGGGCTCGGGCTGTGCGGGGTGCCGTACTCCGGGCCGGATGTGGGCGGCTTCGACGGCAGTCCGTCGCCGGAGCTGTATCTGCGCTGGTTCCAGCTGGGGTCGCTGCTGCCGCTGTTCCGTACGCACGCGGCGATCGACGCGGGGCGCAGGGAGCCTTGGGAGTTCGGGCCCGCGGTCCTCGAACACGCGCGGGCCGCACTCGCCGAACGGGAGCGGCTGCGCCCCTACTTCGTCACCCTCGCGCATCTGGCGCGGCTGACCGGGGCGCCGTATGCACGGCCGCTGTGGTGGGGCTGTCCGGAGGACCGGGTGCTGCGCGACTGCGACGACGCGTTTTTGCTGGGTGACGCTCTGCTGGTGGCACCGGTACTGGAGCGGGGGACGGACCGGCGGGCGGTGCGGCTGCCGAGGGGACGGTGGTACGACACGGCGACGGGCCGGGCGTACGAGGGGCCGGGCCAGGTGCTGGTGGACGCGCCGCTGTCACGTATCCCGGTCCTGGCGCGGGGTGGCTCGGTGATCCCGGTGCGGGGCGATGACGGCGGGACGGAGCTCGAGGTGTGGGCGCCGTCGGAGGCGCGCACAGGCGGGGGCCTGGTGGTGGCGGACGTGGGCGACGGCTGGGGAGAGCCGGAGGTGGAGCGGTACACGACACGGCTGGTGGAGGGGCAGGTCGTGGTGAAGCAGCAGAAGGGCAGGGGGGCGGCACAGCCGAGGTGGCGGGTGAGGGTGCGGGGGCTCGGGGCTTAGGGCGTGAGGATCTGGTGGGTGGCAACACCCGCCAGGGCCCCGAACCCGGTCGCTATCGGTACTGGCCCTCGAACCACTTCCGGACGGCGATCGTGTGCAGCGGGAACGTCAGCTCCGTCGGTTCGTGCAGCACGTGCCAGCCCGTCGTCTCCGAGGTCGGGGCGGGTCGTGGAAGGGCCTGAACCGAGCGCGGCGGCAGCAGGCCGAACAGGAGCAGATGGCCGTCCGGGGCGCTGAGTGCGTCGGCGAGGCGGACGTCTTCGTGAGGGGCCTCGATGCCGGTTTCTTCGGAGAGTTCCCGTACGACAGCCTGCTGCCAGTCCTCGCCGAGGTCGATATAACCGCCCGGCAGCGCGATGCCGCCCCGCCCGGGGTCGATCGTGCGGGTGATGACGACAAGTCCGGTTCCGTCGGCGTCGTACGCGGGCAGCAGCGCGACGGCGACCGGCAGCGGATTGCGGTAGGCCGTCTCGCCGCAGGCCGGGCAGGTGCGGGGCCAGCCTGTCAGAGAGCCGTACGGTGCCCCGCAGTTGCCGCAGTGGGAGTCCATGGACACGCGCGGACTGTATCCGATCACTGGTAGAGCGTCTGCCCATGACAGGATCTACTTCCGCTTCGCGCACCTTTGTCGTGGCGGCCGCCGCCGTCCTCTTGGCGCCCGCAGCTGCCGGGCCGACGGCGGCCGGGGAGTTCGTGGCGCTGCGCTCGGTCGACGCGACGATCATCCAGGAGCTGCGCTACACGGGCCGTCACAACTTTGTGGGCGCGCCCGTCGACGGCTATCGGCAGCCTCTTTGCATCGTCACCCGGCCGGCGGCTCGAGCCTTGCACCGGGCGCAGTCGAAGCTGCTGCGGCAGGGCTATTCGCTGAAGGTGTACGACTGCTACCGGCCCCAGCGAGCCGTGGACCACTTCGTACGGTGGGCCAAGAACCTCGATGACGAGACCATGAAGAAGGAGTTCTATCCACAGGTCGACAAATCGAGGCTGTTCGCGGACGGTTACATCGCACAGAGGTCCGGGCACAGCCGCGGCAGCACCCTCGATCTCACGATCGTGAAACTGCCCGCTCTCTCCACCAGGCCGTATGTCCCGGGTGAGCCTCTCGTCCCCTGCTCCGCCCCTCAGTCCGAGCGCTTTCCTGACATTTCCGTCGACATGGGGACCGGATTCGACTGCTTCGACACCCTGTCGCACACCGACGACCCCAGAATCCAGGGCGGGCAGCGCGCCAACCGGCAATTGCTGAAGCGCACCCTGACCGCCGAAGGCTTTGTGAACCTGCCGGAGGAATGGTGGCACTTCACCTTCAGGCCTGAGCCCTTCCCCGACACCTACTTCGACTTCCCGGTCGCCGGGCCTGCGAACGGGCGGCCGGGACCACCCCCGTAGGCTCCGGCCGCCCGCTCACTGAAGTCGGACGCGGCGGGGCCGTATCCGGTTCTCCGCGGAAGGATTACGGTGCGGCTATGACGCAGCAGACATTCAATTCGTACGAGGAGTTCTGGCCGTATTACGTCGCCATGCACTCCAAGGCGGCCACCCGCTGGGTGCATCTGACCGGTACGCTGACCGGCCTCGCGATCAGCGCGTACGGGCTGGCACGCGGCCGGAAGCGGTATGCGGCCGCGCTGCCGCTCATCGGATACGGGACGGCCTGGCCCGCGCATTTCCTCATCGAGAAGAACAACCCCGCGACGTTCGGGCACCCGGCCTGGTCACTGCGCGGCGATGTGCAGATGATCCGGATGATGCTGGCGGGCAGAGACGGGGAGCTGGCCGAGATCGCCGCCAAGTGGCTCGCCGAGAACCGCTGACCCGTGGCACACTTCTGACGTCCCGTCAGATTGCTGGGCCCGGGAGGAACCGTGACGCGCACGCCCGTGGTGGCCGGGTGGTTCACACAGGAGAGCAGCGAGGAGGACTTCCGGCTGCTCGGCACCCGGTGCACCGCCTGTTCGTCGGTGTTCTTCCCGCGCGAGGACTCCTTCTGCCGCAACCCGGCTTGCGGGGGCGCGGAGTTGACGGAGGTCCCGCTGTCCAAGCAGGGACGGGTGTGGTCGTACACGGACGGGCGCTACCGCCCGCCGGCGCCGTATGTCTCCGACCCGGACACGGAGTGGGAGCCGTACACCCTTGTCGCCGTCGAGCTGGAGGCCGAGCGCATGGTCGTTCTCGGGCAGGCGGTGCCGGGTGTGTCCGTCGGTGACCTCGCGGTCGGAATGGAGGTCGAGGTCGTGCCCGGAGTGCTGGGCGAAACCACGGAGACCATCTGGACGACCTGGCACTGGCGGCCCGTGGGGGTGGCGTCGTGACCGGCGACGTGGCGGTCCTCGGGGCCGGGATGCACCCGTGGGGCAAATGGGGCCGCAGTTTTGTGGAGTACGGGACGGTCGCGGCCAGGGCCGCGCTCGCCGACGCCGGGATCGACTGGCGGCAGGTGGAGTCCGTGGTCGGCGCGGACACTGTGCGCTGCGGCTATCCCGGTTACGTGGCGGGCGCGACGTTCGCCCAGGCGCTGGGCTGGCAAGGCGCACGCGTCACCAGCGTCTACGCCGCCTGCGCCTCGGGCGCGCAGGCGATCAACACCGCACGATCCCAGATCCTTTCGGGCATGGCCGACGTTGTGCTGGTGGTGGGCGCGGACTCGGCTCCGAAGGGATTCTTCGCACCGGCCGGCGGCGATCGCCCAGACGATCCCGACTGGGTGCGCTTCCGGGTGCTCGGCGCCACCAACCCCGCCTACTTCGGCCTCTACGCACGGCGCCGCATGGCACTGTACGGCGATTCCCCCGAGGACTTCGCGCTGGTCAAGGTCAAGAACGCGGCTGCCGGGGCGCTGAACCCCAACGCCCGCTACCGCACGGCCGTTTCGGCCGAGGACGTCGCCATGTCGGCGGTCGTTGCCGATCCGCTGCGGCTGCTCGACATCTGCGCCACCTCTGACGGAGGGGCCGCGCTGGTGCTGTCCGGCATGGACTTCGCCCGGCGGCACGGGGTCCGTGATCCGGTGCGTATCCGCGCCGTATCGACCGTCACTCCGACCTATCCGAAGACCGTGCTCGATCTCCCGGACATCGCCACCGACTCGGCGGCCGCCGTCGATCCCTTCCCGCACACCTTCCGGGCGTCCATCGCCCGTGCCGCCTACGAGGAAGCGGGCATCGGCCCCGAGGACCTGTCGCTGGCCGAGGTGTACGACCTCTCCACCGCCCTGGAGCTGGAGTGGTACGAGGACATCGGTCTGTGCGGCACGGGCGAGGGCGCCAAGCTGGTGCGCGAGGGCGCCACCTCGCTCGGTGGGCGAATTCCGGTCAATGTCAGCGGCGGGCTCGCGTCCTTCGGCGAGGCGGTGCCAGCGCAGGCCATCGCCCAGGTGTGTGAGCTGACCTGGCAGCTTCGCGGGGCCGCCGGGGAGCGCCAGGTGCCGGGTGCCCGTACCGGAATCACCGCCAATCAGGGGCTGTTCGGCCATGGTTCGGCCGTCGTCGCCGTGCGCTGAGCAGAGTGCCGAGGCGTACTCCCGCTGCCTTACGTTCCCCGCTAGCGTGTCAACACACCGGTGGTGAACTGCGCGTGCTGCCAACGACCTTGACGGCCCATCAGCACCGGTGAACACTGCCTCTTCGTCGGCGCCGCACTCCGGCACGCTCGTCACGGACGCCGGGCGGGGTCGGGACTCCCCTGTCTCCTGCCCGTACCCATGGCACGCCATGTTGCACGCACCCTGTACGCAGGACCGGGGCCAGGGCCCCGGGCGAAGCCTAGGAGCCGCCATGAGCAATGGAGACATCTTTCTCGGTGAGGTCATCGGCACCGCGATACTCATCCTCTTCGGGGCCGGCGTCTGCGCTGCCGTCACCCTCCATCACTCCAAGGCCAGGGCTTCGGGCTGGGTCGTCATCGCCTTCGGCTGGGGCTTCGGCGTGCTGGCGGGGGCGTACACCGCCGCGCCGCTGTCCGGCGGGCATCTCAATCCCGCAGTGACCCTCGGGGTCGCCGTCGACACCGGGGAGTGGAGCAAGGTCCCGCTCTACTTCCTGGCGCAGATGGTCGGAGCGATCCTCGGCGCCGTGCTCGCCTATCTCGTCTACTTCGCACAGTTCCAGGCCAACGCCGACAAGAAGAACGCCCTTCCCACGCTGGGCATCTTCTCGACCGGCCCGGAGATCCGCAGTCCCGTCGCCAACATGATGACCGAGATCATCGCGACGATCGGCCTCGTGCTGCCGATACTCGCCTTCGGCAGGAACGACGGCATCGGCATCGGCCAGATACCCGGACAGAACGCCGGCATCTACGGCTCCGGCATCTCCATCCTTCTGGTGTCGCTGCTGGTCGTCGGCATCGGTCTGTCACTGGGCGGGCCGACCGGTTACGCCATCAACCCGGCTCGTGACCTCGGACCGCGTATCACCCACGCGCTGCTGCCGATCCCCAACAAGGGCACATCGGACTGGGGTTACGCCTGGGTGCCGGTAGCCGGACCCGCCATCGGCGGGCTGCTGGCCGGCCTCATCTTCAACGCAGCCTTCTAGGCCTTCCAGTACCAGGTCTTCTGGGCCTCATTGACAAGGGGAAGTCATGACGGACAAGTTCGTCGCCGCAATCGACCAGGGCACCACGTCCAGCAGGTGCATCATCTTCAACCAGGACGGCGCCATCGTCGCCGTCGACCAGCGTGAGCACCGTCAGATCTTCCCCAAGCCGGGCTGGGTGGAGCACGACGCCACCGAGATCTGGTCCAAGGTGCAGGCCGTCGTGGCCGGGGCGATCGCCAAAGCCGGCCTGCGTGCCGACCAGCTCAGCGCGCTCGGGATCACCAACCAGCGGGAGACGACGGTCCTGTGGGACCGGGCGACCGGCAAGCCGGTGCACAACGCGATCGTCTGGCAGGACACCCGTACCTCCGCGCTCTGCAACGAATTGGGCGGCACACACGGGCAGGACCGATTCCGCGACACCACCGGGCTCCCCCTCGCCAGCTATTTCTCGGGGCCCAAGGCGGCCTGGCTGCTGGACAATGTGCCCGGGCTGCGCAGCCGGGCGGAGCGCGGCGAGATCGCCTTCGGCACCATCGACTCCTGGCTGATCTGGAACCTCACGGGTGGCACCGAAGGCGGCGTCCATGTCACCGATGTGACCAACGCGTCACGCACGATGCTGATGGATCTGCATACCCTTGAATGGGATCCGGCGATCCTGTCGGTGATGGATGTGCCGCAGGTGATGCTCCCGGAGATCACGTCCTCCGCACAGGTCTACGGGAGCGCTGTCGGCCAGCTTGCGGGTGTGCCGGTGGCTTCCGCCCTGGGCGACCAGCAGGCAGCGATCTTCGGGCAGGCCTGCTACGACACGGGAACGGCCAAGAACACCTATGGCACCGGCAGTTTCCTGCTGCTGAACACCGGCAACCGGCCTGTGCCGTCGAAGAGCGGGTTGATCACGACGCTCGGGTACAAGATCGGCGACGAGGCGCCGGTGTACTGCCTGGAGGGGTCGATCGCGATCACCGGCGCGCTGGTGCAGTGGTTCCGCGACCAGCTCGGCATCATCCGCAGCGCGGACGAGATCGAGACGCTGGCGGCGAGCGTGGACGACAACGGCGGGGCGTATGTCGTGCCCGCCTTCTCGGGACTGTTCGCCCCGTACTGGCGCTCCGACGCGCGCGGTGTCATCACCGGTCTGACGAGGTATGTCACCAAGGCGCATCTGGCGCGCGCGGTGCTGGAGGCGACCAGCTGGCAGACGCGTGAGGTCGTCGACGCGATGTACCAGGACTCCGGGGTGCAGATCACCACTCTCAAGGTGGACGGCGGCATGACCGCCAACAATCTGCTGATGCAGCATCAGGCGGATGTGCTGGGGGTGCCGGTGATCCGGCCGAAGGTGTCCGAGACGACATGTCTCGGTGCCGCCTACGCGGCTGGGCTGGCGACCGGTGTCTGGTCGGACCTCGACGAGCTGAAGGCGCACTGGCGGCGGGACGTGGAGTGGTCGCCGCGGATGGAGGCGCAGGACCGGGAGCGCGAGTACGGCAACTGGCGCAAGGCGGTGGAGCGCAGCTTCGGCTGGCACGAGGAGGACGGGGCCTAGTTACCGGGATCCCGCGGCGGTCCTGACGGTTCCCGCAAGACCCACGGCCCGTACCCCAGTCGGTGGGGGTACGGGCCGTGTCCTGCCGTGACGATCGCGTCAGGTCGTGGCGTGCTCGCGCTGCCGGTCGGCGCGGGTCAGTGCGTGCTCGACCACCGCCACCAGCACCTCCTTGACGGACTCGCGCTCCCGCGCGTCGCACATCAGCAGCGGCACCTCGGGATCGAGGTCGAGCGCCGACCGTACCGTCTCGCCGGGGAAACGCCCCGCCCCTTCGAAGCAGTTGACGGCGACGGTGAACGGAATGCCGCGGCGCTCGAAGTAGTCGATGGCCGCAAAGGAGTCCTCCAGACGGCGCGTGTCGGCGAGGACGACCGCGCCGAGCGCGCCCTGTGCCAGCTCGTCCCAGAGGAACCAGAAGCGGTCCTGGCCCGGTGTGCCGAAGATGTAGAGCACCAGGTCCTCGCGGAGCGTGATGCGCCCGAAGTCCATCGCGACGGTCGTGGTCTTCTTGCTCTCGACGCCCTCGGTGTCGTCGACAGGACGGCCCACCTCGCTCAGCGTCTCCTCGGTGCGCAGCGGTCTGATCTCGCTGACCGCGCCCACCAGTGTGGTCTTGCCGACGCCGAATCCACCCGCGACCAGGAGTTTCAGCGTGACGGGCTCGATGGGCGGCTTTCGGCGGCTAGAGCGCCCGAAGACCATTGATCACCTCGCGGAGAATGCTCACATCCGGCAGCTCGGCCGGCGGAACGGGACGGGTTACGTGCACCAGGGCGTCCTCGACGAGATCGCCGACCAGGACGCGGACCACCCCTACGGGGAGGTCGAGAGTGGCCGCGAGTTCGGCGATCGACTGAGGTATGTCGCCGCAGCGTTCGACGATCTCGACATGCTCCGGCGACAGCAGTTGGTCGCGACCGGGGTCGTCGGCGGCGGCCTCCGGGACGACAAGGGCGATCAGGTCCAGCCGATGACGGGTCGTACTGCTCGTCCGGCCGCGGGTCATGGCGTACGGACGGACCACCGGGCCTGCGTCGGCGTCGAAGAAGTGGTGCGGGTCGGTTGCGTACTGAGCCGATTCACTCATCCCGGCCATCACCCTCCGGCGGTCTGACCGGTCCGTGGGGCGGTGGACAGGTGGACGCCGACCCGCTTGACCATGAGCGTCATTTCGTACGCCACCAGGCCGACGTCGGAGTCCGCGTCGGTGAGCACGGCCAGACAGCTGCCGTCGCCCGCGGCCGTGACGAAGAGGAACGCGTCGTCCAGCTCGACGACGGTCTGGCGCACCCGGCCCGCCTCGAAGTGGCGCCCGACTCCCTTGGCCAGACTGTGGAAACCGGAGGCGACGGCGGCGAGGTGCTCACTGTCCTCGCGGGTGAGATCCCGCGAGGTGCCGGTTGCCAGGCCGTCGCTGGAGAGCACCAGGGCCTTGCGGATGCTGGCGACGCGGTCGACCAGCTCGTCGAGAAGCCAGTTGAGCTCGCCCGCCCCCTGTACGGCCGGTCCGGCCATGGAGTTGATTGCTGCGGCATGTGGTGCGGTCATCGACCGTCCCCCTCAGATGTCGTTCGTGGTGCGGTCTCGCCGGGGCCGGTGGCCTGGTCGGAGTGTTCGGCCTCTTCGGCGTTGTGGCGGCGGCCTCGCTGCCACCCTCGTTGCATGGATGCCATACGGCTGCGTACTTGCTCCGCGTCCCGCTCGACGTCCTCTCCCTCGGCCGGGGCCCACGGCTGCCGGTCGGCGGCGGCCCCCCGCAGCTGGGGGGCGAGGCTGGCCTGGCGCACGCGACGGGGCAGGCCGTCGAGCGACGGCGCCGTTTCGGCGGCGGGATGCGGGGTGGATCGCGGTGAAGACGTAGGAGCAGGACCGGGCGCGGCCGGGGCGGAGGCGGGCCATGGACCGGGGCGCGGCTCGGGAGCCCGGCGGGAGACCGGGTCCTGGCGCGGCTCGGGGACCCGCCACGGCTCGGGAGCGGGCGCGAGCGGCGGCTCGGCGGCGCTCCCGGGCTCGCGGGCCGGAGCCGGGTGGGTGCGGCCCCGCTCGTCCACCCTGCGGCCGTGGTCGGTGATCAGGGTCGGCGGCTTGCGGCGGGGCAGCGGGACGGGGCCGGAGTTCCGTTCGGGCGTCTGGTCCAGCGCCTGCTGGTGCTGCTCCTCGGCCGTCGTGCCCCGGCGGTCGCGGGCAGCGCGGGGCCGGAAGATCCCGCCGCGCTCGCTCTCGGTGTCCTGGATGTCGGCGACGGAGTCCACAGCGCCGCGGACCGCGCGGTCGTCGAGGCCCAACGAGCCGACCGGCGCCTCCAGTTCGACGGGCCCGTCGAGCAGCGGGGAGCTGCCCAGTGGGGTGGGGACCTTGGTGAGCGCGGAGAATTTGCCGTCGGTGCCGCGCCGTCCGGCGGGGCTCTCGCTCTTGCGGTCGAGGCGGAAGCCGGTGCCCTGGGTCTCCGGGGCCTCGGTGAGGAGGGCCGCGGGGATGAAGACGACCGCGGTGGTGCCTCCGTACGGCGAAGGCTGCAGCGAAACCCGGACGTTCTGGCGCTGGGCGAGCCGGCTGACGACGAACAGGCCGAGCCGGTCGGTGTCCGACAGTTCGAACTCGGGGGTCTCCGCGAGCCGCAGGTTGGCGTCGAGCAGCGCCTCGGGCGCCATGCCGAGACCGCGGTCGTGGATTTCGAGGGTGAAGCCGTTGGCGACCCGCTCGCCGTGCACCTGCACCCCGGTGTGCGGGGGTGAGAACACCGTTGCGTTCTCCAGGAGTTCGGCGATCAGGTGGGTGAGGTCGGCGACCGCGGGCCCGCCGACCCCGATCCGCGGAAGCCTGCGCACCTCGATGCGCTCGTAGTCCTCGACCTCGGCGACCGCGGCCCGTACGACGTCCATCAGCTGGATCGGCTTGCGCCACTGGCGGGAGGGGGCCGCGCCGGAGAGGATCACCAGGCCCTCGGCGTGCCTGCGCATACGCGTGGTGAGGTGGTCCAGGCGGAACAGGTCCGCGAGTTCCTCGGTGTCCTCGGTGCGGCGCTCCATGGTGTCGAGGAGCGTGAGCTGGCGGTGCAGCAGAACCTGGTTGCGGCGGGCCAGGTTGACGAAGACGTCGGAGACGCCGCGCCGCATGTCGGCCTGCCGGACGGCGGCCTCGACGGCGGCCCGCTGAAGGGTGTTGAGCGCCTGGCCCGCCTGCCCGATCTCGTCCTTGTCGTATTCGAGTCGCGGCGCCTCGGTCTCGACGTCCACATGCTCACCGGCGGCGAGCCGGCGCATCACGCTGGGCAGCCGTACGCCGGAGACCTCGTGGGCCTCCTTACGGAGGCGGGTGAGGTCGCGTACGAGGTCGCGCCCGATGCGTACGGAGACGATGACGGAAACGAGGAGCGCGAGGAAGCCGAGGACACCGGCGACGCCCGCCTTGACGAAGACGCTGTACGCGGCGGGCTCGACGCGGTCCTCGTAGCGGACGCCCGCCTCCTTGGCCTCTCGGGCGAGGGCGTCGAGGACCGGTGTGGCCGCGGCCTGCCAGCGTGCGGCTTCGGAGGCGTCCGTGTTCTTGGTGGCGCCCACGGTGATCAGGTGCTCTTCGACGTCGCGCAGGGGTGCTGTCTCGGGGCTGCGCCAGTACTGCTCGTAGATCTCCCGCTCGTCGGCGGGCAGTACCTCGAGATTGGTCTCGTAGTACAGCTTGCGGTTCGCGACGAAGTCGGAGAGCGCGCGGATCTCGTGGGCGGTGACCTGGCCCGTGGTGAGCGCGGAGGTGATCAGCGCGTCCTCGCGGGAGAGCATTTCCGTGGCGCGGACGAGACCGACGAGAGCGCGGCCCTGGCGTTCCAGCTCGACGTCGCTGAGGGCGTGGAGCGTCGTCAGGAAGCTGAAGCCGGGATCGATGATGCGGTTGTAGAAGTCGAGCGCCTGATTGCGGGAGATGGTGCCCGTCTCGACCGAGCGCCGCAGGGCGCTCAGTCCGTCGAGGCCCTCGACGAGCGAGCGCAGTTCCTCGCGGGTGTCGGACCGCATGTCGTCGCGGACACCGGCCTTCACCATGTTCGCCGTGATCTTGGCGACGGCCTTGTCGGTGGCCTGGCGCTGACGGCGCAGGGCGGGCAGGGCGTCGGAAGCGCGTTGGTCCGCAAGGTAGATGAGCGTCTGGCGGCGTTCCTTCTGGACGTCGCCGAGAGCGTCCGCCACCGGATATCCGACTTCCTTGACGACGGAGGTGACGTCCAGGAGTTCGCTGGCCTCCCGACCGGTCAGTACGGTGGCGAAGCCCCAGAGGGCGGTCAGGGAGACAAGCGGCACCAGCAACAACGCCACGATCTTCCGGCGGATGGACTTCCCGCGAAAGCGCATGGCCTCCCCCTGCTCAACCCCCGCCCGGTGCGGGTGGTGTTCCGTCAACAAACGGCGCGAGCCTACTACTGTCACACAGACAACTCGAAGGCACGTCCGGACGATTTTCGGCCTACGACAGACGTGTTGATCATGAGTTGTCCTGGTATTCGGGGAGATGACATTCCCGGCGGTGTCGGACCACACCTGGCGGCACGTCAGCTTTCGGACGGCGGGAGATGGCTGGAATTCTTCGCTCCACGGGAATCATCGGGCCTGGTCAATCGTCATTCTGTATGGGGGCACGGGGGTTCGCGGGTACCGCGCGGACATCGCATCCGGTTTCGGTTCCGCGTTCGATGCGGCGGCCGGAGTAAAGCAGCGGAATGCGGGCAGCCACCCTGAAGTCGGACAGAGGTGGGGAGTGACAGGGTCCATGGACACGGACGAGCGTCGCGGCGGGGTCCGGGCGACGAGTTGTGCGGATGTCTCGCGGCAACTCTGGGTGGAGGAGCCGGCGGTCAGACGGCGCATGCCCGATCCGGTCCGTACGGCAGCGGTGCGCGCGGTCATCATCGCGTCGCTGACGATGATTCAGGGAATGATCGCGTTTCTCTGCACGTTGGCCGGGTCGTGGCTGGCCTTTCCGATGGTGTTCAGCAGCGTCGGCAGTACGGTGGTGGCGACCTGGGCGGTGCTGGACGTCTGGGTGACCCGCCAGGTCTGGAACCAGCGCCATGGGGTCGTGTCGGTGCCGAGCAGCACGGCGCGTCAGCTGCGCCGTGAGCGCCGCCGCGCGCGCCGGACGGCGCGAGCGGCACAGCGGCAGCCGGGGCCCAGCGCCCGGCCCCGGTCATCAATCGCCGGACGGGCCTGATGTCCCAGCGGGCTCCGGTGGCGTCGGAGTCCGCTTGAACATGCGCGTCGCGGTGATTTCGCCGTGGACTCTCTCACCCGAGGGGTCCTGTTGCGGCAGGCCCGGGCGCAGATGCTCCTCGACACTGATGTACTTCAGGCCCGCGCGCAGATCCGCGTCATTGCGCAGCCGGATGACCAGCGGGAATTCTGCAAGAGCCGTGGTGTCGAAGAGCCCTGTCGTATAGAGCAGTTGGACACCGAGCGCATCGGAGACCGCCCGCTGGAGTTCCAGCAGATACGTCGCATTGGCCCGGCCGATCGGATTGTCCAGGAAGAGCGTGCCGGCGTGCCGGTGCTTGTCCCGGCCGCGGTCGTTGCTGCGCAGCGCGGCCATCGTGCAGTAGAGAGCGATAGCTGCGGTGAGCAGCTGGCCGCCCGAGAAGACGTCGCCCATCTGCCCCACCGGGACCCGTTCGGCACGCAGCACGGCGTCCGGCTTGAGGATCTCGACGGCGACGCCCTTGGGCTGAAGCGCCGCCTGAACACCGCGCAGCAGCAGGGACATTCCGTCCCTGCGGCCCTCTCCGTAGGCCGCGGCCGAGTTCTTCTTCACTGCCGCACGGGTCGCCTCGTCGATGACGCCGCCGAGCCGCTCGGCGAGTGTCGCCTGGTCGGGCTCCTCGAAGCGGATCCGCAGGAACTCCTGTCCGGACCATTCGCCGAGGCCTTCGGGAAGCCGGGAGAGCCGCTGCGCCGAGCGGAGCGTCGTCAGGGCGGAGTCCACCAGACCGCGCAGCCGGTCGACGATGGTGTCGCGGTTGCGCTCCAGCTGCTCCAGCTCGTCGGTCAGGACGCGCAGCCGCGGCGCGAACGCCTCCGCCCACTTGGCCGCGTGCTCGGGCAGCGCGGCGGCGGGGAGTTCCCGGATCTGCTGGCGCGCGGGAGTGCGTACCTGCTCGTACCGGGTGGAGTTGGCGTGCCGTACGAGAATGTCGCTCGCTTCCCGCACGGCCGCCTCGGCGGCGGACAGATCGGTGGCGCAGCCGCGCAGCGAGCGCCGGGCCTCAGCGGCGGAGTGCCGGGCCTCCTCCAGGCTTCCGGGGTACGGCTCGGGCGCGTCCGGCGACTCGTCGTCGTGCTGTTCCCGCAAGAGGTCCCGCAGAAGTGCGGCGGTCTCGTCGAAGCCGCCGGCCGCGTCCTCTGCTGCCCGGTGGGCCTGGAGCAGGGCGGCGTGCGCGGCCCTGGCCGTCTCCAACGCGTCGCTGCACGAAGCCAGTTCGGCGGTCGCCGTGCGCAGCAGGGCCTGCGCCCGCTCGGCGTCGGCCGGGACCAGATCGTCCGGGAGCCCGGTGTGCGACTCGCCGTCGGCCGGGGCCAGCCGCTCTGCCTCGCCGCGCAGGCGGCCCAGCTTTTCGCTGGCTTCCGAGGCGCGCGACTCCAGCATTTGTACGAGCGACTCGGCGCGGGCGGCCGCCGCCTGGCGGGAGGGGCCGTCGGCGCCGTCCGTGCCCTCCAGGAGCTGGGCGGCGCGGGTGCGGACCTTGTTGGTGAGCCGGTCGAGTTCCGCCACGGCGGCGCTCTCGTCGCTTTCCGCGCGGGCCTGCTCGGCGCGCAGGTCGGCGCCCACGCCCACCTTCTCGTACAGCTGGGAGGCGGCGCGGTAGGCCTCGCGCAGGGCGGGCAGCGCGGCGCGCGGGGCGTCCTCGCCGGGCTCCGGCAGATTCTCGGGAGCGCCGGCGATCTCGGCCCGCTCGGCACGCAGCGCGCGGGCGGTGCGGCGTGCGTCGTCTCCGGCGCGCTGGGCGGCGCGGCGGTCCTCGTCGGCGGCCTTGGCCCGCTCCAGACAGGTCGTGGCCCGGGCCTCGGACTCGGCCGCGTCGTCGGCCAGTTCGCGCAGTTTCACCTGCCAGCCCGCGCGCTCACGCAGCCGGAACGCCAGGCCCGCGAGTGCGTCGGCGGCACGCCGGGCGCGCTGGGCCGTCTCCTGGCGCTCGTCGCGCACGCGGGCGGCGTCGGCGGCCGCCTCGTCCGCCTCGGCACGAGCGGTACGGGCTTCGGCGAGCGCCTCCTGCGCCTCCTCGGCGGCCGCGCGGGCGCTCTGCGCGCCCTGAGCGAGTTCGGCGAGCATGCCGGGCGGGCAGTCCGCGCGCCACGAGCCGAGCCGGGCGGCGATCGAACGGTCCCCCGCGAGCCGGGCCGCGAGCGCTCGGATCTCCTCGTCCCGCGCGCTCGCCCGGGTCCGCAGGGCCCGGCGCTCCTCGTCGGCCGCGTGTTCGTCGTGCATGGCCGGGTTCGGCGGTACGAGGAACACGTCCCCGTCGCCGCTGACACCGGTGCCGGGGCCGGGCACGGGTGCGAGCAGCGCGGCCGCTGTTCCGACCGCGACGGCCGAGCGCGGCAACAGCGCGGCCCCGGTGAGGACATCGCGTGCCCGGGCGTGAGACGCGGGGTCGGTGATCACCACGCCGTCGACCAGCTCGGGCCGCGCGGCGAGGACCGCAGAGTGGTCGGCGGGGTCGACGGCCTGCGCGAGATAGCGCCAGCCGGGCAGGGCGGGGACGCCGTGCTCGCCGAGGTACTCGACGGTCGCGAGGACGTCGGGCCCCGGCGGCAGCAGCCCGCCGTCACCGAGCGCGCCCAGGATGCGGGCGTCGTCGGCGGCGGCGGTTCGCAGATCGAAGAGCTGCCGCTCGGCCGAGGCGACGTGCTGGTCGAGCAGCTCGCGCAGCTCGTCGGCATAGCCGTCCAACTCCTCGGCGGCGAGAGGTCCTTGGGTGGTGCCTCCTCCGTATGCCGGGTCGGACTCGTTGTGCGACGAGTCCTCGGCGGTGCGGGCCGGGGCGGGATCCGTGGCCGCGTCGGGGCCGGCGCCGCGCCGCGGTGAAGGCACCGCCGCGTGCACCGTCGGCGGCAGGCTCAGCAGCTCCGCCAGGCGTTCGTCCTGAGCGATCGACTCCGCGGCACGGAGCTCCGCCTCGTAGGCGTTCTCCGTCGCCAGTGCCGCGTCAGATGCGCGGGCCGCCGCGAGTTCGGCGCGGGCCTCGGCCGCGGCTGCGTCCCTCGCACGGTCCGCGGTCGTGCGGCCGGCCTCGCGGGCCGCGTCCCATGCCGCGACCGCCGTCTTCTCCGCGTCACTGGCGGCCAGCGCGGCGCGCGCCGGGTCGGCGTCGGGTGCGGTGTCGTCGAGCCAGCCCGCCCGTACCGCCTCGGCCGTCTCCTGCTCGACCTCGCTCAGCCGCTGCCGCAGATGGCCGATCTCGCTGCGGGCGCGCTGCGCCTCGGTGGCTGCGGCCGTCGCATCGCGGTGGGCGGCCTCGCCCGCCTCCTGGAGCGCCGCGGAACGTTCCTCCTGCTCGTTGGCCAGTCGCTCACCGTCCTCCGCGGCCGAGTGCAGGGCGCGGACGAGATCGGCGGCGGCCCCGGCGCGGGCGGCGAGTGCCGGGGCCGCGTCCCGTTCGGCCTCGCGGATGGCCGCGGCGACGCGCGCGGAACGGTCGGAGGCGGCGCGATGGCGCAGTACGGCCTCCGCCGCCTGCCAGGCGGCGTGCAGGGTGCGCGCATCTGTCAGTTCGCGGCGCTGGGCCGCGGCGCTCTTCTCGGCGACCGTCAGCGCCAGCGAGGCGTGCCGGTAGGCGAGTTCGGCGGCGATCAGCGAACTGCGGCTGCGCGCCTGCTCGGCCTCGGTGACGGTGTGGGCGGCTGAGGTGACCTGCTGGGCGAGCTCGGCGGTACGCCCCCGTTCCCCGGCCGCGCGTGCCGAGAGCCTGCAGGCAAGCGTACGCGTACGGCGTTCGGCGCCCGCATGGATGTCCCGCGCCCTGGTCCGCGCCTCGGCCGCCTCGACGATCCGGCCGAGCAGATCGGCCGAACCTGCTGTGAAGTCGCGTTCCGCGGTCAGTTCGGCGCGGCGGCCGAGCTTGTTGCCGAAGCTGCTGACGAGGTCGGCCAGTCCGTCGGTGTCACGTGTGTCGGTGACGGCACGCAGCAGCAGATCGGTGAAGTCGGAGTCCTTCTTGACGGCGAAAAGGCCCGCTGCCTCGCCCTCGTCGGCGTTCATCTCCCGCTGGTAGCGGAACAGTTCGGGGTCGAGTCCCACATCGCCGAGGTGTTCGTTCCAGCGGTCGTGGATCTCCTCCCAGTAGACGTCGAGGTGCGGATATACCTTGCCCGCCTCGGTGATGGCGTCCCGGAAGCCCTTCATGGTGCGACGACGGCCCTGCGCGCCGGACGCGCCCTCGACCGGCGGACGGACTGCGGTGGACTCGGCGACGGGCAGCGAGTCGAGGCTGAGCCCGGGTCCCGGCCGAAACGAGTACCAGGCTTCCGCGAACTTCCGCGGGTCGCCCGAGACCTGACGGCCGCGCCACTCGCTGACCTTGCCGACCACGACGAGTTCGCCCGTGAGCGTGTGCTGCCACTCCAGGGCGACATGTCCGCAGTCGTCGGCGAGGAGGAACTTGCGCAGGACGCCGGAGCTGGCGCCGCCGAGGGTGTTGCGGTGGCCGGGCAGCATCACCGAGAAGATCAGCTTGAGCAGTACGGACTTGCCGCCGCCGTTCTCCAGGAAGAGCACGCCCGCGGGGGCGGGGCGGCGCGGCGGGCCGACCGGCTCCTCCTCGAAGAACTCCGCCTGCGCGGGGGCGGGATGAGGCACGGGCTCGCCCACTCCGCGCAGGTCCAGCACGGTGTCGGCATAGCGGGCACCGGCGGGCCCGATGGAGTAGAGGCGTACCCGGGACAGCTCGTACATGGCGGCGGACTCTCGTAAGTGGCAGGTGGGGGATCAGGCGTGGAAGGGCAGGCCGGCGTCGGCGGCCAGCTCCAGGTCGTCCGCGTCGGGGGGCGGCAGGAGCGTGGCGCTGCCGTCGCCGACCGCTACGACGCCGAGTTCGAGCAGTTCGGCCATGGCCGCGCTCCCGGCCATGTCGCGCACCTGCAACTGGTAGCGGGCGGTGGTGCGGTACGCGCCTCCGCCGTCGTCGCCGGTCCGCTGGAGGAAGCCGGAGTCGGTGAGGAACGCGACCGCCTTGCCGACGATGCCGGTGGTGGATCCGGCGAGGCGGCGGGCGTCCTTGGTGGCGCCGGTGGCGCTGCGCCGTGCGTAGATCCGCCAGGCCGCCTCCAGGCCGGGTGCGCCGGTGGCCGGGTCGGTGTTCTCGCCCTGTTCGTCGGCACGCTCCTCCAGGCGGCGGCAGGCCTGGCGTACGAAGGAGTCGACGCCGTTGACGGTCAGACGGCCGATGTAGGCGTCGTCGGCGAGGTCCTCGGGGCGGGGGAACGCCATGGCGGCGACGGCGAGATGAGCCAGGCCGTGCAGGAACCGGTCCGCGGATTCGGCGGAGGCGCGGCGGGCGTAGTCGCCCATGCGGACGGCGAAGACGGAGTCCTCACCGGCGGCGACGGCCATCCCCGCGCGCGGGGAGACTTCGAGGACGACGAGGCCGAGGCCCGTGGCGACGGCGTCGGCGAGCCGGGCGAAGGCAGGGTCTTCGCGGTAGCGGCGCAGGAGTTCGGCGTACTCGGCGTCGCGGGCGGGAAGCAGTTTGGGCTGCAGCCCGAAGGAGACGAGGCGGGCGGCATCGGCGGCGTCGGCGGGCGTGACGGGGGTGGCGTTGGCGGTGGCCGGCACGGGCGATGCGGCCGCCGTCTCGGCCGGGCCGGTCAGGCCGTTCGGGCCGGCCGGGTCGCGGTCGCTCCACGCGGTGGCCGGTGCGTGGTCGTCACTCACTGGAGGGTGCTCCTTGCTGCGGAATGCGGGTGTACGGGTGCGGTGCGCCTGCGGCGGGCTTTGGTCCCGCCCCGCCATCCCCCTACGGCCGGGCGGCCGTGGGATGCACCCCCATCCCGCTGTGACATTGTGCGGCTCCGCCGCGTGGGGGCTCCGCCCGGCGCCCCGGTCAGCGCGCTCACGCCGCCTCCGTGCGGGCCGCCGTCATGCCCGCCGCGTCCAGCAGCGCCGTGCCCACGATCAGGTCCGCGCCGCCGAATTCGGGGTCGTCCAGTTCGGTGCCGTCGTCGACGGCGAACAGGAGCCGTTCCTCGCCCTGGCGGTAGGCCGTGCCGACCGGGGGACTTGCCGCGTGGATGGCCAGCAGGGCGACCAGATACGGCAGTTCCGGGTCGCGGCGGCGTGCCTCGGCGAGCAGGCCGGACAGGCGGCGCGGCGCGTCGTGTTCCAGGTCGAGCAGTTCCATCGCGGACGCCAGTTGCTCCTCGCTGAAGCGGCTGTCGTCGGGCGTGGCGATCAAGTCGGGCTCGGGCATCTCCACGCCCAGGTGTTCGCGCTCCGCCGGCGGTGTGAGGAGCATGTCGACCAGATCGCCGACCCGTACGGACGACGGCGTGCGCAGCCCTGTCCCACGGGCGAAGAACGCGTCGGTGACACGGATCGCCGCCTCGGCGGGGAGGGGGAGCAGCGGGGCGAGAAGCTGTCCGTACAGATCGAGTCCGGTCCGCGCGGTGGGGCGGGCGAAGGCCTGGCGGTCCTGTTCGGCGCGGAACAGCGGGCCCGCCTCAAGGAGCCGGGACTGCAGCTGGGTGTGGCGGCGGATGCAGTCCTTGACTATGTCGACGAGCTCGGCGGCGCGGCGCTTGTGCTCGGGGTCCTCGGCCTCGTCGCGCGCCTTGCGGATGTTCGTCAGGATCGCGTTCTCGTGGCGGTAGCGGTCGGCGACATGGTCGAGCGCCTCGGCGATCATGTCGGGCACGGCGTTGAGCCAGTCGACGGCGCGCACATTGCGCCGGGTGGCTTCCAGGGTCCTGCGCAACGTCTCGGCGTACTGCACGGTCCGGTATCGGGCCTGTTCGGCCGCGAGCTGGGCGTCGGCGAGCCTGCCCCGGCTGATCAGTACCTCCAGCTTCACCTCGGCTGCGATCTGGGCGCTGGTGACATCCGTGTCGAGCGCGCCGACCAGGACGTTGACCGCTTCGTCGGTCGTACGGAGATAGACGCTGCCGCCGTGTCCCGGCACTTCCTCGATGAGCTTGAAGTCGTAGTCACGGCGGGTGTAGACGCCGTCTGGGCCGAAGGTGCCGTAGACCGCACGGAAGCCGCGGTCCACGCTGCCCACGTTGATCAGGTTCTCCAGCACCCAGCGCGCAACCCGCTCGTGTTCGGCGGCCGGGCGCCCCGGGGCCTGGGCCGCGACGCGCGGCAGGAGCCTGGCCACTATCTGGTCGTGGTCCGCTCCGGTGTCGAAGTCCATGTTGAGCGTGACGAGGTCGATGGCGGCGAGGGCGACCTCCGCCATCGCGTACACGGTGTACTCGCCCGCGAGATTCGCCTTTCGGGTGTCGAGGTCGTGCAGCGGCGCGGTGCACGCGAGCGCGCGCAGCCGCCGCGCCAGCCCTTCGTCGGCGGCCGGGCCCTGCGCGGGCCGCGGCCCCGCGCTGAGCTGGGGCGGAACGAATTCCGTCGAGGCAGTCGAGACAGGCGAAGTCACGCTGCACAGATTAGGTCCTCGCACTGACAACGGTCGAAACGGCGCAGAAGCGACCGTCTGGCTACGCTCCGTCCACGTACCCGTCCGTGTCTTCGTTACCCGTCATCGTCCCCGTCCTCATCGGCGCGAGACCGATTCGTCCCGGTTCGCTGACTACGGTCCGGGGGTGCCGTATCCCCCGCCGCCCGGGGTGTCCATCACGAGCACGTCCCCGGGGCCGACATCCACGGAATCGACTCCCCGCAGCTGCGTCACGCCGCCGTCCGCCCGCTCCACCCGGTTCGCCCCGAGCGCGCCTGCCATGCCGCCCGCCATGCCGTACGGCGGGACACGGCGATGCCCGGTGAGCAGGGCCACCGTCATCGGCTCCAGGAAGCGGATCCTGCGGACCACGCCGCGTCCGCCGTTCCAGCGTCCTCGCCCGCCGCTGCCCTCCCGCACGGCGAAGGCGTCCACACGCACCGGGTAGCGCCACTCCAGCACTTCGGGGTCGGTGAGGCGCGAGTTGGTCATATGGGTCTGGACGGCATCCGCCCCGTCGAAGCCGTCGCCCGCGCCGGAGCCGCTGGCCACCGTCTCGTAGTACTGCACGCGGTCGTTGCCGAAGGTCAGATTGTTCATGGTGCCCGAGCCCTCGGCCTGGACACCGAGCGCGGCGTACAGCGCGCCGGTGACGGCCTGCGAGGTCTCCACATTGCCGGCGACGGTCGCCGCGGGGTGGGCGGGAGCGAGCATCGAGCCGTCCGGCACGCGCACCTCCAGCGGCTCCAGACTTCCGCTGTTGAGGGGGATGTCCTCGGCCACCAGGGTGCGGAACACATACAGCACCGCCGCCATCACGACAGAAGTGGGCGCGTTGAAATTCCCCGGCTGCTGCGGCGATGTGCCCGTGAAGTCGATGACGGCGCTGCGCGACTCGCGGTCCACGCGCAGGGCCACCTGGATGACGGCGCCGTTGTCGGTCTCGTAGCGGTACTCG
The DNA here is from genome assembly GCF_006715635.1 of Streptomyces sp. SLBN-118. NCBI lineage: Bacteria > Bacillati > Actinomycetota > Actinomycetes > Kitasatosporales > Streptomycetaceae > Streptomyces > Streptomyces sp. SLBN-118. The sequence goes on from NZ_VFNP01000002.1 coordinate 1,087,312, forward strand.
CCGTCGCTGAGATCGGCGACGATCCGGCGCACCGACTCCTCGGCGTTGTCCCGCACATGCCGCATATAGGCCTGGACCACGTCGAGCCCGAACTCGTCGACCATACGGCGCAGTTCGGCGATGCCCTTCTCGTTGGCGGCGATCTGGGCGCGCAGGTCGGCGAGATTGGTGTCGGGTGCGCGGGACGGATATGCCGCGGTGGTCAGCAGTTCCCGTGTCTCGGCCTCGCGCAGCCGCCCTTCCCGCACCAGAAGCCAGTTGTCGAAGAGCACGCCCTCCTCGTCGATGGTCCTGCTGAAGGCGGGCATGGAGCCGGGGGTGATGCCACCGATCTCGGCGTGGTGCCCGCGCGAGGCCACCAGGAAGCGCAGCACATCGCCGTCGAACACGGGCGTCACAACGGTCACATCAGGCAGATGCGTGCCGCCGTGGTAGGGGTCGTTGATCGCGTACACATCGCCCGGTCGCATGCCGCTCCCGCCCTTGTTGCGGCGCAGCACCTCCTTGATGGATTCGCCCATCGAGCCGAGATGGACGGGGATGTGGGGCGCGTTGGCGACCAGATTGCCGTGTTCGTCGAACAGGGCGCACGAGAAGTCGAGCCGTTCCTTGATGTTGACGGAGTGAGCGGTGTTCTCCAGCCGTACGCCCATCTGCTCGGCGACGGCCATGAAGAGGTTGTTGAAGACCTCCAGGAGGACCGGGTCCACATCCGTGCCGACGGCGGTCCTGCCGGGGCGTGGGCGTACGCGCGTCAGCAGCAGCTGTCCGTTCTCGGCGGCGGCACGCCAACCGGGGTCGACCACAGTGGTGGCATCGGCTTCCGCGATGATCGCGGGCCCTTCGACGGTATCGCCCGAGCGCAGATCCCCGCGCCGGTACAGGGGCGTTTCGCGCTGCTCGCCGTCCACGAACATCGGCACCGTGGCGCGCGGGGCGAAATCGCCGCCGCCCTCGGTCTCGTCGACGACGTACGCACCGTACTCACCCGCCGTGCCCACGGCTTCGACCGAGACCGCCTCGATGACCAGTGGCTTGTCCATGGTGAACGCGTAACGCGCGTGGTGGGTGCTCTCGAATGCCTCCTTCATGGCGGCGTGGGTGTCCAGTGGCACGGGCAGACTCGCGTCCGTGCCCGCGTAACGGAGCAGCACGCGCGCGTGGGTGCTGATCGCGTCGTCCGGAATGTTGTCGGCGCGCAGTTCGGCGCGGGTGCGGGCAACGAGTTCGTCGCAGAGTGTCCGTACGCGGGTGACCGCTCTCTCGTCCAGCTCGGCCTCCACCGACTGTTCGCGCATGGCGGTCGCGTCGGCGAGACCGATGCCGTACGCGGAGAGCACTCCGGCCAGCGGCGGCACGAGCACGGTGTTGACGCCCAGGGCGTCGGCAACCGCGCAGGCGTGCTGGCCACCGGCGCCGCCGAAGGAGGTGAGGGCGTAGCGGGTGATGTCGTGGCCGCGCTGTACGGAGATCTTCTTGACCGCGTTCGCCATGTTGAGGACGGCGATCTCCAGGAAACCGGCAGCGACTTCTTCGGGGGTGCGTTTGATGCCGCTCTCCTTGTGCACCTGAGCGGCGAGTGCGGCGAAACGCTCGCGCACGGTGTCGGCGTCCAGGGGCTGGTCGCCGCCGGGGCCGAAGACCGCGGGGAAGTGTTCGGGCTGGATGCGGCCGAGCATCACATTGGCGTCGGTGACGGTGAGGGGGCCGCCGCGGCGGTAGCAGGCGGGGCCGGGTACGGCGCCCGCGGAGTCGGGGCCGACGCGGTAACGGCGGCCGTCGAAGTGGAGAACGGAACCGCCGCCGGCCGCGACGGTGTGGATGTTCATCATGGGCGCTCGCATGCGGACGCCCGCGACCTGGGTGCCGAGCTCCCGCTCGAACTCGCCGGCGTAGTGCGACACGTCGGTGGATGTGCCGCCCATGTCGAAGCCGATGACCCGGCCGAATCCCGCCTGCTCGGAGGTGCGGGCCATGCCGACGACGCCGCCGGCCGGTCCCGACAGCACGGCGTCCTTGCCACGGAAGCCGGCCGCTTCCCGCAAGCCGCCGTTGGACTGCATGAACATCAGGCGGATGCCGCCCAGTTCGGCCGCGACCTCGTCGACGTACCGCCTCAGGATCGGTGACAGATAGGCGTCCACGACCGTGGTGTCGCCGCGCGGTACGAGTTTGATCAGCGGGCTGACCTCGTGTGAGGAGCTGACCTGGGTGAAGCCGAGGTCACGGGCGGCTTCCGCGATCCGGCTCTCGTGCGCGGGGTGACGGTAGCCGTGCAGCAGGACGACGGCGGCGCTGAGGAAGCCGTCGGCGCGGGCCTGCCTCAACTGCTCCGTGACGGCTGCCAGATCGAGCGGCCGGACGGTCTCGCCGTGCGCGTCGAGGCGTTCGGGGACCTCGATGACGCGCTGGTACACCGCCTCGGGCAGCACGATCCGGCGGTCGAAGAGTCGGGGCCGGTTCTGGTAGGCGATGCGCAGGGCGTCCCGGAAACCCTCGGTGATGACGAGGACGGTCGGCTCGCCCCGGCGCTCCAGCAGGGCGTTGGTGGCCACGGTGGTGCCCATCTTCACGCTGTCGACCCGCTCGGCCGGGACGGGCTCGTCCGGGCCGACGCCGAGCAGCAGCCGGATACCGGCGACGGCCGCGTCCCGGTACCGCTCCGGGTTGTGCGAGAGCAGTTTCCGGGTCACGAGCCGTCCGTCGGGGCGTTTGCCCACAATGTCCGTGAAGGTGCCGCCACGGTCGATCCAGAACTCCCAGCGCCCTGTCATTCCCCCATTCTGGCAAGGGGAACGTCCGGGGACACGGCGGCGAGTGCGGCCGAAAGCGCGTGTTCGGCACTGCGGTCGAGCCGATCGCTGGTGCCGCGGGCCCAATGGCGCACCTCCGCACCGGCCAGCCGCATCAGCTGCGGCAGCAGATCGGTGCAGCGGCGCGCCACCCAGGCGGTCCCCGCCGTGGCGAGCCACAGCGCGGCCGCGGCCCGGCTCGGCGGGGCCTGCTCGGGGTCGCTGCCGGGCGCGGTTCCGCGGGCCAGACCGCGCTCGGTGAGCAGCTCGTGGAAACGCCGCGCGATCATCCGGTGCCCGCGCTCGCCCGCGAGCGTACGGTCGGCCGCGGTGTGGACGGTTCGGATGCGCCGCCAGGCGGCGCCCTCCCCGGCGCCCACATAGGTGCGTGCGTATCCGGCGAGGTCGGTCTGGTAGACGGCGACGGCCGGGAGGTCGAGCCGTGCCGCGGCCGCCATGCCCCGCACACCGAGGACGAAGGGGCTGGCCAGGTGGACGAGGTCGGCCCGGTGGGCGGCGATGGTCGCGGCGACGCGGCGGCTGGGGAGGGCCACCCGTACTTGGGGATATCCGGGCAGGGGCAGGGAGGGGACGCGCACCACGGGGCAGGGTGCGGTTGTGCCGGAGTCGTCGGCCCCGGCGACGGCCGGGGCTATGACGAGCGGGTCATGACCGCGCGCGGCGAGGTGCCGGGCGGTCTGCAGGGCGCAGTGCGCCACACCATTGACGTCTGGCGGAAAGGATTCGGTGACGATGACGACTCGCATACCCGTGTTGTCGTCGCACTCGGGGTGGCTGACCCAACGTGGATCTTTCCGCTCGGGGAACGTCCCATGAGCGTTTGTGGCCGACGCCGTTCCGCGTCCCTAATGTCACACCGCGGGCGCGTCCGGGCCGATTCTGCTGCGTACGGCGGTTTGTACCTCTGCCTCCTCGGCCGGATCCGCGGCCAGGCGGCGCAGGCGCTCGGCCACACGCACATCACCGGTCTCGGCGTGCAGGGCCGCGACCTCGCGGGTGGTCTCCTCGCAGTCCCAGAGGCATTCGACGGCGAAGCCGGTGGGGAAGGACGGGTCGGTCGCCGCGAGCGCGCGGGCCGCGCGGCCGCGCAGCTGCGAGGACGCGGTCTCGCGGTAGACATGGCGCAGTACGGGTGCGGCGCACGCGATGCCGAGCCGTCCGGCTCCGTCGACGAGGGTCCACAGCAGGGAGGCGTCGGGCCCGTCGGCCCGTACGGTCTCCCGCAGCGCGCCGAGCACCAGCGTGGCGTCGCCGGCCGTGCCCCTGCAGGCGAGCACGCCCGCCGCCGACGCTCCGAGGGCGTCGGGCCGGTGGACCCAGCCGCGGGCCCGGTCGACGGCTTCGTCGCCGCACATCCGCTCGAAAGCGGAGACCGCCGCCTCGGCGACGGTGTGGGAGCCGCCGGACACCGCGGCCTCGATGAGGTCGAGCACCACGCCGTCGCGCGACTCGGCGAGATAGTGCAGTGCGGCGCAGCGGGCGCCGACGGATCCCGCGCGTGCGGCTTCGACGATGGCGGGCCGGTCCTCGGGTCCCGCGACGGCGGACAGACAGCGGGCGGCGGGCACATGGAGGGCGCTGCCGCGCTCAAGACCCTGGTCGGCCCAGTCGAAGACCGCCTGGACGCTCCAGCCGGGACGGGGTCCGCTCGGTCGCATCTGGCGCTGCCAGCGGTCGAAGGAGCCTGCCTCCTGGGCGGCGCGCACCCGGGCGCCGATCGCCTCGCGCCGGTCCTCGGCCCACAGCCTCCAGGGCCGCGGTTCGAACGCGTCGCGTACGGCGATGGCCAGCTCGGCGTCGCCCTCGGCAGTGGCCGGGAATCGGGCGAGTACCGAGGGGGCCAGCGCCCGCAGGCCGGAGTCGTTGTCGCGCAGGGCGAGCTCGTCGAGTGCCCAGGTCCAGTTGGCGCCGTTGGCCGCGTAGCGCCGGAGCAGTGAAAGGGCGTCGCCCCTTCCGTACGAGGCGAGATGCCCGAGCACCGCGAGCGAGAGGCCCGTCCTGGCCTCGTCGGTGTCGAGATGGTCGTCGGCGTCGCACAGGTGGCGCTCGATCTCCTCGAGACTGCCGTGGAGATCCAGGTAGAGGCGCGCGTAGTACAGGGAGCGGTTCTCGACCTGCCAGTCGTGGCGGGGGTCGTTCAGTACGCAGTGGTTGAGCGCGGCGAGCGCTTCGGCGCGCGGCGCTGCCAGCGCGTGCAGCGTGCCGTCACCGCGGCCCCTCTGCAGCAGGCCGAGCAGCGTGCCGCTCGGCGCTATGACTGGATCGAACATGGGAAAAGCCTCACATCAAGCTGTCGACGCAACCGGGGAGTGGAGATGCCTAGGCCGCGCAGCAACATGTAGGGCCGCCCGTCGTCTTCCGCTTGGTGTAGACCATCTTCCTCTGCCTCTCGTCGGTGGCCCCAGGGGAACTCCCGGATGAAGTCCGGGGTAGGGCCCGACGTCATGATGACCCACCCATATCGCCACCGCGACCACATTTACGGCGTCCGTCCCGGCGACATGTCGGCGACCGATCAACAATCCGTCAACGCCCTTCCGGCGACGGCTCATTGGTCGCCGAACAGCTCCAGTAGGTCCGTCTTCCCAAACATCCGCGCCGTATCCACTGCGGACGGCGTCCCCGCCTTCGGGTCGGCTCCGCCGGCCAGGAGTACGCGGATGACGGCGTCCTCGCCCTTGAAGACAGCACCGGCGAGGGGGGTCTGGCCGCGGTCGTTGGCCCGGTCCGGTTCGGCGCCACGGGCGAGCAGCGCTTCCACTGCGGGGGCGTGCCCGTGGTAGGCGGCCAGCATGACCAGGGTGTCGCCGCGGTCATTGGCGAGGTTGGCGGGCACTCCGGCGTCGATGTACGCGACGAGGGCCTCGGTCTCTCCCTGGCGCGCCAGGTCGAAGACCTTGGTGGCGAGCTCGATCACCTCGGGATCCGGGGCTTCGCTCATCGGGAAGACCGCCTTTCACTGCGTTGACCTGGGGCGTACGGCAGGAGCAGCCGTACGAGTGAATCGACAGGCTACTGCCCGCACTCCGGCATCAGGCGGTGCGGCCGCTGCAGGGATCACCGCGAGGAAGGCACTGTGCGGCGCAAGCGCGCAGTGTGCCCCCCGGCCGGCGGTCCGGCGTCCGCCAGTGCAGTGAAATCCCAGGAATTTCACCCATTCGCACCTTTTATCACATAGATGCTTCCTGTGAGCATGGAAGTACTCATGGTGACTGTCCCCTCAACCAGGAGAACCACTCATGATCCTCTCCATCTCAGGCGTCGTGCTGCTCGGCATCATCGTCTTCCTGTTCTTCAGGAAGGACGGCCTCAAGGGCTCTCACGCGTTCGTCTGCTCGCTCTTCGGCTTCTTCATCTCGGGCACGGCCATCGCGCCCAGCATCAAGGCCGGGAGCGCGAGTCTCGCCAGCCTCCTGGGCGGGATCAAGTTCTGACCCCGCAGTACCGACCAGCACCATCTGCACCCCAGCACCTTCAGGAGACCGATGTGGCCCGGCGACCACTCCCCCGCATTCTCAGCAGCGGCAGCGCGCAGATCGCCCGGAGCCGGGAGATCGCCCGCTCGGCCGCCGACAGCGCCACGGACGTCCTGCATCCGCTGATCACCATCACCCGCGGTCTGCGGCAGCTGGCCGTCATGGCCCGGCACAGGTGGGCCGCCACACCCAAGGAACGGCGTGGTCCCACGCTGTTCCTCGCCGCGTCCTGCGTCCTGGTGGTCGCGCTCATCCCGTACGGGCCGCTGGTCGCCCTGATCTCGGTGATGGCGGCGGCCGCCTGGAAGGGGCGGGTGCGTACCCCGGTGAAGAGCGGCCCGGACGAGGCGGAGGCCGGCCGGCTGCGAGCCCTCTACGAGGCGCTCGTGCCGCACTTCTCCGTCGCCGAGGACCCGGCTCCGCTGTTCGCCCACGGCAGCGACTGGAGCAAGGCCTTCAGCGATTACGAGTTCGACGGCAATGGGCGCCTCACCCGGCTCCAGGTGGCCTACCCCGCGTACTTCACCGACGGCGAGGCCGAGTCCCGGGCCCGCATCGAGCAGCTGCTGCACGCCAAGTCCGGGCGCGGCCGCGAGTACCTGTTCACCTGGGACGAGGAGGGCAACCGGCTCGTGATGAGCGTGCTGCCCGCCCTGTCCACCGCCATCGCCGCCCAGCGATTCGTCACCGCCCCCGGCGAGACCGTGCTGGGCTTCACCGATGCCGGCGCGGTGCGGCGCACCGTGCCGGTGGCGCAGGGCGAGGAGACCAGTTCCGCCGCTCCGGTCCTCTGGCGCACCGGACCGCGTTCGACGGAGCCGCATCTGCTGGTGGTCGGCGAGCCCGGCAGCGGCACCACGACCCTGCTGCGTTCGATCGCGCTTCAGGCCCTGCAGCACGGTGACGTACTGATCGTGGAGGGCAGCGGGACCGGGGAGTACGGCTGTCTCGCGGGGCGGGCGGGCGTACTGGCCGTCGAATGCGGTCTCGCCGGTGCGCTGGCGAGCCTGGAGTGGGCGGCCCACGAGACCGAACGGCGGCTGATCGCCGCCAACCGGGCCCGGCAGGCCGGGCATCCCGAGCCCGACGACACCAAGCGCCCGCTGTGGATCCTGCTGGACAGGCCGAGCATCCTGGGGCACCTGGCGGCGGCCGACGGGCACACCGATCCGCAGGACCTGCTTCAGGTGCCGTTGCGTCACGGCAGGGCCGCGCAGGTCACGGTGGTGGTGGCCGAGCAGTTCGACAGCCTGGACCCTCTCACCGAGACAGTGCGGACGCATACGCGTGCGCGGGTCGTGCTGGGAGCCGCCACCTTCGAGCAGGTCGAGTCCGTGCTCGGTGTCCAGCCCCACACCACTCCGACACCCGAGGTACCGCCGGGCCGTGGCTACGCACGGCTCGGTACGGGGCCGGTGCTCAGGATTCAGGTACCGGCGACCCCGGACCCGTACGACGAGGCGACGAGCGAGGCGCACCGCCGGGCCGTGCTGGAGCTGCTGCCGGAGCGCCAGGACCAGGCCGGGCCCGCCGCCGTACCGGATCCTGCGGCGGACCCGGTGCACGAGGCCGTGCCGGCCGAGAGCTGACGGGTCCCGTCAGGCGACGAACGTCCGCGGCGCTTCCGTCCCGGTCGTCGCGCCCGTCGCGACCAGCCGGGCCGCCGCCGCCAGCCGGACCGCCGCCTCGTCCGCGACCGGTCCGCCGACCGTGAACGGCAGCCGCACATAGCCCTCGAAGGCCCCGTCCACTCCGAAGCGGGGTCCCGAGGGCACCCGCACACCCACCCGTTCGCCGACCTCGGCGAGCCGGGAGCCGGAAAGACCGCCGGTGCGCACCCAGAGGGTGAGTCCGCCGCCCGGCACGTCGTACTCCCAGTCGGGCAGCTCCCTGCGCAGCGCCGCGACCAGAGCGTCGCGGTTCTCCCGCGCCTGGCCCCGCCGGATGGCAACCGCCTCCTCCCAACCACCCGTCTGCATCAGCCAGTTGACCGCCAGCTGTTCCAGGACGGGCGTGCCCAGGTCGGCATACGCGCGTGCCGAGACCAGCGAGCGGATCACGTCCGGGGCCGCGCGCACCCAGCCGATACGCATCCCCGCCCAGAAGGCCTTGCTGGCCGAGCCGACCGTGAGCACCGTGCTGCCCGCCGGATCGAAGGCGCAGACGGGCTGGGGCATGTCGACGCCCTCGTCAAGACGGAGCTCGGACATGGTCTCGTCGACGACGAGCACGGTGCCGGCGGCGCGTGCCGCGTCGACGAGGCGGCGGCGCTGGTCCTCGTCGGCCAGGGCACCGGTCGGATTGTGGAAGTCGGCCACCACATAGGCGAGCCGGGGTGCTGCGTCCCGCAGCACCTGCCGCCAGCGCGGCATGTCCCAGCCGGTCAGCCCCTCGGCCTGGGCGACCGGCACGAGCCGGGCCCCCGCTTCCCGCATCAGCTGAAGGATGTTGGCGTAGGAGGGGGACTCGACGGCGATGCGCTCGCCGCGCCCGGCGAAGAGATGACAGATGGCGTCGATCGCGCCCATCGCCCCGGTGGTGACCATGATCTGCTCGGGCATGGTGGGGATGCCGCGCTCGGTGTAACGGTCGGCGAGCATCTGACGCAGCGCGGGCAGCCCTGCCGGATAGTCGCCATGGGTGTGGGCGTACGGCGGCAGCTCCTCCAGAGCGCCCTGGACACTGCGGGTGAGCCAGGGTTCGGGGGCGGGCAGCGCCGCACAACCGAGGTCGATCATCGAGCCGAGCGACTCGGGCGGCAGTGGCTCCAGACCGCGTGCGGGCAGCGGGTTCCCGGCGGGCACAGCCGTCCAGCTGCCCGCTCCCCTGCGGGATTCGAGGAAGCCCTCGGCGCGCAGCGCCTCGTAGGCGGCGGCGACAGTCGTGCGGCTGACGGACAGCGACAGCGCGAGTTCGCGTTCGGCGGGCAGCCGGGCGGCGACAGGCACGCGGCCTTCGAGGACGAGCAGCCGGATGCCGTCGGCGAGTGCGCGGTAGGCGGGCGGTTTGCGGGCGCCGGGCCCGGCCGGGCGGGGCTGCTGGGAGGTGAGCTGCCGGGCGAGCTGTGCCGCCCCCACCGCAGAGGTCCACTGCGTCATGGAAGTCAGTCCACCTTCCTTGAATTGGCCATGGTTGGCATCGGTTCCGTAGCCACAGAGTGTCATGAGCCAGTCCACACCCACCACCAGGGGGCGTCAAGTGACCGCCGTGTCCCGTCAGACCGCCGTGTCCCGTCATCTCACCCGCAGACTCCTTCAGCTCTCCATCGGTCTGGCCCTCTACGGCGTGAGCTCGGCGCTCCTGGTGCGCGGCGGCCTCGGGCTCGAACCCTGGGGGGTGCTGCATCAGGGCCTGGCCGAGCGGACGGGGCTGACGATCGGGGTCGTTTCGATCATTGTCGGCGCGGCCGTGCTGCTGCTGTGGATCCCGATCAGACAGCGGCCCGGGCTCGGCACGGTCTCCAATGTCTTCGTGATCGGTATCGCGATGGACGGCACGCTCGCCCTGGTGCCAAACGCTCACGGGCTCGCGGCGCAGATTCCGGTGCTGATCGGCGGCATCGTGCTCAACGGCGTGGCGACGGGGCTGTACATCGCGGCGCGCTTCGGCCCCGGCCCGCGCGATGGCCTGATGACGGGTCTGCACCGGATCACGGGCCGCACGATCCGGCTGGTCCGTACGGCCATCGAGGTGGCCGTCGTGGCGACCGGCTTCGTACTCGGCGGCTCGGTCGGCGTCGGCACGGTCGCGTACGCCCTGGCCATCGGTCCTCTGGCGCAGCTGTTCCTGCGCGTCTTCGCCATCTCCGATCAGGGCAGTGGCAGCACCGTCGTCGCCGCGGGGACACCGGATGGGGCGATACTGCGGAAGTGACGCGCGAACCCCACCCCTATCTGGACCATCCCTCCACGCTCGCCTTCGCCCACCGCGGCGGCGCGGCGGAGGGGATCGAGAACACCGCGGCGGCCTTCCGGCGGGCCGCCGATCTTGGTTACCGCTACTTCGAGACTGATGTGCACGCGACCGCGGACGGCAGGCTGGTCGCCTTCCACGACACGACGCTGGACCGGGTGACGGACGCGAGCGGCAAGATCGCGGCGCTGCCCTGGAGCGAGGTGCAGCAGGCCAGGGTGGGCGGCAGGGAACCGCTGGCGCTGTTCGAGGAACTGCTGGAGGAGTTCCCGGACGCCCGCTGGAATGTCGACATCAAGGCCGAGCCCGCGCTGGTACCGCTGGTCGACCTGATCCGCCGGACGGGCACCTGGGGGCGCGTGTGCGTCGGCTCGTTCTCGGAGGGCCGGGTGGCGCGGGCCATGCGGCTGGCGGGTCCGCGCCTCGCGACGTCGTACGGCGTGCGGGGTGTGCTGGGCCTGCGGCTGCGCTCGTACGGCATTCCCGCCGCCCTTCGGATGGGCGCGGTGTGTGCGCAGGTCCCCGAGTCGCAAAGCGGCATCCGAGTGGTGGACCGGCGCTTTGTGCGGGCGGCACACGCGCGCGGTCTGCAGGTCCATGTCTGGACCGTGAACGACGCGGATCGGATGGCGGCACTCCTGGACCTCGGCGTGGATGGCATCATGACCGATCATCTGGAGACGTTGCGCACGGTCCTGACCGAGCGGGGAGTCTGGGTCTAGACACGCCCTGACGCCGCGCGTCTGCACAACGGGACGAGCGAGGGGGCGCGGCGTGACGATAGACACCGCGGACCGGACGACCGGGACGAGCGAGCGCAGACGCGAGCAACGCGGCTGGTACTTCTACGACTTCGCGTGCTCCGTCTATTCGACGAGTGTGCTGACCGTCTTCCTCGGGCCCTATCTGACCGCGGTGGCGAAGGCCGCCGCGGACGCCGAGGGCTTCGTGCATCCGCTGGGCATCCCCGTGCGCGCGGGCTCGGTCTTCGCGTACGCGGTCTCGGTCTCGGTGGTGCTCGCCGTGCTGGTGATGCCGCTGGCCGGCGCGGCGGCGGACCGGACCGGGCGCAAGAAGCCGCTGCTGGCGGTCGCGGCCTATGTCGGGGCGGCCGCGACGACGGGGATGTTCTTCCTGGACGGCGAGCGCTATCTGCTCGGCGCCTTCCTTCTGATCGTCGCGAACGCCTCGCTGTCGGTGTCGATGGTCCTCTACAACGCGTATCTGCCGCAGATCGCGGAGCCGGATGAACGCGATGCGGTCTCCTCGCGCGGCTGGGCCTTCGGCTACACGTCCGGGGCGCTGGTGCTCGTACTGAATCTGGTCCTGTACTTGGGCCACGACTCCTTCGGCCTCTCGGAGTCGGCGGCGGTACGGGTCTGCCTGGCGTCGGCAGGGCTGTGGTGGGGCGCCTTCACGCTCGTGCCGCTGCGGCGTCTGCGGGACCGACAGGCGGCGCCGAGCGGCGAGGGCGCGGTCGGGTCCGGCTGGCGGCAGCTGCTGGCCACGCTGCGCGACATGCGCCGCCATCCGCTGACGCTCTCGTTCCTGCTGGCGTACCTGATCTACAACGACGGGGTCCAGACGGTGATCTCGCAGGCTTCGGTCTACGGCTCCGAGGAGCTGGGCCTCGACCAGACGACGCTGATCACCGCGGTGCTGCTGGTCCAGGTGCTCGCGGTGGCGGGCGCGCTGGGCATGGGACGGCTCGCCCGGACCCACGGGGCCAAGCGAACCATTCTCGCGTCACTCGCCGTCTGGACGCTGATTCTGGCGGTGGGGTACTTCCTGCCGGCCGGGGCCCCGGTCTGGTTCTTCGCCCTGGCGGGGGCGATCGGCCTTGTCCTGGGCGGCAGCCAGGCGCTGTCGAGGTCGCTGTTCTCACACCTGGTGCCGCGCGGCAAGGAGGCGGAGTACTTCTCCGCGTACGAGATGAGCGACCGGGGGCTGAGCTGGCTCGGACCACTGGTCTTCGGGCTCGCGTACCAGCTGACCGGCAGTTATCGAGACGCGATCATCTCTCTGGTCGTCTTCTTCGCGCTCGGTTCCGTACTGCTGGCACGGGTCCCGATCAAGGAGGCGGTGGCGGCCGCGGGCAACCCCGTGCCGGAGCGGATTTAGACGTTGAAGTGAAAGGCCGGTAGTGTACGCCCTTGGCTTGCCAGGCGGACCGTTACTGCGTGCTGAAGAAGCGAAATCACTGGGTGACACTTTCTATCAGATGTGACAAACCGGGCACTGGTGGGTACAACAAGGGGCGGCACGACGGGCGACGCATGACCCGGAACGGGAATCTTTACCGCCGACCGGACGTTGACCGGATGACGACGACAGCGACACCTGTCCTGTGGGCGACAAGCCCGGGAGGCACGATTCATGAGTGAGCGAGCTCTCCGCGGTACGCGACTCGTGGTGACCAGCTACGAGACGGACCGCGGCATCGATCTGGCCCCGCGCCAGGCGGTGGAGTACGCATGCGAGAAGGGCCATCGTTTTGAGATGCCCTTCTCGGTTGAGGCGGAAATTCCGCCGGAGTGGGAGTGCAAGGTCTGCGGGACCCAGGCACTCCTGGTCGACGGGGATGGCCCCGAGGAGAAGAAGGGCAAGCCGGCGCGGACGCATTGGGACATGCTCATGGAGCGACGCACTCGCGAGGAGCTGGAGGAGGTGCTGGCCGAGAGGCTGGCGGTCCTTCGTTCCGGCGCCATGAACATTGCCGTGCATCCGCGGGACAGCCGGAAGTCCGCCTGACCCCGTAACACCGCACGAACAGCGTCATCAATACACAACAGCCGCGGGCCGTCTCACATCTCTGTGAGACGGCCCGCGGCTGTAGCGATGTCAGGGTGTCAGCGGCGGCCGGGGCCCTTCCTCCTCGTAACCGCGCGAAGGCCCAGCAGCGTCCGGCCGGATGACTTCACCCTGCACGACCTTTCCGTCCGGCCGGTGAATTCTGGCCTGCTGAAAGGCGTCGCCCAGGCTGCCGGGCGAGGCAGCACGCATACGGCGCTCAAGCGACCTCTGCGTGAACCGGCCGAGCATGGAGCGTACGGGCGGCACCAGCAGTGCCAGACCCACGACGTCGGAGATCAGGCCGGGCAGCATCAGCAGCAGGCCGCCGAGCATCAGGAAGCCATTGCCCGTGCTGCCGGTGCCGGTGCCCGCGCCGTTACCGGCGCTCGCCGCGGGGCCCTGACCCTGCTGCTGTTGCTGCAGGGTCTCGGTGAGGTTGCGGAACGCCCGCCTGCCTGCGCGCTTGATGACGACGCCGCCGAGCACCGCGCCGCCGACGAGCAGAGCCAGCACCGTCAGCCCGCCGACCTCCGAAGCGACAAGGGTCAGCAGCCAGACCTCCAGGACCACCCAGGCGGCGATGCCGAGCGGGACGAAGGTACGGGCACGTGAACGCCTGGGGGCGGTCGGGGTCGGTGAACCGGTCGTCATGCACCCAGTGTGCCTGGGCGTCCGCCCGAGCGGCGTAAGGGGCCGATCAGTAAGAGGCCCGTCAGAGGGGCCAGTCAAGGAGGGGCCAGTCACGAGGGCGCGGTCAGGAGGGGCCGCGTCAGGGCCGCTTGCGGCCGAGGAGGCGATTCGCCCGGTCGCCGACTCCCCACGCGGTGACCCTCCACAGCGCCTCGACGACGATGTCCCGGCTCATCTTGGAATCGCCCAGCTCGCGCTCGACGAAGGTGATCGGGACTTCCACCACGTGATAACCGGCGGCGACGGCCCGGCGGGCGAGGTCGACCTGGAAGCAGTAGCCCTGGGAAGCGACCTCGGTCAGCCCGAGACCCTGGAGGGTCTCGGCGCGGAAGGCGCGGAAGCCGCCGGTGACATCCCGGATGGGGACGCCGAGCAGCAGGCGGGAGTAGGTGCTGCCGCCGCGGGAGAGGAACTGGCGGTGCTTGGGCCAGTTCACCACGCGCCCGCCGGGGACCCAGCGCGAGCCGAGGACCAGATCGGCCCCCTTGAGCGCGGTCAGCAGCCGGGGAAGCTCCTCGGGCTGATGGGAGCCGTCGGCGTCCATTTCGACCAGTACGCCGAAGCCGTGCTCGATGCCCCAGGCGAAGCCCGCGAGGTAGGCCGCGCCGAGCCCTTCCTTGCCCTTGCGGTGCAGGACATGCACCTTGTCGTCCTGGGCCACGAGTTCGTCGGCGACCTTGCCGGTTCCGTCGGGGCTGTTGTCGTCGGCGATCAGAATGTCCGCCTGGGGCACGGCTGAGCGCACCCGGGAGACGATCGGCCTGATGTTCTCGACCTCGTTGTAGGTCGGGATGATCACCAAGGCTTTGCCGAGCGGGCCGTATCGCCGCTGACCGCCGTCGTTCACTGCTGCCCCTTAGAGTCCGTGCACAGAGCCCCACCATAGCGAGCGCTCTGCGCGCGGCTGCGGCGGCACGGACTGTGGTGCCGCGGGCCCGATGAGGACTTCGCCAGGGGGCGTGCGGATCGGGGCCCGGCGTCCTTCGGGCCGACCTGGGACCCGCTGGCTGCGGGTCGACCGAGAGCCGTTGTCTACTGAACGCCGGACCCCACCCGGGTCACACCTGCCAACCGGCTGAAACCTTCCCTCGCCCCCGAGGCGCGGGCGCTGAACCTGGCTCCCAGTGGCAGTGCGCCGGTGCGGCACGCTGCCCCATGACCCAGCGGCGTTCGACGACTGCTGGAAGGTGCCGGTCGGACGTCCCGTGGTGGACTCGGCCGAACCTACCCGCCGGTGGGCGCTCCATGTCAACAGTCGTCTGATCTGCGAGCTTTGCCCAAATCACCAGGTCAGCGCCGAAGATCCGCAGGTCGCGGCCGAGCGCCGGGAGCTTCGATCGGCGGTACGAAATGTCCGCACGTCACTCGTTCGGCCGCTCATAGACCGTTCGTCCGAAGACCACTGTCCGCAGGCAGACCGGGAGTTCGGCGCCAGGGGTGAGTTCGGGCAGGCCCGGGGTGCCCGAGCGCGGGTCGGTGGACCAGCGCGCGACCCGGTCGTCGGGGGCCTGGACGACCAGTTCACCGGTGCGCCACAGGGCGTAGTCCGCGGGCGCGCCCGGGACCAGAGCGCCCGCGTCGTCGCGCCCGACGGCCCGCCAGCCGCCTCGCGTGTGGGCGGTGAAGGCGGCGCGGACGGAGATTCGGTGCCCGGAAGTACGGTGGAAGGCGGCCGCCCTGACGGTCCCCCAGGGATCGAGCGGCGTCACCGGGCTGTCGGAGCCGAAGGCGAGCGGGACTCCGGCGCGCAGGAGTGCGGCGTACGGGTTGAGTGTGCGGGCCCGGTCGACGCCCAGCCGCCGCGCGTACATGCCCGTGTCGCCGCCCCAGGCCGCGTCGAAGGCGGGCTGGACGGAGGCGATCAGGCCGAACTCGGCGAAGTCGGCGATGGTTTCGGGGGTGAGCATCTCGGCGTGCTCGACGCGGTGGCGGGCGGCCCGGATACGGGCGAGGCCGAGCGAGTCGGCCGCGTTCCTCAGGCCTTCGGTGACCGTGGTCAGAGCGGCGTCGCCGATGGCATGGAAGCCGGCCTGCAGCCCGGCCTCGGTGCAGGCGGCGACATGAGCGGCCACGTCCGCGGCGTCCAGGTGCTGGGCGCCGGTGTGCGGGGCATCGGCGTACGGGGTGTGCAGGCAGGCGGTGTGCGAGCCGAGGGAGCCGTCGACGAAGAGGTCCCCGGCCGCGCCGATCGCACCGAGTTCACGGATACGCAGCGCGTCCTTCGCATTCGCGACCCGTTCGGCCCAGTAGCCGACGACCCTCGGCCCGGCTTCCGTCTCGGCCAGGGCCAGCAGGGACAGGAAGTCGTCCTCGTCGGAGATGTCGGGTCCGGCGCATTCGTGGACGGTTCCGATGCCCAGTGACGCGGCGCGGGCGAGTGCGGCCCGCTGGGCAGCGGCGCGCTGCTGTGGGGTGATCGCGCCGTGGGCCGCCGCGCGCACGGCGTGGTGGGCAGCCGCGGTGAGCGGCGCGTCCGGGTGGTAGCCGGTGCGTGTGGTGACACCGGGGACCAGGTCGAGCAGGGCGGTGGTGACGACGGCGGAGTGGACGTCGATCCGGGGCAGATAGAGGGGCCGTCCGCCGGTCGCCTCGTCCAGTTCGGCGCGGGACGGCGGACGCTGCTCGGGCCAGCGCATGGCGTCCCAGCCATGCCCGAGGAGCACCGTGTCGGCCCGGTGTGCGGCGCTGTGCTCGCGTACGAGGCGGAGCGCGTCGGCGAGGCTGTCCGCCCGGGACAGGTCGAGCCCGGTGAGCGCCAGGCCCGTCGCCGTGGTGTGCACATGTGCGTCGGTGAACGCCGGGGTGACCAGTGCCCCTTCGAGGTCGACCACTTCGTCGACGCCTGCGGCGAAGGCGTCGGCTGCGCCCTCGGAGCCCACCCAGGCGACATGCCCTCGTTCGACGACCATCGCCGTGGCGAAGGGATCGGCGGGGCTGTGGACTTCTCCACCGCGCAGCAGCACGGTGCGGTCTTCGCTCTGGGGGGCGGCGCTCTCGGTCATGGGACCAGACTAGATACGCGGCGGGCGTGCCTCGTACGGGGTGGACAGCACGACGGTCGTACGCGTGGACACCCCGGACAGCGAGCGGATGCGGGTGAGCAGGTGCTCCAGCTCCAGCGGGGTGGGGACGCGCACCTTGAGGATGTAGTTCTCGTCGCCCGCGACGCTGTGGCAGGCCTCGATCTCGGGCACGTCGGCCAGGCGTTCCGCGATGTCGTCGGGCGCGCTCGGGTCGAAGGGCTTGACCGAGATGAACGCGGTGAGCGGCAGCCCGACCGCCTCCGGGTCGACGACCGCTGCGTAGCCGCGAATGACGCCACGCTGCTCCAGGCGGCGGACGCGCTGATGAACCGCCGATGTGGACAGGCCGGTGGCCTTGCCCAGGTCGGTGTAGCTCATCCGCCCGTCCTTGACGAGCAATTCCACGATCTGTCTGTCCAGCTCCTCCATGCGATCAACCTATTGCCCCGGGCAGCTTCCGGCACAGTCTGCGGAGGCACACGGAGGCACCTGCGGCGGGCATGTGACCAATGCCACAGGTTTGCGGGCCGGTCCGTCGTGACCGCACGGTTACCTCCCGGGCGGGTGGGGAATTGCTTGCTGTGGTCGAGGCCGCATGTGCCTGGTCGGCCCACCAGAGGGGGAGATTCTCCATGCAGAGTGTCAAGAACAGCGGACGTACCGAACCGGAACCTGTTGATTCGGCCGAACCGGCTGAGATCGACGAGCTCGACGCGTACGACACTTTTGAGATGTACCGGGTCATCTGCCCGGACTGCGCACAGCCGATCGCGCTGCTGGCGGACGAGGACGTTCTGCCGGAGCACGCACTGTGCCCCACACCCTGGAATCCCTTCGGACTCACCGTGTGCGCCGGTACCGGCAGCGCCGCATCGCAGGCGGCTCCCGCGGACGAGAGCCTGGACGTCCAGGAGCAGGACACCGCACTCCTGT
Organism: Streptomyces sp. SLBN-118; assembly: GCF_006715635.1. Taxonomy (NCBI): domain Bacteria; kingdom Bacillati; phylum Actinomycetota; class Actinomycetes; order Kitasatosporales; family Streptomycetaceae; genus Streptomyces; species Streptomyces sp. SLBN-118. The sequence continues at coordinate 1,104,952 of NZ_VFNP01000002.1, forward strand.
TGACGCTCCCTCAGGGACTCGACTGGCGGACGCAGCCCTTCTCGCACGTCGGCGGTCCGGGCTCGCGTCCCCTGCGGATGCCCCACATGCGCCGCGAAGCGGCCTGACCTCCTACGACCAGTAGCTCCCCTGCACCATGGCGGCGAGAGTGCCGTGGTGCAGGATCAGGCCGTCCGGGTCCTCGGGGAGGCGCATCTCGCCGAAGTGGACCTGGCGGAAAGCAACGCGCAGCATGACGATCGCGTGCCGCAGCGCGGCGTACAGCGTGTAGATGTCCATGTCGCGCGGTGTGTGGCTGGTGAGTTCGGCATATCGCCGCTCGATGGCTTCGCGGCGCAGGAAGTCCGGCAGGCCCCGCTGGCCGAAGCTCACGGTCAGGTCCTGGAAGAAGCGGTGGAGGTAGACCGTCCAGCCGAGATCCGCGCTGGGCGGGTGCGGCCATCTCCCAGTCGAGTACGGCAGCGGGCTCGAAGCCGTCGAAGATGATGTTGCCGATACGGGCGTCGCCCCAGTTCTGGACGGGCTCGCCCTCGTCGGCCGGCCAGTGGGCGTCGAGCCAGTCGAAGCCGGACTCGATGAGCGGTGAGCGCGGCAGCCCGTTCACCACCCAGGCGTAGTACGCCCGTTGGGCATCGACACGGCGGCGCAGCGCACTTCCGGCGGCCGCTTCGAGGGGGTACTGGCCATGCAGCCGGGCCAGCAGCGAGACCGTGGCGGCTTCCAGGTGCGCTCGTTCGGCGTCGCTCGCGGCGTGCAGCCAGCTGCCCTCGTACGTATAGGGCATGACGTCGGGCGGCACCCGGCCCTCCACGCGCTCCATCACGAAGAAGGGCGCGCCCAGGGCTCCTGGGTCCTCCTCCAGCCACAGCACGCGCGGGACGGGGATGTCGGTGTGCTCGGCGACATCCCGCGTCGTGCGGTACTGCAGCGCCATGCCGTACGTCGCAGTGCAGGGTGAGGCGGCGAAGCGGCTCGTCGACGGTGATCGGGGTATTCGTCGAGGGCGGTCGTCGGACACGGCTGACCTCCCGGGCGGCAAGGGATTTGACGGTACGTCAGAAACCGTGCTTGAGGCCAGAGCATGGAGGCCACGGGCGCCCCGCGAACAGGGGGCCGATTTGCTGCGGCGGTAACCCGTCCGGACCGGGGACGTTGGCCAGGCATGACCCTGCTGTATTCGACACGCGCCCACGACCGGTGCCGCCTCGCGGCACCAGCACCCGAAGAATCGGTTCCGCACCCGGCGGACCCGCCCATCTACCGAGAGCTGCTCCAGCTCTGGGCGAGCAGAGGAAGAACCTTGCCGGGGCGCCGCGATCCTGAGTGGAGCAGGCTCGCGGCGCCGCCGGCTTTCGCGTCGGCGCGGGCCGACAGGGGGCGGGGGTCCGAGACCACCTACCGGACGGCGACGATCAGCGCACCCTGGCCCACGGCACACACGGGGCCCGCGACGCCCGCGAGCCCCGGAAACCAGGTCAGCGCGTCTCGGGCCCGGCCACGTAACGGGCGATGACCATGCGCTGGATCTGATTGGTGCCCTCGACGATCTGGAGCACCTTCGCCTCGCGCATATAGCGCTCGACCGGGAAGTCCAGCGTGTAGCCGTAGCCACCCAGGACCTGGACCGCGTCGGTCGTGACGCTCATCGCCGTGTCCGTGCAGAACAGCTTCGCCATCGCCGCCTGCCGCGAGAAGGGCCGCCCCGCGTCGCGCAGCCGGGCCGCGGCGAGACAGAGCGCGCGGCCCGCCTCGATCCGGGTCGCCATGTCGGCCAGCATGAAGCGCAGCCCCTGGAAGTCGGCGATGGGCCGCCCGAACTGCTGCCGCCCGGTCGCGTACGAGACCGCCTCGTCCAGGGCCGCCTGGGCGACTCCGATGGCGCAGGCCGCGATGCCCAGCCGGCCCGAGTCGAGGGCCGAGAGCGCGATCGCGAAGCCCTGACCCTCCTCGCCGATCCGGCGGGAGTCGGGCACGCGTACGCCGTCGAAGTGCAACTGGGCGGTGGGCGAACCTTTCATGCCCATCTTCTTCTCGGGCGCGGCGGCGTTCAGGCCGGGGGTGTCGCCCGGGACGAGGAAGGCCGTGATGCCACGGGCCCCCTCGCCGCCGGTGCGGGCCATGACCGTGTAGAAGTCGGCGATGCCACCGTGCGTGATCCATGACTTGGTCCCGGTGATCACCCAGCTGTCCCCGTCGCGCACCGCCTTGGTACGCAGGGACGCGGCGTCCGATCCCGAGGCGGGCTCGGACAGGCAGTACGCGCCGAGAAGGCCGCCGCCGAGCATCGCGGGCAGATGCTCGGCCTGCTGTTCCTTGGTGCCGTAGCCCGCCAGCGCGTGACAGGACAGGGAGTGGACGCTGACGCCGAGGCCGACGGTCAGCCGTGCGGCGGCGAGCTCTTCGAGGACCTGGAGGTAGACCTCGTACGGCTGGTCCCCGCCGCCGTACTCGGAGTCGTACGGGAGGCCGAGCAGCCCGGACTCGGAAAGGAGTGAGAAGACCTCGCGCGGGAAGTGCCCGGCGTCCTCCTCTTCGGCCGCCCGGGGGGCGATCTCCCGCTGGACGATGTCGCGTACCAGGGTGATCAGATCCCTGGACTCCTCGGTGGGCAGCTGACGTTCCACCGGCTGCGGGGCGCGGTCGGGCATTGCGGCGCTCTCCTCCCTGTCGGGCGCTGCGGCGTCGCGCACGCAGGGTGTGGGCGCGCCGCCGGTCTTCCTGCCAGGCCGATGCTGCCCTTCCGGATCACGGAAGTGGCTGATGGCGGCTGTTGGCGCGTCGAGTATGCCTGATCAGCGGAGTTCCGTCACGGGGTGAAATCTCACGCTCCGCATCCGCACCCCGTCGGCGGAATTGGTCCGAACCATTGACCAAGTGGTCTAGTCCTTCTACCGTTTCCCCCCAACGCATGACCGCGTTCATGCCAAAGAAGCCCCACGGCCGACCGCACATCCCCACCCGATCTCCCTCCCCCCACGAGGAGACCCCGATGCCCGGATCACACCGTCCCCGCGCCCGCTTCCGGGCGCTCATCGCCGCCGCCTGTACCGCAGCCCTCGGCGCGACCCTCTTCACCGGCGCCCACTTCGCCTCAGCAGGCGAGTCGGCCCCCGCCGCCAAGGCCGCCGCCGCGCCGAAGGCGGGAAGCAAGGTGATCGGTTACTTCACCGAATGGGGCGTCTACGACCGCAATTACCACGTCAAGAACATCCAGACCTCCGGGTCCGCGAACAAACTGACCCACATCAACTACGCCTTCGGCAACGTCTCCGGCGGCAAGTGCACCGTCGGCGACTCCTTCGCCGACTACGAGAAGGCCTACACCGCCGCGCAGAGCGTCGACGGCGTCGCCGACACCTGGGACCAGCCCCTGCGCGGCAGCTTCAACCAGCTGCGCAAGCTGAAGAAACTGCACCCGGGACTCAAGATCCTCTGGTCCTTCGGCGGCTGGACCTGGTCGGGCGGCTTCGGCCAGGCCGCGGCCAACCCGGCCGCCTTCGCCCAGTCCTGCTACAACCTCGTCGAGGACCCGCGCTGGAAGGATGTCTTCGACGGCATCGACATCGACTGGGAATACCCCAACGCCTGCGGTCTGAGCTGCGACACCAGCGGCCGCGAGTCCTTCAAGAACCTGATGGCCGCGCTGCGCGCAAAGTTCGGCGGCTCCAGCCTGGTGACCGCTGCGATCACCGCGGACGCCTCGTCCGGCGGCAAGATCGAGAAGGCGAACTACGCGGGCGCGGCCCAGTACGTCAACTGGTACAACCCGATGACGTACGACTTCTTCGGCGCCTGGGCGGCACAGGGGCCCACCGCCCCGCACTCCCCGCTGAAGTCCTACAGCGGCATCCCGCAGCAGGGCTTCAACACCGACGCGGCGATCAAGAAGCTCAAGAGCCTCGGCATCCCCTCGTCGAAGCTGATGCTCGGGATCGGCTTCTACGGACGCGGCTGGACCGGAGTGACCCAGAAGGCACCCGGCGGCACGGCGACCGGACCCGCGCCGGGCAAGTACGAGCAGGGCATCGACGACTACAAGGTGCTGAAGTCCAGGTGCCCGGCCAACGGAACCGTCGCCGGAACCGCGTACGCCCACTGCGGCAACCAGTGGTGGAGCTACGACACCCCCTCCACCATCTCCGGGAAGATGACCTACAAGAACCAGCAGAACCTGGGCGGCACCTTCTTCTGGGAGCTCAGCGGTGACACCGCGAACGGAGAGCTGATCAAGGCCATCAACTGATCTGCGGATGAGTCGAGGCGAGGGCGGGCCGCCCGCACGGCGGCCCGCCCTCGCCTCACGCCTCGACCGGTGTGGGCAGGGAGACGGAGTCGGTGAGCGCGGCGGGCATGGGCTCCATGGGCGGCTCCGGGCACTCCGGCTCGAACTCCGCGATCGTGTGGAGCGTGCCGCGCAGCAAACGCATCAGCAGCGCACACACGGTCTCCCGCGGGAGCTCGCGGCGGCCAAGCCAGTCCAGCGTGATCCCCTCCACGCTGCTGAGCCAGCCCAGCAGTGCGAGGCGGGCGAGCACGGGGATGTCGCGCCTGCCGTACGCACCCTCGGCGATGGTCGCGATGAGCTCCTCGCGCACAGCGTCACGTATCGACTGCACCTCGGTGTCGAAGCCGACTCCGCCGGTGACGATGGTGCGGAACGCCGCCTGGTGATGATGGGCATAGCGCAGATAACCGTCGACCGTGCGGTACACGCGCTCCGCGCGCGGCAACTCCGTCTCGCCCGCCGCGCGCGAGACGAGGTCGGCCACCGAGTCCTCGATGATGGCCAGGTAGTAGCCGCGTTTGCTTTTGAAGTAGTAGTAGATCAGGCCCTTGGCGACTCCGGCGTGCTTGGCGATGTCATCCATCGACAGCGCGTCATAGGAAGTGTCGGCGAACAACTTCCGCCCGGTTGCGATGAGTTCACTGCGGCGTACCTGCGATCGTTCGGTCGCGCCGCGCTGTTGACTAATATTCAAATTGAGCCCTAGTCTCCAACTGCCACAGGATCGTCGCAGTATGGCAGACCAGCGCACGCACGCCTTCCGCGCGCCGAGCGCAGGCGCCCCCGGGATCCGCTCGTACGGTCAGCGGATGCCGAAGCCCGCCAGAGCCAGGCTCTGCGCGGCGGTCGGGCGCGCGGGCCAGTACAGATAGCAGACGCCGCCCGTGCCCGACACCACCGCTCCGCTCGCGTTGTAGCGCTTGGTACGCAGCCAGATCCTCTCCCACTCGGCGCGCTTGTAGACGCGGCGCACGGCGGCGTTGCCGGGCGACGCGGGGTCGTTGGCGATCACATCGCCCTTGGCGGTGAAGCCGATCACGGTCATCAGATGGCCGGATGTGCCGTAGCCCGCGCCGGTCAGCTCCTCCTTCAGGAAGGACTGTGACGTCATGGCCGGGATACCGGCCCGGATCAGTGTCTCCAGGTCGGTGAGCGAGGACAGCCGCGTGACGACGGCGCTCATGTCCGGGTAGCTCGCCGCGTAGGCAGCGTTGAAGGGCCAGTTGCCGCAGCCGTGGTACTGGTAGTCGAAGGTGAAGCGGGCCGCGTGGCAGACCTGGGGGTCGGCGAAGGCGGGATTCACCCAGGCCAGGTCGGCGGCACTGGGCTTTCGCCCCCAGTACTCGATGATCATCTGGGACGAGGTGGGGCTGCACCAGGCCTCACCGCCGTTGTCGTACTCCGGGTACTGGCCGACATGAGTGTTCTGCGAGTAGCGCGGCACCACCAGCTCGCGCGTGAGCCCCGGCGCAGACGCCGGCACCGTGAAGCGGTCCGGGATGTCGGAGGCCATGGCGCCGAGCCGCCAGACCGTGGGCGTGAGGCTCGTCCCCGGCTTGCGGTGGAGCGTGAGACGCAGCTGGTACGAGCTCAGCCGCAGACCGCTCGCCGCGTCGTCGATCGAGAAGGTGTCGGTCCAGATGGTGGCCCTGCCGTCCGTCTGGTCGTCGAGCGAGGTACGCCGGATGTCGCCGTCACCGGCCGCCCAGCGGCCCATCACGAACCAGGGCGTCGCGGTGCCGTCGGAGTAGCGGCCCCGCAGATCGACCTGGAGCCAGGTCCCCGCCGGGGTGTGCGCGTTCCAGGACGCGATGATCTCGGTCGCGGGCACGCGGGAGACGTGGACGGGCGAGGTCCAGGTGGCGTACTCCCAGGTGGCCGTCTTCCCGGTGTGCGGGTCGGTGTAGGCGCGGCGGCCGGCGGCGGCGCCGATGACCAGGCCCGGGCGGGGGGCCGCGACGGCCCGGGTTCCCGCGGCAGCGCCACTGCGCCAGTCGGTGTACGAGGTCCAGAAGTGGTTGTCCACCGGCGGCAGCGGCCGGCCGTGCCCCGCCGACTCCGGGGCGGCGGCAGCAGGCGCGGCGGCGGACGAGGAGAGCGTGCCCGCGCCCGCCGCCGCGGCGATCGCGGCGCTCAGCACGGTTCTGCGCGAAGCAGGTCTGGCCATGGGACCCCCAAGTCGGTACGCGGCAGTAGGGCAACTATTGCGGGTCGCGGCGGTCCTCTGCCAGCGTCCGGAGCCGAGTCGCCCGACCCGTACGAGTGGACCGACTCGGCCCGTCGACGGGGGTCCGGTCCACTGGCTGAACTGCGGCGGGCCGCGCGCCTCGTAGGCTGGCCGGATGAGCGACCTCGACCGGCCAGCCCGCGCGCTGCGCGCGCTGCCGCCCTCCTGCGGACCGGTGCGGCTGATCGCGGTCGACGGCCACGCGGGCTCGGGGAAGAGCACCTTCGCCGCCCGGCTCGCCGCGGCCGTCGGCGACGATGAGAGGGGCGGCGGCGCTCCGGTGCTGCATCTCGACGATCTGGCCGGCCATGAGGAGTTCTTCGGCTGGACGGACCGGATTCTGACCGAGGTGATCGAGCCGCTGTCGAACGGCAGAACCGCACACTTTCACCCCTACGACTGGAATCTGCGCCGCTTCGGATCCTCCCCCCATGCGCTGGAGGCGGCTCCCGTCGTGCTGATCGAGGGCGTCGGTGCCGGGAGGCGGGTGCTGCGCCCGCATCTGGCGGGGCTGCTGTGGATGGAGAGGGGAGCAGAAGAGTCCTGGCAGCGGGGCCGCCAACGCGATGGAAGCGAACTCTCCGCATTCTGGGACGACTGGACCGTGGCGGAGACCCGCCATTTCGCGGCGGACCCGTCTCGTCCGTTCGCGGATGCCCTGATACAGGAGTGCCGCAAGGGGTACGAGTGGCGTCCGGGACCTGCTGCGACAGCACGACCGAACCGGTTCATCACCCAGGGTGACTCGTTTCCTCCGGCATACTGAGCAGTCGGACATTCCACTCTCAAGAGAGCCTGAACCCTTCTTGACCGACGGGGCGCACAGGTCTTACGTTCTCAATGTGCGGCTTTCCGGAGCCGCCGCAGACGCGAAGCCCCCGGTTGTTCCCCCGTGATCGGGGGCTTCGTTCTGCCCTCTCCTCCACATGGCCCTCAGGGCGACCTGGACCCCGCTCACCCAGGGTCACTGCCCCGGTTCACTTATTGCGCCCTTCGTCGCAACCCCTTTGCGCAGGTACGATGCACCCCGGTGGGGTCAATTCCCGTCCACGGCAAGGCGGTTCAGTGCGTCGGCTCAGCACACGTGCACGTTTGTGGGGGACCTGATGGACATCGGCACGCAGGGCGCACCGGCCCCCGCCGACCTCGCCTGGGTGCGCGGCGTGGACGCCTATACGATGGGCGCCTATCCGCAGGCGGAGGAGGAGTTCCGTACCGCCGTGCGGCTGGATCCCGGGATGGCCGACGGCTGGCTCGGTCTGCACGCGCTGCGCGTCGACACCACGAACGCGCTGCTGCGCATGCACAGCGCACGCGAGCGCTTCGGCGAGCAGCGCGCCCGTCACCGCCGCACCCTCAACTCCTGGTACTGGCTGGGCTGGTGGGTCCAGCCGGTCCTCGAGAGCCCGCGCGATCTCTTACTCGCGCATGCTTCCCACTGGCTCGACGGCCGCCATGTGCCGGAGCTGGACCGGGCACTCGCGGCGCTGCCTCCGGTGGACGCGGACCCGCAGGTGCGTTTTCTGCACGCCTGCCGCGCCTATCTGGTCAAGGACTGGGAACAACTCGTGCGCCACACCGAGCCGCTGGTCAGCGATCCACTGCTGGGCATCGAGGCCGGCCTGTTCGGCGGTATGGCCCGTGTGCGCCTGGAGATGTACGGGCAGGCGGAGCCGCTGCTCTCCTCCGCGCTGATGCGCTGCCGCAGCGAGCAGCCGCAGCGCAAGGAACTGCGGTACTGGCTGGCGCGGGCGCACGAGGGCACCGGCCGCAGCGCCGCCGCCCTGCCGTTGTACCGGGCGGTGCACCGGATCGATCCGGCCTTCATGGACACCTCGGCCCGCCTTGCCGCGATCGCGGATTACGACGGCATCGACGGTTACGACGACTCGGCGGGGCTCGCGGCGGTGTCCATCGCGGGTGTCGGCCAGGACGTCGCCGATGCGCAGGCCGACGGGGACGGGCCCCTGGCGGCGGAGGCGCGGAGCGGCCCCGATCCGCAGACCCAGCTCCCGGGCTCGGTGCCGAGCGTGCCGCCCGAGGGGGTGCGGCGGCGCAAGGCCGTGGTTCCCGTACAGCCGCCGTCGCCGGCGTTTCCGGCGGGCCCCACCGACCCGGTACTGCTCGCCGAAGCCCTGGCCGAGCTGGAGCGGATGGTGGGCCTTGAACCGGTCAAACGGCAGGTCAAGGCCTTGTCGGCACAGCTGGAGATGGCCCGGCTGAGAGCCGGCCAGGGCCTGCCCGTGCAGCCTCCGAAGCGGCACTTCGTCTTCTCGGGCCCCTCCGGCACCGGCAAGACCACTGTCGCCCGCATCCTCGGCCGGGTCTTCTACGCCCTCGGGCTGCTCGGCGGCGACCATCTGGTGGAGGCCCAGCGCTCCGATCTGGTGGGCGAGTTCCTGGGCCAGACGGCGGTGAAGGCCAATGAGCTGATCGACTCGGCGCTCGGCGGCGTGCTGTTCGTGGACGAGGCGTACAGCCTGTCCAACTCCGGCTACTCCAAAGGCGACGCATACGGCGACGAGGCCCTTCAGGTCCTCCTCAAGCGCGCCGAGGACAACCGCGACCATCTGGTGGTCATCCTGGCCGGCTACCCCGAGGGAATGGACCGCCTGCTCGCCACCAATCCCGGTCTTTCCTCCCGCTTCACGACCCGTGTCGACTTCCCCTCGTACCGTCCTCTCGAACTGACCGCGATCGGTGAGGTGCTGGCAGCCGAGAACGGCGATGTGTGGGACGTCGAGGCCCGCGACGAACTGCGGTCCATCAGCGGGCATGTGGTCGACCAGGGCTGGATCGACGAGCTCGGCAACGGCCGCTTTCTGCGCACTCTGTACGAGAAGAGCTGCGCCTACCGCGATCTGCGGCTGTCCGGATATCCGGGCACGCCGACCCGCGAGGACCTCTCGACGCTGCGGCTGCCCGATCTGATGCAGGCGTACGGCGAGGTCCTGTCGGGACGCGGTCCGGTGGACCGCGGCCCGCAGGATCCCCCGGGCTGACCTGTTCCCGTACTCAGCCGACCAGGGCGCTGTCCAGGGACGGCCGTGGCGTCCTGGGCACCGCGACCCGGTGGGACGGGTCGCGGACCTCGCCGACCAGCATCTCCAGGACGTCCTCAAGCGCGACCAGGCCCAGCACCCGCCCGGACGCGTCGGCGACCTGGGCGAGGTGCGTGGCCGCGCGGCGCATCACGGTGAGGGCGTCGTCCAGGGGGAGTTCGGCCCGCAGGGTCGCCATGGGGCGCCAGATGTGCTGGGGCACGGCCCGTTCGCCGTCCTCCAGATCGAGTACGTCCTTGACATGGAGGTAGCCCATGAAGGCTCCCGAGCCCTGGGCGCAGACCGGGAATCGGGAGTAGCCGGTGCGGACCGTCAGCTCTTCGATCTGGCGGGGGGTCACCGACGGCGGGACCGTCACCAGGCTGGACCGGGCGATGAGCACATCGGTCACCGGGCGGCTGCCCAGCTCCAGCGCGTCCTCAAGACGTTCCTGCTCGGCGGGTTCGAGCAGCCCCGCCTGGCCCGAGTCCTCGACCAGACGGTTGAGCTGCTCGCTGGTGAAGACCGCCTCCACCTCGTCCTTGGGCTCGACCCGGAAGGCCCGCAGCACCAGCCGGGCACAGGCGCCCAGGCCGACGGTGACCGGGCGGCACAGCCGGGCGAAGCCGACCAGGCCCGGGCCCAGCCAGATCGCGGTCTTCTCGGGCGCGGCCATCGCGAGGTTCTTCGGGACCATCTCGCCGATGACGAGATGCAGGAAGACGACCACGGCCAGGGCGATCACATAGCCCAGCGGATGGATCAGCCCCTCGGGCACATGGGCCGCATGGAAGACCGGTTCCAGCAGATGGGCCACGGTCGGCTCGGCCACCGCGCCGAGCGTCAGTGAGCAGACGGTGATGCCGAACTGCGCGGCCGCCATCATCTGGGGCAGGTTCTCCAGTCCGTGCAGCACTTGCCGGGCGCGCGACGAGCCCTCGGCCGCACGCGGCTCGATCTGGCTGCGGCGTACGGAGACGAGAGCGAACTCGGCTCCGACGAAGAACCCGTTCGCCAGCACCAGGAGCAGTGCGAACAGCAGTTGCAGGAGACTCATCGCGTGGCCTCCGTCAGGGCCGGAACGTCGGCGATGCGCACCAGGCGTACCCGCTCGGCGCGATAGCGGTCCACCTGGCGCACGGAAAGCCGCCAGCCGGGCAGTTCGGCCCGGTCGCCGGGGGCCGGGATCCGTCCCAGCAGATCGGCGACCAGGCCGGCCACGGTCTCGTAGGGACCGTCCGGCACATCGAGGCCTATCCGGCGCAGAGTGAGGACTCGGCAGCTGCCGTCGGCCTCCCAGGCCGGATGGCCGTCCTCGGCCGCGACCGGAGCGAGTTCGGGCCGGGCGTCGGCCTCGCCGTCGTGCTCGTCGCGGACCTCGCCGACAAGCTCCTCGACGATGTCCTCGAGGGTGACCACTCCGGCGGTGCCGCCGTACTCGTCGACGACGACGGCTATGGGCTGCTCGCTGCGCAGCCGCTCCAGGAGCTGCTGCACGGGCAGCGTCCCGGGCACCAGCAGCGGAGCGACGGCCACCCGGTCCACCCGGGTGCGCAGCCGCTCGTCGACGGGCACCGCGAGGGCGTCCTTGAGATGCACCATGCCGACGATCTCGTCGATGCGCTCCCGGTAGACGGGAAAGCGCGAAAGGCCGGTCGCCCGGGTGAGGTTGAGGACGTCCGCCGCGGTGGCGTCGGACTGCAGGGCGCTCATCTTCACCCGCGGGGTCATCACATGCTGCGCCGTGAGATGCCCGAGGGACAAGGTCCGTACGAACAGGTCGGCCGTGTCCTGCTCCAGCGCGCCGGCCCGCGCCGAGTGACGCGCGAGCGAGACCAGCTCGCCGGGGGTGCGGGCTGACGCCAGCTCCTCGGCCGGTTCGACGCCGAGCAGGCGTACGAGACGGTTGGCGACGGTGTTGAGCAGGGTGATCACGGGGCGGAAGGCGGTCGAGAAGAGATGCTGCGGTCCGGCGACGAAGCGTGCGACCTGCAACGGCCGGGAAACCGCCCAGTTCTTGGGGACGAGTTCTCCGATCACCATCTGGACGGCGGAGGCGAGCAGCATCCCGATCACCACCGCGAAGCCGGAGACGGCCCCTTCGGGTAGCCCGGTCGCGGTCAGCGGCCAGTGGAGCAGCCGGGCGGTCGCGGGTTCGGCGAGCATGCCGACGACGAGCGAGGTGATGGTGATGCCGAGCTGGGTGCCGGACAGCTGGAAGGACAGCTCCCGCAGCGCCGTGACGACGCGGCGGGCACGGCGGTCGCCCTCCGCGGCTGCGCGCTCGGCGTCGGGCCGCTCCACCGTGACAAGACCGAACTCGGCCGCCACGAAGAAGCCGTTGGCGAGAATCAGGAGGAATGCCGCGGCGAGCAGCAACAGGGCGATGATCATGCCGCCGCCTCCAGGGAGGGGGCGGCGCAGGTACTACCGGACGATCCGTCCATTGCTGGAGGGAGTCACTCCTCGGGTCGCAGGTGTCCCACGGGCCGGGGCCGGCCGGGTGGTGCGGGACGGGGCGCGCTCGGCGCCACCGGCACCAGAGTAATCAAGCGAGGCGCGGACGCGGCAGGGCACCGCCGCGTCACCTCGCCGTGGCCTTCGTCTCAGTCGGTGTCCGGCCGGGTGCCGCGGCTCTCCGCGAGGGCCCGCAGGGCGCGGGCGTCACGGACGGCGTGTGCCCTGGCGATGCCGGGCTGGATGCCGAGCACCGGCAGGCTGGTGCCGTCGCTGAGGTCGAGGAAGACCCACGGGTCACCGGGCCGCAGATTCACCCGCAGGATCTCGGCCCACTCGAGACGGCGCGTACGGGTGAGGTTGACGACGGTGACGCCGTTCTCGTCGGCGACGACCTTGGGCCTGCTCAGCAGGGCCAGTACGCCGAAGAAGAGCAGCGCGGTGAAGATGAAGCTGCTGCGCTCCCCCGCGCTGAGCTTCTCGAGCATCAGGGCGACCGCGGTGATCACGGCGAACATGGCCGCGCCCACGGCCAGCAGGACGACCCGGGTGCGGGTCGGCCTGAACGTGACCGGAAGCGCCGGGACTTGGGGGGCGTCGGCAGACATGGTCTCGGGCATTCCTCAGAGCCTGCAGGCGTGGATGGCCGTGGTGAGGATCGCCCGCGCGCCGAGCTCGTACAGGTCGTCCATGATCCGCTGCGCCTCCTTTGCGGGGACCATGGCGCGGACAGCGACCCAGCCTTCGTTGTGGAGCGGTGAGACGGTCGGGGACTCGAGGCCCGGGGTAAGGGCGACGGCCTGCTCCAGGTGCTCGGCGCGGCAGTCGTAGTCCATCATCACGTAAGAGCGGGCGACCAGGACGCCCTGGAGGCGGCGCAGGAACTGCTGGACCTTGGGGTCGTCCGTGTCCGCGCCGGTGCGGCGGATCACGACCGCCTCGGACTTCATGATGGGCTCGCCGATGACCTCCAGACCCGCGTTGCGCAGGCTGGTGCCGGTCTCCACGACATCGGCGATGACCTGCGCGACACCGAGCTGGATCGCCGTCTCGACGGCCCCGTCGAGGTGGACCACGGAGGCGTCTATGCCCTCGTCGGCCAGGTGCTTGGCGACGATGCCCTCATAAGAGGTGGCGATGGTCATTCCGCCGAAGTCTCCGACGTCCTTTGCCGTGCCGGGCTTGGTGGCGTAGCGGAAGGTGGAGCGGGCGAAGCCGAGCTGGAGGATCTCCTCGGCGTTGGCCCCGGAGTCCAGCAGCAGATCGCGGCCGGTGATGCCGATGTCGAGCTTGCCGGAGCTCACATAGATCGCGATGTCGCGCGGGCGCAGGTAGAAGAACTCGACGTCGTTCTCCGGGTCGACGAGAACGAGCTCCTTGGACTCCTTGCGCTGCTGGTAGCCGGCCTCATGGAGTATCGCCGACGCAGGCCCGGACAGTGAACCCTTGTTGGGGACGGCGATGCGCAGCATGAGACGGGCTTCCTTTGTTCGTGCCTGTGTGACGGGGGGCGGTACTCAGAGGTGGGCGTAGACGTCGTCGAGAGAGATCCCGCGGGCGACCATCATCACCTGGACGTGGTAGAGCAGCTGGGAGATCTCCTCGGCGGCGGCTTCCTTGCCCTCGTACTCGGCGGCCATCCACACCTCGGCGGCCTCCTCGACGACCTTCTTGCCGATGGCATGCACACCCTTGTCCACCAGCTCGGCGGTGCGGGAGGTGGCAGGGTCGCCGTTCTTCGCCTTGAGCTGCAGCTCGGCGAAGAGCTCTTCGAAGGTTTTGTTCGCCATGATGGTCACCACCCTACGCGGAAGGGCCTTCCCCTCAGCGCCAGGGTTCAGATACTGAACGCAGGATGGTCGCGGTCGAGAGTGCGGCGGTGACCGCCTCGTGGCCCTTGTCCTCGTTCGATCCCTCGAGACCGGCCCGGTCCAGAGCCTGCTCCTCGGTGTCGCAGGTCAGCACGCCGAAGCCGACGGGGACGCCGGTGTCGATGGAGACCTGGGTGAGGCCCTGGGTGACGCCCTGGCACACGTACTCGAAGTGCGGGGTACCGCCGCGGATGACGACGCCGAGCGCGACGATCGCGTCATAGCCGCGGCCGGCCAGCACCTTGGCGACCACCGGCAGCTCGAAGCTGCCGGGGACACGCAGCAGCGTCGGCTCGTCGATGCCCACCTCGTGCAGGGCGCGCAGGGCGCCGTCGACGAGACCGTCCATGACCTTCTCGTGCCACTGGGCCGCGATCACCGCCACCCGGAGGTCGCCGCAGTTGCGTACGGACAGTTCGGGTGCACCCTTGCCGCTCATTTTTCTCCCTTGACGCTTTCTGTCTTACTCGTCGCGCTTGCTGGTCGATCTGCTTACTGGTTGCCGCAGGCGGACGCCGTGATGGCGTCGAGCCAGGGCAGGTCGTGTCCCATCCGGTCCCGCTTGGTGCGCAAATACCGGAGGTTGTGCTCACCCGCCTGGACGGGCATCACCTCGCGGCCGTGGACCGTGAGGCCGTGCCGGACGAGTGCGGTGATCTTGTCGGGGTTGTTGGTCATCAGCCGGAGGCTGCGTACGCCGAGGTCATCGAGGATCTGGGCGCCTGCCGCGTAGTCGCGTGCATCGGCGGGCAGGCCGAGTTCGAGATTGGCGTCGAGGGTGTCGCGGCCGCGTTCCTGGAGTTCGTACGCGCGCAGCTTGGACAGCAGGCCGATGCCGCGGCCCTCGTGACCGCGCAGATAGACGACGACACCGCGGCCCGTCGCGGTGATGTGCTCCATGGAGGCCTGGAGCTGGGGGCCGCAGTCGCAGCGCAGCGAGTGGAAGATGTCGCCGGTCAGGCACTCGGAGTGGACGCGGACGAGGACGTCCTCGCCGTCGCCGATGTCGCCGTGGACGAGTGCGACATGCTCGATGCCGTCGACGGTGGAGCGGTAGCCGTAGGCGGTGAACTGCCCGAAGGACGTGGGCAGATTGACCTCGGCCTCCCGCTTGACCGTCGGCTCCGAGGAGCGGCGGTAGGCGATTAGGTCCTCGATGGAGATGATCGTCAGGCCGTGCTTGCGGGCGAACGGAATCAGCTCCGGCAGCCGCAGCATCACCCCGTCCTCGCCCGCGATCTCCACGATCGCGCCGGCCGGGCGCAGGCCCGCGAGCCGGGCGAGGTCGACCGCGGCCTCGGTGTGGCCGTTGCGCACCAGGACCCCGCCGGGCTTGGCACGCAGCGGGAAGACATGCCCGGGGCGTACGAAGTCGGAGGCCTCGGCCTTGCCGCCGGCCAGCAGTTGGAGGGTGGTGGCGCGATCCGCCGCGGAGATACCGGTGGTCACGCCGAAGGCCGGGCCCGCGTCGACGGAGACCGTGAAGGCCGTGCTCATCGACTCGGTGTTGTGCTCGACCATCTGCGGCAGGTCGAGCCGCTCCAGCTCCTCGCCCTCCATGGGGGCGCAGATCAGGCCGCGGCACTCACTCATCATGAAGGCGACGATCTCGGGTGTGGCCTTCTCGGCGGCGATGACGAGGTCGCCCTCGTTCTCGCGGTCCTCGTCGTCGACCACCACGACGGGCCGCCCCGCCGCGATGTCTCGGATGGCCTGCTCGACCGGGTCGAGGGCGAAGTCCTCGACGTTGTCGGTGGAGTACCAGGTGGGCTGAGCAGTCATGCTGCCGCTCCTTCCAGGGAGGGCTTGGCGCTCGTACGGGAGCGCAGCCACCAGTCGCGCATGCCCCACAGGACGAGCGCGCCGTAAATGACGTAGACGAATCCGGAGAAGGCGAAGCCGTTGGCGAAATTGAGCGGCACGCCGACCAGGTCGACGAGCAGCCAGGCGAACCAGAACTCGACCATGCCGCGGGCCTGTGCGTACATGGCGACGAGGGTGCCGACGAAGATGTACGCGTCGGGCCAAGGGTCCCAGGACAGCGACGGGTACAGGGTGAACACGCCGCCGACGGCGAGCGTGCCGGCGGTCGCGCCGGCGGCGAGGACTCCTCGCTCGCGCCAGGTCGCGAAGCGGACGGCGATCGAGCCGTCCTTGTCCTGCTGCCGGCCGCGGGTCCACTGCCACCAGCCCCAGGCCGCGACCACCATGACCACGACCTGCTTGCTTGCACTGCCGGTCAAGTGCGCGGAAGCGAACGCGACGAGAAGGATGAGCCCGGAGGCGAACTGCACGGGCCAGGTCCAGATCGAGCGCCGCCAGCCGAGCGCGAGGGCGATCAGGCCGACCGCGTTGCCGGTCATGTCGGCCCACTTGATGGGCTGGCCGAAGGCCGTGAAGGCCTCGCTGTTCAGCCAGTCGACGGCACTCACGTGGCGCTCACCCCGGCTTCCGCGGCGTCCGCCGACCGCGCGCCGAGCAGCCGCTCGACGTACTTGGCGATGACGTCGACCTCGAGGTTGACCGGGTCTCCGGGCTGCTTGAGGCCGAGCGTGGTCAGCGCGAGGGTGGTGGGGATGAGGCTGATGGTGAAGTAGTCGCGTCCGGCGTCGACGACCGTGAGGCTCACCCCGTCGACGGTGATGGAGCCCTTTTCGACGACATAGCGTGCGAGGTCGCCGGGGAGGGAGATCTTCACGATCTCCCAGTTCTCCGAGGGCTTCCGCTCGACGATGGTGCCCGTGCCGTCGACATGGCCCTGGACGATGTGCCCGCCGAGCCTGTCACCGACGGCCATGGGCCGCTCCAGGTTGACCCTGGAGCCTTCCTGGAGCGCGCCGAGGCTGGAGCGGCTCAGCGTCTCGGCCATCACATCGGCGGTGAACTCACCGTCGCCGAACTCGACGACGGTGAGGCAGACGCCGTTGACGGCGATGGAGTCGCCGTGCCGGGCGCCTTCGGTGACGACGGGGCCGCGCAGTCGGAAGCGGGAGGAGTCACCGAGGTTCTCTACGGCGGTGACCTCACCCAGTTCTTCAACGATTCCGGTGAACACGCTCAGCGCTCCTTCGGGGCGGTGTGGGGTACGGCGGTGATACGCAGATCGGGCCCGATGCGTACGGTCTCGGTCAGCTCGAGCCGCAACGCTTCGGTGATCGTGGAGATTCCTGCGTCGGCGAGGGCGGCGGGGCCCGCGCCGAGGAGGACGGGGGCGAGATAGCCGACGACCTTGTCGACAGCTCCCGCGGCGACGAAGGCTCCGGCGAGCGTCGGGCCGCCTTCGAGCAGTACGGAGCGGATGCCGCGCCGGTGGAGGGCTTCCAGCAGGGCCGCCACGGACAGGCCCCGCCCGGCGCGAGGCAGCGTCATGACCTGTACGGCGTCGGGCAGTTGGGGCTCGGCGTCCTCGGCCACCGCGATCAGCGTGGGCGCGGCGTCGTCGAGGACTCGGGCGCCCGGCCCGACAGCGGTGGCCTCGGTGTCGAGAACCACCCGCAGGGGCTGGACGGCGCCTTCGATGCCACGCACCGCGAGATGGGGGTCGTCGGCGCGGGCCGTCCCCGACCCGACGATCACGGCGTCGGCCTCGGCGCGCAGCCGGTGGACGTCGGCGCGCGACTCGGGCGAGGTGATCCAGCGGCTGCTGCGGTCCCCGGCCGCGATGCGGCCGTCGAGGGTGGCCGCGTACTTCCACAGGACGTAGGGGCGGCCGAGGCGCACGGAGGTGAGCCAGGCGATGTTGCCCGCCTCGGCCTCGTCGGCGAGCAGGCCCGACTCGACCCGGACTCCGGCGGCACGCAGGGTGTCGCCGCCGCCGGTGGCCTGCGGGTTGGGGTCTGCGACCGCGTAGACGACCCGGCTGATCCCGGCCTCGATGAGCGCCTGGGCGCAGGGGCCGGTGCGGCCGATGTGGTTGCAGGGTTCGAGGGTGACGTACGCGGTGCCGCCGCGGGCCCGATCGCCCGCGTCACGCAGGGCGTTGACCTCGGCGTGCGGGCCGCCGGCGCGCTGGTGGTGGCCGGCGCCCACAGGCTGTCCGGCGGCGTCGAGTATCACGCACCCGACGACCGGGTTGGGGCTGGTGGAGCCGAGTCCGCGGGCGGCGAGCGTGATGGCTCGGCGCATGGCGTTCACGTCGGCTGCGGTGGCCACCGGGTCCTCCTGCCTCTTCGGGCACGGACTCCGGGGCCTGTCGATGACGACAGAGAGCGGAACAACGCTTCGCGGCAGTCGCCGGGACCGAGCACACAGACCGCCGCTTGAGCGGCGATCAGCCACTACGGCCGGCATACCGGAAAGGTCGCCCGCCGCGCACTGCCTCCCATCCGGACTTTCACCGTCGGTCCAGGAATTTCACCTGGTCAACCGGCCGCTGGATGCGGACGGGTCGCGGACTATAACCGCCGGTTCGGAATTACACCGACCCCGGAGTGCGCTGCTGCTGATACAGGGCCAGTGTGCCATGCCGCGCATGGGCTGTACGAGTGACCGACTGTGGACTGGCTCACAAGGCTCTGTCCGGTCGGCTGGTTCTGACCTATTGACGACACTGGTCTAGTCCTTTTAGTCTCGGCGGCATCTCCGCTGTCCGTGGGGTGTCGACCGTCCGGCGGCGGAGAACCGGCCCTTGCCGCCGCCGGGCCCTCGGCTCGCGGCCTTGGGCTCACGGCCTTTCGGCTCGCGGTATCCGGGAACCTCTGGCCACCCCCTCGTGCGGCTCAGCCGCGAAGGGTGAAAACCTCGTCCTGCGCCGCCTCGCGCGCCGTGATCAGCGCTCCGCTCAGGACCGCCGTGCCGCCCAGCTCTCCGGCACGCACCCGGGTACGCAGCGGGGAGAGGCCGGCCAGCCGCGACTCGACCCGGGCCGCCAGCTCCGCGCCGCCCGCATGCCCGACCTCACCGCCGAGGACCACACAACCCGGGTCGAGTACAGACGCGACCGCGGCCACACCGAGGGACAGCCGTTGGGCGAGGCCGTCGAGGAAGTCGCCCCGCCCGGCCGCAACTGCCGCCTGCACCAGCGCCGCGGCCGGGGGCTCCCCGCGCCGGTCGGCATCGATGCCGTGCTCATCGGCGAGCTCGCAGATCGCGGCGGATCCGGCCAGTGAATGGAAGCCGCCCGCGCAGTCGACCGCGGAGGGGATGCCCGCCGTGCCGGGCACCGGCAGGAAGCCGATCTCACCCGCGCCTCCGGAGGCACCCTTGCGGAGCCTGCCGTCCAGGAAGAGGGCCGCCCCGACACCGTGTCCGAGCCACAGCAGGACAAAGGTGTCGCGGTCGCGGGCCGCGCCGAGGCGCTGTTCCGCGACGGCCGCCAGATTGGTCTCGTTCTCGACGAGCACCCTGGCGGGCAGCCGCTCCTGGAGGGCTGCGACCAGTCGGCGGTGCCAGGCGGGCAGACCGGAGGTGTCGCGCAGCTCCCCGGTGACAGGGTCGATCAGGCCGGGCGCGCCGATGCCGACGCTGTGGAGCCGGGGCGCGCCCGCCTCCCGCGCGGTCCGCTCCAGCAGCGCGACCGCCTGCTGGACCGCCGGCTCGGTGCCGGTGTCACCGCCGATCGGGAGTGAGGCCTCGGCGAGGGTGGCGCCGAGCAGGTCCGCGACGACGACGGCCACGCTCTGGGTCCGCACGTCGAGGGCGGCCAGGTGGGCCCGGTCCGCGACGATGCCGTACACCCTGGCATTGGGGCCACGGCGATCCGCGCCCGCCTCCCCGACGACCCGGATCAGGCCTGAGCCCTGCAGGCGCTCCACCAGGTCGGCGACGGTTGGCCGGGAGAGTCCGGTCCTGGTCTTGAGCTGCCCTGCCGTCAACGGGCCTTCCTGCTGCAGCAGTTGCAGCGCGTGCCGGTCGTTGATGGCACGGGCGGTGCTCGGTGATGCGGGCATGCCGGAATCCTTCCAGATCCCCGCCCTCACTATTTATCAGGCAGGGTCCCTGATAGTTTACGCACCACGACGACGGGGAGGGGCAAGGGCATGGCGAACGAAGTGGTCTTCAGTCAGGGGACGTTGAAGCGGGCACGGTATGCCATCGCCGCCGTCTTCTGCGTGCACGGGGCTGTCACCGGCAGTTTCGCCACCCGGATCCCCTGGATCCAGGACCATGCGTCGGTCGGCGCCGCGCAGCTCGGTCTCGCACTCGCCTTCCCCGCGCTCGGCGCGTCCGTGGCGATGCCGCTGGCCGGAGCGGTCAGCCACCGCTTCGGCGCACGCAACGCCCTGCGGGGGCTGATCGTCCTGTGGACCCTCTCGCTGACCCTGCCGTCCTTCGCCCCGAATCTGCTCGCGCTGTGCGGGGCGCTCTTTGTGTTCGGGGCGGCGGCGGGGATGTCCGACGTGGCCATGAACGCCCTCGGGGTCGAGACCGAGAACCGGCTCGACCGGTCGATCATGTCCGGGCTGCACGGCATGTGGAGCGCGGGGGCGCTGATCGGCTCGGCGGGCGGCACGCTCGCGGCACATCTGGGCAGCGACGCCCGGCTGCACCACGCGCTCGCCGCCGTGACCCTCACCGTGCTCGGGCTCGCCGCCTGTCAGGGCGTACTGGACCTGCGCAGCGCGCCGGACGAGACACCGCCGCCGCGGTTCGCGCTGCCGCCCAGGTCGGCTCTGGTCATCGGCGCGATCGGGTTCTGCGCGGTGTTCGCGGAGGGCGCGAGTCTGGACTGGTCGGCGGTGTATCTGCGGGACGAGCTGGATACGTCGGCAGGTCTCGCCGCCGCGTCCACCACCGCGTTCGCGCTGACCATGGCGGTGGCGCGGCTGGCCGGCGACCGGATCGTGGACCGCTTCGGGCCCGTGCGCACCGTACGGGTGGGCGGTGTGCTGGCAACGGCGGGCGGACTGCTGGTGGTCCTCGCGCCGCATCCGGCCGTGGCGATGACCGGCTTCGCGTTCATCGGTCTGGGGGTCGCCGTCGTCGTACCGCTGGCCTTCGCGGCGGCGGGGCGCAGCGGGCCGAACCCGAGCCAGGCGATCGCGGGCGTCGCCACGATCACGTACACCTCGGGGCTGATCGCACCCTCGGCGATCGGGGCGGTGGCCGACGCGACGAGTCTGGTCGTCTCCTTCGGCCTGGTGACGGCACTTGCGTTCGGTCTGGTCGTGGGCGCGGGGGTGCTGCGGTCGGCGGGGCGGGACAGCATGCAGTCCGGCGTCGCGGAGGCGGTGGCCGAGCGGCTGCCGTGAAGGGCGCCGCGGAAGGGGCAGGGGTCCGCCCCGGACCCCTCACGGCCTGACGGCGTACTCCCTCAGCCCGCGATCGAGTCCAGCTGTTCCACCACGGGCAGCAGCGCCCACAGGTCACCACCCGTTGGCGGCTGAAGCCCCGGTACCGCCGCCCTCGCCCCGGCGTCACCGGCGTCCGCCGCCGCGCGCACCACGTCACTCGCCGCGTACCGGTAGAACTCGAGCTCGGGATGCGGCCAGGCCGAGGCCTCTGTCGCCGCCGGCAGCAGATAGTCGACCGCCTTGAGCAGGCTCTGCCCCTGCGGGCCCCGGTACGCCCACAGGTCCTCCGTTCCGGTCAAGCCCCGGCCCGTCACCGCGCCATTTCGCCGCCGCCTGGGACGCTGCCTGCATGGCGCAGATGGAACACGTCGCGGCCCGGGCCGACCGTCGCCGCTCCCCGGTCGACTCGGTGATGGAACGGATGCAGGCGCTGCGCGACGACTGGCCCGCCACGGACGGGGTCGCCGTCTTCAACCGGGTCTATCTGGCCGTCACCGAGGAGATCGACCGGCAGATCGACGGCGGCGGCTTCCCGGACCGGCGGGCCGCCGCCACGCTCGACGCGCTGTTCGCCCGCCGCTATCTGGCCGCAGTGGACGCGGCTGCGGAGGGTCGCCGTCCGCCTGCCTGCTGGCGGCCGTTGTTCCAGTACCGGCGCCATCCCGGCGTACGGCCGCTGCAGTTCGCCCTCGCCGGCATCAATGCGCACATCGGGCACGATCTGGCACTCGCCCTGGTCGACACCTGCCGGGCGCTCGACTGCGAACCCGCCGATCTTGAGGTCGAGTTCGACCGCGTCGGCGACATCCTCACCCTCCTTGAGGAGCGCATCCGCGAGGATCTGATGCCGGGCCCCGATCTCCTGGAGATCGCCGATCCGCTCACCCACCTGGTCGGGTCCTGGAGCCTCGACCGGGCTCGCGAGGGCGCCTGGTCGGCGGCGCGGCTGTTGTGGGGAGTACGAGAACTCCCCGGCCTGGCCGAGGAGTTCACCGAACGGCTCGACACGGGTGTCGGTCTCGTCGGGCGCTGTCTGCTCACGCCCTGGCGCTGACCGCCAGGGCCGCCGGAGGGCCCGGCCCGGTCGGCACACGGCGGACGGCGTGGAGAGTTGAACACCGTCCGGGGCCGGCCGGATCGCGGTCGGCCCCGGAGGGTCGCTTTCAGTCCTCCGGCAGTTCGACCGGAGCGATCTCGTCGTACAGGTCGCCGGGGCCCGGGTTGCTCGGGTCGGTCGCCCCGCCGAGCTGGTGCATCACGCCCCACACCGCGTTCAGCGCGGTCTGCACGGCGCCCTCGGCCCAGCCCGCCGTCCAGGAGATGTCGTCGCCCGCCAGGAAGATGCCGCGCTTGTCCGCGGGCAGCCGGTCCTGCATGAAGTGCGTGAACAGACGCCGCTGGTAACGGTAGTGGCCCGGCAGGTTCGCCTTGAACGCGCCCATGAAGTACGGCTCGTTCTCCCAGGACACGGTGACCGGGTTGCCGATGATGTGGCTGCGGACGTCGACGTTCGGGTAGATCTCACCGAGCGACTTGAGCATGACCTCCATCCGCTCGTTCGCAGACAGGGGCAGCCACTTGAGGCTGTCGTCGCACCAGGTGTACGAGAGGCAGATGACGGCCGGCTTGTCGGGCCCGTTGTCGAGCAGGTACGTGCCGCGGGTCATCCGGTCGGTGAGCGTCATCGACATGACGTCGCGGCCGGTGACCTCGTCCTTGTCCAGCCAGAACGGCCGGTCGACCGGGACGAACAGCTTGGACGACTCCATGTAGTGGGTGCGCTCCATCGCCGTCCAGTGGTCGATGGGGAACAGCGAGTCGTCGCAGGCGATCTTGGAAAGCAGCATCCAGGACTGCGCGGTGAAGATGGCCGCCTGGTAGGTACGGATGTCGCCCGAGGCATCGGTGACGGTGATCCGGTTGCCCGCGGTGCGGTGCAGCCGGGTCACGGCCGGCTTCGGGTCGCCCTCGTGGAGGGACGACAGCGAGGTACCGGGCGCCCAGTAGGTGATCTTTGCGGGCTCGCGCTCCCAGAGCCGCAGCGGCAGCTGCTGGCTGCCCTCGACGATGCCGCGGTGGTGGTCGTCGGCCTCGGAGTAGACGACGCGCAGGATCTCCAGGATGGAGTTGGGGAAGTCGGTGTCCCAGCCGCCGGTGCCGAAGCCGACCTGGCCGAAGATCTCGCGGTGCCGGAAGGACTTGAAGGCCTCGGAATCGCAGAGGAAGCCGTAGAAGGTCTGGTTGTCGAGCTTCTCGACCAGCTTCGCCCAGATCTCGCGGATGCGCGGCACATCGCGCTCGCGCATGGCGCGGTTCATGTCGGAGAAGTCGGCGCCCTCCTCCAGACAGGCGTTCCAGGCGTCCATCACATCGCGGTAGACCTGGGGCAGGTCGTCGATGGTCTCGGCGTAGTGCGACTCGCCCTTGAGGTCGACGACCGTCGACGGGGTGCTGGGGGCGAGGGGGTTGGGGAAGGGCTGCGTGGTCAGACCGACCAGGTCGATGTAGTGCTGCAGCGCGGTCGAGGAGGGCGGGAAGCGCATCGCGCCCATCTCGGCGGACAGCTCGTCCGTACCGGTGCCCTCGAAGCCGACGGTGCGCAGCCGGCCGCCGATCTTGTCCGCCTCGTAGACGACCGGCTTGAGGCCCATCTTCATCAGCTCGTACGCGGCGACGATGCCGGAGAGCCCGCCTCCGATGACGGCGACCTCGGTGCCGTGCTCGGTCGCGGGTATCTGGCCCAGTCCCGCCGGGTGGGCGAGGAAGTCGTCGTACGCGTACGGAAAGTCCGGACCGAACATGGTGATCGGCGGCTGCTCGTCGGAGTGCTGGACAGCAGTGGTGGGCACCGTGGACGTCATGGGGTACGGACTCCTTGCGGGGAAAGCGTGTGCGGCGAGCGGGGAGAGGTTCAGAGGAGGGACCCGTACAGGTCCGGGCGGCGGTCGCGCAGATAGGGATTGGCCTCGCGGGAGGCGCTCAGCAGGGCCGGATCCACCTCGCCGACGAGCAGTTCTTCGCCGCGTCCGGCCCGGACGCGGGTCGTGCCGTCGGGGCTCGCCAGACAGCTGAGTCCGACGAACTCGAACTCCCCTTCCGCGCCGGTCCTGTTGACGTACGCGATGTACATCTGGCTCTCGAAGGCCCGCACCGGGACGACCGACTCGGCCACGAACTGGAAGGGGTGCATCTGCGCGGTGGGCACGAGCAGCAGATCGGTCCCGGCGAGCGCCTGCGCCCGGACGTTCTCCGGGAACTCCACGTCGTAGCAGATCAGCATGCCGAGCCGGATCCCGCCGAGCTCGGCCTGGACGACCGGCTGGTCGCCGGGGGTGAACCACTGCTGCTCGAAGCAGCCGAAGAGATGGGTCTTGCGGTAGTTCGCGAGGCTCTCGCCGTCGGGGCCGATCAGCTGCGCGGAGTTGAAGATCTTCTCGCCCTCCCGCTCGGGATACCCGTACATCACCGCGATGCCGTGGCGGCGCGCGATCTCGGCGACGGACCGGGCGGCGGGGCCGTCGGCGGGCTCCGCCAGGACAGGCACCTGGTCGCCGATCGCGTACCCCGTCAGAAACATCTCGGGGCCGATCAGCAGTCCGGCACCGGCCGCCGCCGCGCGGGCCGCGGCCTCGTCGAGCACCTTCAGGTTCTCGGCGACCGAGCCCGGTCGGCCGGAGCTCTGGAGCAGGGCGGTGCGCAGCGGGGGCATCGGCAACCTCTGGGCGATGTATGCGGGGTGAAGAAGACGTTAAAAACGGTACGGTCCGGACTCCTGCCGGGACAAGGCGCGACCGTTGCGTGTCGATGGTCGATCCATTGCGCTGTGCGCGCCCGGAGCGGCGATTCGTTGCGTGCCGCGCGATCAGAGCGCAGCCGCAGGTCCGGCCAGGGTCGCGGGATCCACCTTAGGCGGGCGCGCCCGACGAGAAGCGCCGCAGCAGCGGGGAGAGCACCAGCACCGACTTGGTCCGCACCACGAACGGCTCGCCCGCGATCCGCTCCAGCACGCGCTCGAAGTGGCGCATGTCGGAGGCGAAGACCTGGACGATCGCGTCCGCCTCACCGGTGACGGTGGAGGCGGACACGACCTCCGGGTAGCGCTCCATGCCGCGGCGGATGTCCTCGGGCGAGGTGTTGTGGCGACAGTAGATCTCGACGAAGCCCTCGGTCTCCCAGCCGAGAGCCGCCGGGTCCACCCGGACGGTGAACCCGGTGATGGCGCCTTCGGCGCGCAGTCTGTCGACCCGCCGCTTGACGGCGGGCGCGGAGAGGCCGACCTCGGAGCCGATGTCCGCGAAGGAGCGGCGGGCGTCCTCGGCGAGGGCGTGGACGATGCGTTCGTCGAGTTCGTTCAGTCGCACTGCGGGTGGATCACTTCTCTGCCGTGGCCAGTCGGGAGCGGCGCATGCCGTATCCGAAGTAGAACACGAGGCCGACGATCATCCAGCCACCGAAGACCATCCAGGTGGTGCCCGGCATCGTGTACATCAGGTAGGCGCAGAAGAGGAAGCCGAGGATCGGGGTGAGGGGGAAGAGCATCACCCTGAAGGTGCGGTTCATCTCGGGGCGCTTGTAGCGAAGGATCACCACGGCGACGTTGACCAGCGCGAAGGCGAAGAGCGTGCCGATGCTGGTGGCGTTGGCCAGTTCACCCAGCGGGATGAAGGCCGCGAGGGCACCGCAGAAGACCGAGACGATGACCGTGTTGGCGCGGGGGGCACCCGTGCGCGGGTTCACCTTGGCGAACAGTTTGGGAACGAGTCCGTCGCGGGACATCGCGAACAGGATGCGGGTCTGGCCGTAGAGCACGGCGAAGACCACCGACGCGATGGCGACGACCGCGCCCGCGGCGAGCACCACGCCCCAGACGCTCTGGCCGGTGACGTCCTTCATGATCTGGGCGAGGGCCGCCTCGGTGCCCTCGAAGTCCTGCCAGGGCATGGCACCGACAGCGACGAGCGCGACCAGGCAGTACAGCACCGTGACGACCAGCAGCGACAGCATGATCGCGCGCGGCAGGTCCCGCTTGGGGTTCTTGGCCTCCTCACCGGCGGTGGAGGCCGCGTCGAAGCCGATGTACGAGAAGAAGAGGCTGGCCGCGGCGGCGCTGATCCCGGTGACGCCGAGCGGGGCGAGCGGGGTGTAGTTGCCGGCCTTGATGCCCATGAAGCCGATGCCGATGAAGAGCAGCAGCGTCACGATCTTCACGCCGACCATGATCGAGTTGACCCGGGCGCTCTCCTTGGCACCGCCCATCAGGAAGACCATGGCGAGCAGCACGACCACCAGGGCCGGCAGGTTGATGAGGCCGCCCTCGCCCATCGGTGCGGAGACCGCGTCGGGAATGGTGACGCCGATCGTGCCGTCGAGGAGCTCGTTGAGGTATTCGCCCCAGCCGACGGCCACGGCGGCGACCGAGACTCCGTACTCCAGGATCAGACACCAGCCGCAGATCCAGGCGACGATCTCGCCCATGGTGGCGTACGAGTACGAGTACGAGGACCCGGAGACAGGGATGGATCCGGCCAGCTCGGCGTAGGAGAGCGCCGAGAACAGCGCCGTCAGGCCGGCGATGACGAATGAGATCGCGACCGCCGGGCCGGCCAGCGGGGTGGCCTCGCCGAGTACGACGAAGATGCCGGTGCCGAGCGTCGCACCGATGCTGATCATGGTCAGTTGCCACATCGTGAGCGAGCGGCGCAGTGAGCCGCCGTCGCCCTGGCCGCCCTCGGCGACGAGTTGCTCGACGGGCTTACGCCGCATCAGCCGGGCGCCGAAGCCCTGGTCTTGGGCGGTGGACTGCTCGGAAGTGGGTGGGGCTGCGCCGTGGTCAAGCACTGCGGGGCTCCTTCATGGCTACGGGTCGGCGGCGGGTGACCGGCGGCCCGCGGGCATGGCGGAGAAGCCCGCGCATGAGGGGAGGGAACCGCCGAGCAGACGGTCACCGCCACTCCAGGTACGGGGAGTGAGCCTACGAGCCGTACGCTCATGCCCGTAATGCAGCGTTGTTGCGCATCTGCGAACGATCATTGCGCGATGACGGGCGCCGCGGGGAAACATTGCGCACCGGCGAACGAAAGCCTCACAGCTCCCGAAGACGGTCGACGATTTCGCGCAGCAACTCGGGGTCGTCGAGACGCTCGTGGGTGAGAGGGGCCGAGACCCTGACGAGTCCGGCTTCGACCAGATCGGCGAGCAGGACACGTACGACGGTCAGCGGCAGATCCGCGTCGGCGGCGATCTCGGCGACGGGGCGCGGCTCGCGGCGCACCAGTTCGAGCAGCGAGCTGCGAGCATGGTCGAGCGCCGGCTCTGACCCGTCGAGGTCGACGGCCGCGATCTGGGACATCAGGTCGATGCAGTGTTCGGAGGCGGGACGGGTCCGGCCCTGGGTGACGGTGTACGGCCGTACCAGGGGACCGGTCTCGTCCTCGTACCAGTGGTCGCTCACGGGTCAGGTGTCGGTGCCCTCGGCGGCCGAGCGCGTGGGAACGGCCATGTGCCGGCCCACCCGCCTGACCAGCAGCGCCATCTCGTGGGCGAGCTGCCCGACGTCGGTCTCGATGTCGGAGAGCACGGCGAGCCTGCTGCCGTCGCCGGCCGGGGTGATGAAGAGGAATGCGTTGTCGAGCATGACCATCGTCTGGCGGACGCTGCCGGCCTCGAAGCGGTCGCCCGCTTCCTTGGCGAGGCTGTGGAAGCCGGCGCACACGGCCGAGAGATGTTCGATGTCCCGCCTGACCATGCCGTGGGACGCGCTGCTGACCAGACCGTCGGCCGTCAGCAGGACCGCCTGGCGGACGTGGTCGGTTCTGGCCAGCAGATCGTCCAGCAGCCAGCCGAGGCCCGACTGGTCGCCGGTGCCTTCGTCATCCATCGTCGTCCGTCCCTTCATCTGTCGTGCGGGGGCGCGGCGCCGCGCCCGGCGAGGGGCCGAGGCTATCGCCCTTGCGGCCACGGTCGAGACCGGCCTGAAAAGCTCCGAAGATCGAGCGCATCTCTTCCGCGGACACCTCGCGTCCGGGTCCGCCGGCCGGTGCCGGCTGCGACTCGCGCAGTGGGGCGGCGAGCGAGGCCTGGCGGACCCGGGTGGGCAGCCCGCCCAGCGGCGGACCTGCTGCGGCCGGTGGCGCGGGGTCGGGTTCCTCGGGCGCACGGTCGTGCACCGCGGGCACGGCCTCCAGCGCCCGCGGAGCAGGCAGGGCCCGCACCGGCCGCGTCCTGTCCCGGGGCTCGGTGGCGGCAGGTTCGTCGACGGGGGCGAGGATCGCGTACGGCAGCAGCACCACGGCGGTGGTTCCGCCGTACGGCGACCTGGTGAGGGTCACCCCGATCCCGTGCCGCTCGGCGAGCCGGCCGACGACATACAGCCCGAGGCGCTCGTCCTGCGCCGGGTCGAAGTCGCCGGGATGCGCCAGGGTCCGGTGCGCCTGCTCCAGTTCACTGGCGTCCATACCGAGGCCACGGTCGTCGATCTCCAGCACGAAGCCGTTGCGGGCGTCCGAGGTCCGCATGGTGACCTGGGTGTGCGGCGGGGAGAAGGCGGCAGCGTTCTCGACGAGTTCGGCGAGCAGGTGCACCACGTCGGCCACGGCCTCGGCGCTGATGCCGACGGCGGGCATCGGCGGTACCACGACCCGCGTGTAGTCCTCGATCTCACCGGCAGCCGCGGACACGATGTCGGCCACCGGCACGGGCCGGCGCCAGCGGCGTCCCGGTGTCGCGCCGGAGAGGATGATGAGCCCTTCGGCGTGGCGCCGCATCCGGGTCGTCAGATGGTCGATCCGAAACAGGTCCTCCAGCGTGTCCGGGTCGCTGGTGCGCCGCTCCAGGGTGTCGACCAGCTTCGACTGACGGTGGACCAGCGCCTGGTTGCGGCGGGCGATGTTGAGCAGCACGGCGAAGATTCCGCGGCGCAGTGTCGCCTGCTTGACGGCAGCCTCGACGGCCGCCAGTCGTGCGGCGTTGAGCGCCTGCCCGACCTGGCCGATCTCGTCCGGGCCCCGGCTGTCGTCGCCGAAGTCCAGGGGCGGGGCGGCCGCTGCCGCGTCCACCTTCTCGCCCGCACCCAGCCGCTCCATCACATCGGGCAGCTGACGGGTGGCCAGCACATCGGCGGCGTCGCGCAGTTCCTCCAGCCGGCGCGAGATGCGCCGCCCGCTGACCATCGAGAACCGGATCGACAGACCGACGGCGATCAGTCCCAGCAGGCCGACGACGGCCGCCTTGACCATTTCGCGGTAGGCGAAGGCCCGTCCGCGGTCGGCGGTGTTGAGCGCCGAGTCGGTGCACAGCAGCATGTACCTCTTGACCGCGCGGTCCGTCGTGGTCCGCCACGATTCGGCGGCCATGGCCCTGCCGGCACCGGAGGCGCCCGCGCGCAGCAGGGCGTCCTCGCCCGCGGTCAGGGCCCGGTACTCCTCGCTCCGCTCGAAGCCGGCGAACAACTGCCGGGAGTCGTCGGGGAGATCGGCGACGTACGTGCGGTGGAAGACCCGCCGGTCCTCGATGGTGGCGGTGAGCGTGTCGTACTGCTGGTCGGTGAGGCTGCCCGAGGCGCGCGCCCCGGCCACGAGCGCGTCCTCACGGGAGACGAACTCCCGCACCCGGACCAGCTCGATGACGACCTGGCTCTCACGGGCCATCTGACCGGCCTGCAGGGCCGTCAGCGTGGACTGGACGTCGAAGGTCGGCTCGACCATGGCGGTGTACGCCTCGACGGCGCCGTCCCAGGAGATCCGCCGCGCCATCACCTTCTCCCGAAGGTCTTCGAGTCCGTCGACGGAGCGAGCCATCGCGTCGAGGGACTGCCGCTGACGGCCGGACAGGTCCTCGCGCCGGTCCTGGTCGCCGATGGCTTCGCGCATGGCGCGCACGGCCCGGTCGGTCGAGCGCTGCTGCTGGGTCAGAGCGGCGACGCCTGCGGAACTGTCCCTGCGCCCGCGCCCCAGGTAGTCGGCGGAGATCCGGCGTTCGATCTGGATCTGGCCGACCGCGGTGTCGACGGGCGTGCCGAAATTCTCGTACACCCCCTGTACGCGGATCAGGGCCCGCAGGTCTCCCGTCACCGACACCATGGCGAAGGTCCACAACGCCATCAGCGCGATGACGGGTATGACCGTCAGAGTCACGATCCGCCCACGGATCGTGGGGCGGCGCAATCGCCGGCGCATGGTCTCCCCAGAGCAATAGGACAACTGACCAGCGGTGATTACCCCCCGGTAGGGGCAGTCAAGCTACGCGACGGGACATGGACAGCGCAATGTTCCTGGAGGTAACCGCCCCAACCCCTGGAGGTGCTTGGTGAGCTGGCACGATCCCCGTCCCTTTCTGCGTGGTGTGGCCTGGCTGGACGAGGGCCGCGCGGTACGCGCGAACCCCTCGGATCTCGGCAGGCTGCCCTGGGACACCGCGCAACGCGCGGCGCTGCCCATCGGCGTGCGGCTGGAGTTCACCGCCGAGGGCGCACACGCGGTTCAGATTCGCTACCGCGCCTCGGTGCCGCGCGCGGCCGACGCCCTGCGCGCCGTCGCCCACTGCTTCGCCCTCTGGCACGGCGACAGCCTTGTCTCCGAGACGATCGCCGAGCCGGCCGAGGAGACGGTAGTCACCGTTGCCCTCCCCGCCGGTGTCCGCGGCCGGTTCATCGTCCATCCCCCGGAGGCGCAGTCCCCAATGATCCTCGGTCTGCGCGGTATCGGCGGCAGCATCGCTCCCGCGCCTCCTCAGCCACGCTGGCTCGTCCACGGCGACTCGATCACCGAGGGCTGGTGGTCCACCCGCCCCGCCCACTCCTGGCCCGCCACCGCCGGCCGGACGCTGGGCCTGGACACGGTGAACCTGGGCTACGCGGGCGCGGCCCGTGGCGAACTGGCCACCGCGGAGCAGTTGTCGGCACTCCCCGCCGATGCGATCACCCTTGCCTTCGGCACCAACTGCTGGACCGGCGTTCCCTGTTCGGCCCCCCTGCTGTACGAGACGGTGCGCGCGTTCCTCAAGCTCGTACGCCAGGGACATCCGCAGATCCCACTGCTGGTCCTCTCCCCCGTGCTGCGCCCCCAGGCCGAGCAGACTCCCAACCGCCTGGGCGCCACGCTCGCCGAGCTGCGTACGGCCATCGAGCGGGCAGTCCTCGACAGCGCGGAGGCCACGGGCGACGGGCAGCTCGCCCTGCTGCCGGGGCGGGGCCTGATCGGCCCCTCCCGGCTGGCCGACGGCGTGCACCCCAACGACGAGGGCCATGCCGCGATGGCGGCAGCCGTCGCGGACGTACTGCGTACGAAACTTTCCTGAGGGCACCAGCTGATAGAAGTGCGACAACTGGGGTAGGCGAGCGGAGATGGACACAGAACCACATGTGGTGATCGACCACTCGCCACACAGAGACAGCGCCGGGGCCCGAGGGGCCACCGCGGAGTTTCTGCTGCAGCACTGCCCCTGGGCCGACCTGGACGCGGTGCTGCTGGTCGTCACCGAGCTGGTCGCCAACGCCGTACGGCACACCGCCGGCTGGTGGCAGCTGCATCTGAGGGCGGGAGCGGACACGCTGGTGGTGGAGATGGACGACTGCAGCCCGCACCCTCCCGTGCCGCGCGAGCCCGACTTCGCCGGTGGCGGCGGTTTCGGCTGGCACATGGTGCTGAGTCTCGCCGGGCGCGTGGAGGTCTGCCCGCTGCCGTACGGAAAGCGGGTGCAGGCGACCTGGCTGCGACAGGCGCACTGACCGCGCACTCATCGACGGCGAACACGTCAAAGCGGCGTCCCGGCCCGGCCGGGACGCCGCTTCTCCCGTGGGGGGAAGGTGGGCTCGAGGGCGAGAGCGTGGGACTGGGGCAGATCACTCCACGACGAGCAGCCCCTCACGCAGCCGCTTGGTGATCCGCGTCAGCAGCCGCGAGACGTGCATCTGCGAGACGCCGAGCTCCACGCCGATCTCCGACTGGGTCATCTCCTCGCCGAAACGCATCCGCAGGATCCTCTTGTCCCGGTCGTCCAGTTCCTCGATGAGGGGCTTGAGTGCCTGGACGTTCTCCGCGATCTCCAGATCGGCGTCCGGCGCTCCCAGCCGGTCGGACAGCGGCACCGGTGCGTGGTCGGCGGCGTCGTCGATGGGCATGTCGATCGAGCCGGCGGTGTAGCCGTTGCTGGCGACCACGCCCTCGATGATCTCCTCCTCGTCGAGCCCGAGGTGCCCGGCGAGCTCGGCCGTGTTCGGCGCCCGGTCCAGCTCCTGGGAGAGCTCGTCGGTCGCCTTCGCCAGGTCGATCCGCAACTCCTGCAGCCTGCGCGGCACATGGACGGCCCAGCTGGTGTCGCGGAAGAACCGCTTGATCTCTCCGACGATGTACGGAACGGCGAACGTTGCGAACTCCACCTCGCGGCTCAGCTCGAACCGGTCGATCGCCTTGATCAGGCCGATGGTGCCGACCTGGACGATGTCGTCCATCTGCTCGGCGCGGTTACGGAACCGGCCGGCAGCGTACCTGACCAGTGCCAGGTTCAGCTCGATGAGCGTGTTCCGTACGTACTGGTACTCATGGGTGCCCTCGTCCAGCTCGCCCAGCCGTACGAAGAAGAGCTTCGAGATCTCGCGCGCGTCACTGGGTGCTACTTCTCCAGGATTCGGCACAGACGGAAGATCCAGGTCCGCCATGTTCGGGCGCTGTGTACCAGGCTGTGTGAGTTCGGTCGTGACCGTGCTCGCCGTGGACACTTCGTCCTCCCCTGCTCGTGGTCAGTGCAGGGCGCGTATACCCCGGCATTCGCCGCGCATGCCTGTGCGTTCGCGAGTCGGAGGAAAGCCGCGTCCGGCCGCCGCGAACCTCGCGGGGCCGGACGCGGGTGATTCATTCTAGTTCCAGCTGGCGTGCAGGGGCTTGCCCTCGGCGTAACCCGCGGCGCTCTGGATGCCGACGATCGCCTTCTCGGCGAACTCCTCCAGCGAGCCCGCACCGGCGTAGGTGCAGGAGGAGCGGACACCCGCGATGATCGAGTCGATCAGGTCCTCGACGCCCGGACGGGCCGGGTCGAGGAACATCCGCGAGGTGGAGATGCCCTCCTCGAACAGCCCCTTGCGGGCGCGGTCGTACGCCGACTCCTCGCTCGTACGGTTGCGCACGGCGCGCGCCGACGCCATACCGAAGGACTCCTTGTACAGGCGCCCGTCGGCGGCCTGCTGCAGGTCGCCCGGGGACTCGTAGGTCCCGGCGAACCAGGAGCCGATCATGACGTTGGAGGCGCCGGCCGCGAGTGCCATGGCGACATCGCGCGGGTGGCGCACACCGCCGTCGGCCCAGACGTGCTTGCCGTACTTCCTCGCCTCGGCGGCGCACTCCAGCACGGCCGAGAACTGCGGGCGGCCGACACCCGTCATCATGCGGGTGGTGCACATGGCGCCGGGGCCCACTCCGACCTTGACGATGTCCGCGCCGGCCTCGATCAGATCGCGTACGCCCTCTGCGGCGACGATGTTGCCCGCGACGATCGGCACACGCGGGTCGAGCCCACGGACCGCCTTGATCGCGCTGATCATCGACTCCTGGTGGCCGTGCGCGGTGTCCACCACGATGGTGTCCGCACCGGCGTCGAGGAGTTGCTTGGCCTTGCCGGCGACATCGCCGTTGATGCCCACGGCGGCGGCGATGCGCAGCTTGCCGCCGGCGTCGACGGCCGGGGTGTAGAGAGTCGCGCGCAGCGCGCCCTTGCGGGTGAGGATGCCGGCGAGCCGGCCGTCCTTGTCCACGGCCGGGGCGTAGCGACGGTTGGCATGGTCGAGCTTGTTGAAGGCGTCGCGCGGGTCGATGTCCGCGTCGAGCAGCAGCAGGTCCCGGGACATGACCTCGGACAGCTGGGTGAAGCGGTCGACGCCGGACAGGTCGGCGTCGGTGACGACACCCACCGGCCGGTGGTCGGCGTCGACGACGACGCCCGCGTCGTGGGCCCGCTTCGGCAGCAGCGACAGCGCGTCGGCGACGGTCTGGCCGGGAGCGAGCACGATCGGCGTGTCAAGAACGAGGTGGCGCGTCTTGACCCAGGAGATGACCTCGGTGACGACGTCGATCGGGATGTCCTGGGGAATGACGACGAGGCCGCCGCGGCGGGCGAGCGTCTCGGCCATCCGGCGACCCGCGATGGCGGTCATGTTCGCGACGACCAGCGGGATGGTGGTGCCGGTGCCGTCGGGGGAGGACAGGTCCACGCCCTGGCGGGAGCCGACGGCCGAACGGCTCGGCACCATGAATACGTCGTCGTACGTCAGGTCGTACGGCGGCTTCAAGTCATTGAGGAAACGCACGTGCAGAACATCCCAGTCGATCGGAGTTGGCCCCCGGGCATCTCAGCCGGGGAAATCGCACGTACTTCATTGTCCCATGCCGGTGGGAACGAACCGCCAGGGCCGATCCTCCAGGACCGTGCGACAGCTCTGGTCGGATCCTCCTAGGGTCAAGACCTGCCACGGTCGTGTGGTGAAGCGGTGAACGTGCGGCCGCGCGGGTAGGAAATGCCCGTGCTCGACAGCGACCAGTCACAGCAGGCCCGTCAGGAGGCCGCCAGGCTGATGGCGGAGGGCGTCCACGGGGTCGCGCTGACCTGGGTGGACAACGCCGGCATCACCCGGGCCAAGGCCGTCCCGATCGGACGTGTGCCACATGCCGCCACGCGCGGCGTCGGGATGTCCCCGGTCTTCGACGTCTTCCTCGTCGACGACTCGATCACCACCAGCCGCCATATCGGCGGCCCGGACGGAGACCTCAGACTCGTTCCGGACCTCGGGCGGCTGACTGTGCTCGCGGCGCAGCCGGGCTGGGCGTGGGCGCCGGTCGACCGGTACGACCAACAGGGGCGGCCCTATGCCGCGTGCCAGCGACTGTTCGCCCGGCGGATGGCGGAACGCGCGGTGGCACATGGCATCGAGGTGCGGATGGGCTTCGAAACGGAATGGGTCGTGCTGCGGGAAGGGGAGGATCCGTGCGCCGGCCCCGCGTACGGCATGGCCCGGTTGGCCGCGCTCTCGGGCTATCTGGACGACGTGCTGCAGGCGCTGGTCGCGCAGGGCGTCGATGTCCTGCAGATCCACCCCGAGTACGCCGCCGGGCAGTTCGAGGTGTCGGTGGAGCCGTCCGATCCCGTGGGCGCTGCCGATCTCGCCGTGCTGGTGCGCGAAACGATCCGCGCGGTGTCGCTGCGGCACGGGCTGACGCCCCTGTTCGGCCCCGCTGTGCTGGCGGAGAGCGTCGGGAACGGCGGCCATCTGCATCTGAGCCTGTGGCGGGACGGGCGCAATCTGTGCCGGGCCGGCGAAGGGCCGTTGGGGATGACGGCGGAGAGCGAGGCTTTTCTTGCGGGCATCCTCGACGCGCTCCCGGCCCTCCTCGCCATCGGCGCGCCGTCTCCGGCAAGCTATCTGCGCCTCGAGCCCTCCCGCTGGGCCGGCGTCTTCCAGTGCTGGGGCCTGGAGAACCGCGAGGCCGCTCTCCGATTCATCACCGGCGCTCCCGACGACCCGGAGGCGGCGAACGCCGAGATCAAGTGCTTCGACGCGGCGGCCAACCCCTACCTGGTCACGGGCGCGGTCATCGCGGCGGGACTGGGCGGACTGAGCGCCGGGGCGACGCTGCCCGAGCCGACGAGGGGGGACCCGGCGCTGACGAACGGGCAGCCGAGGCTGCCGCAGTCACTGCCCGAGGCGCTGGAGCACTTCAGCGCCTCCGGCCTGCTCCGCGAGGCTCTCGGAGAGCCACTGTTCGGGGCGATCGCGGCCGTCCGCCGAGCGGAGAGCGAGCTCTTCGACGGCAGGGCGCCGCAGGCGATCGCCGACGCGACACGCGGGCGGTACTGATGCCCCTTGTGCTGCCGCCGCTCGTCGACCATCACTGCCACGGGGTTTTGCGCAGCGGTCCGGATGCCGCGGAGTTCGCCTCGTATCTCACCGAGTCGGACGCCCCGCCCGCGTCCGGGACCAGCTTCTTCGACACCCAGCTGGGGTTCGCCGTTCGCCGCTGGTGCCCGCCGCTCCTCGGGCTGGAGGCACACTGCCCTCCCGAGCGGTATCTGGAGCGCCGCCGCGAGCTGGGCACCACGGAGGCGACGCGGCGGCTGCTGCGTGGCGGCGGCACCGGCACCTATCTGGTCGACACCGGCCTGCCGGGGGATCTCACGGGCCCGACGGAGCTGGCGGAACTCGGCGGCGGCGAGGCGCGCACGATCGTACGGCTGGAATGGCTGGCGGAGCGTACGGCGGACGCGCACACCGGTCCCGAAGCATTCGTCGACGTGTACGAAAGCGCCGTCATCGCCGCCGCACGCACCGCGGCCGGGTTCAAGTCGATCGCCGCGTACCGCTACGGTCTCGGTCTGGACCCCGAGGAGCCGAGCGCCGCCGAGGTCCTCCGCGCCGCAGCGCGCTGGCTACAGGCACGCCCGCCGGGCGGGCGGCTCGCCGATCCGGTGCTCCTGCGCCATCTGCTCTGGTCGGCGGTGCGCTCCGGGCTGCCGCTTCAGCTGCACACGGGTTTCGGCGACCC
Organism: Streptomyces sp. SLBN-118; assembly: GCF_006715635.1. Classification (NCBI taxonomy): domain Bacteria; kingdom Bacillati; phylum Actinomycetota; class Actinomycetes; order Kitasatosporales; family Streptomycetaceae; genus Streptomyces; species Streptomyces sp. SLBN-118. Next base: position 1,141,589 of record NZ_VFNP01000002.1, read on the forward strand.
CGATCTGTGTCTGGACCGCTGCGATCCGCTGCTGCTGACGGACTTCATCCGGGCCGTCGGACCCTACGGCTGTCCCCTGGTGCTGCTGCACGGCTATCCGTACCACCGGCACGCGGCCTATCTCGCCCATGTGTTTCCCCATGTGTACGCCGATGTCGGCCTTGCCCTGTCGCACACGGGCGCGCGAGCCGAAGCCGTCCTCGCGGAGGCGCTGGAGCTCACCCCGTTCGGCAAGCTGCTCTACTCGAGCGACGCCTACGGCCTGCCGGAGCTGTACGTCGTCGGGGCGCATGTCTTCGAGGAGGCACTCGGCCGCCTCATCGACGTCTGGACGGCATCGGGCGCCTGGTCCGCGTACGACGCCCAACGAGTGGCGCAATTGATCGCCGCAGGCAACGCCCGCCGCCTCTACCGCCTGGAGCCGACCGGTTCGTGAGCCGGAGGGCCGTGTCAGTCGTCCGGGTCCGCCCGGTCCAGCGCGGGCCGCGGCCCCGGCGGTGCCGCCAGCAGATGGTCCGCGGCCGCGGTGTCCGTCACCAGGCTGGTGACGAGCCCGGAGCGCAGTACGGCCGCGATGGCGTCCGCCTTGCGCTGACCGCCGGCGATCGCCACGACCTCGGGGATACGGCGCAGCCGGTCAGCCTCGACCGTGATGCACCGTTCGCCCAGGTCACGGCCGACCCTGCGGCCCTCCGCGTCGAAGAGGTGCGCGGACATCTCGGCGGCGACGCCGAGCGAGGCATAGTGCGCGCGCTCCTCGTCGGTGAGCATGTCGTGCACGGTCGAGATGCCCGGCTCCCACGAACCGATGGACACGGCGGCGACGGTGACCTTGTCGAAGTACTCGAAGGCGCGGGCGATGCCGGTCTGGCTGCGCAGCGCCGCCGCGGTGGCCGGGTCGGGAAGCAGCATCGGGGCGTAGATGGGGTGGGCCTCGCCGCCGGAGACCTGTGCGGCGCGGCGGACGGCCTCCACCGAGCCGCGCTCGGCGGTCCCCGCGTCGTACACCCCCGTGAGCTGCACGACTGTGCACGGTGGCAGCCGGTCGAGCGCGGCGGCCATGTGGATCGTGGACCGGCCCCAGGCCAGCCCCAGCACATCGCCCTCGTTCACCAGTTCGCCGAGGAGGTCGGCGGCCACTTCGCCGAGGTTCTCCGGATCGGGCGACTCGTCCTCACCCTCCGCCGGGGATTCGACGACGACCGCGTGCCGTAGTCCGTAGCGTGCGCGGAGCGCGTCCGAGCGCTCCGCGTCCAGCTCTGCGGGGACGCGGATCTCGATCCTTACGAGATCACGCTCGAGTGCGGTTTCCAGGACCCTGGCGACCTTGAAGCGGCTGACGCCGAACTCCTCAGCGATCTGGATCTTGGATTTGCCCTCGAGATAGAAGCGGCGGGCCATGGCCGCCGCCTGCACCAGCTCAGCGGGTCCCATCCGCATGGCTGACCGGCCCGTCGACACCGCGATCTCCTCACTGCTGTACACACTCCGGATCCGTCATCCTGTCAGATCCGGCGGTTCTTGATCAGCCCTGTTGGGTTGAGTTCACTTGCTTGTGGCTCAGTGGTTGCACGCCCACGCCGCCGAGGAGATGGTCTCCTCGGCCTTGGCGCGCAGCGAGCGCACCGCCTGCGCCGGGTCCTTGGCCCCGTAGACCGCCGAACCGGCCACGAACACATCCGCGCCGGCTTCGGCACACCGTTCGATCGTCGCGTCCGAAACGCCGCCGTCGACCTGAAGCCACAGCTCGAGGCCGTGCTTGGAGATCAGCTCACGGGTACGGCGGATCTTCGGCAGCATGATGTCGAGAAAGGCCTGACCGCCGAAACCAGGCTCCACAGTCATGATCAGCAGCATGTCGAGCTCGGGGAGCAGATCCTCGTACGGCTCAATGGGCGTCGCGGGCTTGAGCGCCATCGAGGCACGCGCGCCCTTGGCCCGGATCTCCCGCGCGAGGCGTACGGGCGCGGCCGCCGCCTCGACATGGAAGGTGACGGATCCGGCCCCCGCCTCGACGTACTGCGGAGCCCATCGATCGGGGTCATCGATCATCAGATGACAGTCCAGCGGGGTGTCCGTCGCCCGGCTGAGAGATTCCACGACAGGCACGCCCAGCGTGAGGTTGGGCACGAAATGGTTGTCCATGACATCGACATGGAGCCAGTCGGCGCCTTCGACTGCCTTCGCCTCCTCCGCCAGGCGGGAGAAGTCGGCGGAGAGGATACTGGGGCTGATCTGTACGGCCATGGGCCAAGCCTGCCATGTTCCGGAGCGCTTCCCCTCCTCGGTCCGGCACCCGGTACGGACCAGGGGCTCCCCGGGATCGGCACACTCCGTGCAATCCTGGCGATTCGGCGCACTGGCAAGGGCGATGCGGCCCGCCGCGAGCGCCAATTGGGGGCGTCATGCCGGACGCACACAAGGAACAGCAGCGGCCCAGAAAGGGCGTCGCCCACTTCGTCTGCGGGCGGCGCAGCAAATGGGTCGTCGTCGTGCTGTGGCTGGCGGTGATCATGCTCGCCTTCCCGCTGGCATCGAAGCTCACCGACGCCCAGGACAACGACGCCGCGTCCTGGCTCCCCGGCAGCGCCGAATCCACCCAAGTGCTGGAGGAGTCCAAGGGGTTCAGGCCCGAGGTCATCCCGGCGGTCGTCGTGTACGCACGCGACAGCGGCCTGACCCCGGCCGACCGGCTGCAGATCAGCGAAAACGTCGCGGCGATCAAGCAGCTGCGGGACCACGGTGTGCGCGGCAACGAGACCCGCGGTCCGGTCCTGGACCGGACCGTCGACCCGCGGGCCGCCCAGGTGTTCGTACCGATCACGATGGACGAGAAGGGCTGGGCAAGGATCGCGCCCGCCGTCGACTCCATCCGCGACGTGACCGGCACCGGCGGGGCCGGGCTCGCGGTCCACATCACCGGCCCCGGCGGCACCGCGGCCGACTTCTCCGAGGCCTTCGAGGGCATCGACTCGACCCTGCTGATGTCGACACTCGCCGTTGTGGTCATCATCCTGCTGATCACCTATCGCAGTCCCACGCTGCTGCTGGTTCCGGTGATCTCGGTGATCGGCGCGCTCGCCGCCGCGGAGGCGCTGATCTATCTGCTGGCCCGGCACGCCGATCTGACCGTCAACGGCCAGAGCGCGGGCATTTTGACCGTCCTCGTCTTCGGGGCGGGGACGGACTATGCGCTGCTGCTCGTCGCCCGCTACCGCGAGGAGCTGCGCCGGCACGAGGACCGGCACGAGGCGATGGCCCTGGCGCTGCACCGGGCAGGGCCCGCGGTGCTGGCCAGCGGCGCGACGGTGGTGCTCGGCATGCTTGTCCTGCTGGCCGCCGAGATGAACTCCACCAGCGGACTCGGCCCGGTCGCCGCGATCGGTGTCGCGGTCGCCCTGGTGTCCATGCTGACGCTCTTCCCCGCCCTGTTGGTGATCTTCGGCCGTTGGATCTTCTGGCCCGCGATCCCGCACCTGGGTACGCCCGAGCCCACCGAGCGCGGCTTCTGGGCCCGTACGGGGCAGCGGATCGCCGGCCGCCCGCGCGCGACATGGGGCATCACCGCCGTCATCCTCGCAGCGTTCGCCCTGGGGCTGACGCAGCTGCGGGCCGAGGGCATCAGCAACGCCGAGGCTTTCACCGGCGAGCCCGATTCGATCGTCGGACAGACCGTCCAGGCCAAGTACTTCCCCGCGGGCAGCGGCGACCCCCTGGTGGTCATCGCCAACGCGCCTCAGGCCCGCCGGGTCGGCGAGACCGTGGCCACGACGCCCGGCGTGGTCCCGCAGTCGATCGGCGTCCCGCTCGGCACCAGACCCTTCAACGACGGCCGCGTGCTGTTCGAGGCGACCATGTCGGATCCCGCCGACAGCCAGGCCGCCAGGGCCACGGTCGAGCGGATACGCGATGCCGTCCACGCTGTCCCGGACGCCGACGCCCGGGTGGGCGGCGGCACGGCAGCCGTGCTGGACGCGGATACCGCCACCACCCGGGACAACTATGTGATCATTCCGCTGGTCCTGGCCGTGGTGCTGCTGGTGCTCACGCTGCTGCTGCGCGCCCTGATCGCCCCACTGCTGCTGATCGGGACGGTGGTGCTGTCCTTCGCGGCGGCGCTGGGCCTGAGCGCGCTCGCGTTCCGCTACATCTTCGACTACGCCGGCGAGTCCACGGACTTCCCACTGTTCGTCTTCGTCTTCCTGGTGGCGCTGGGCATCGACTACAACATCTTCCTGACCACCCGTATCCGCGAGGAGGCGCGCCGCCAGGGCACCAGACCCGGCGTGCTGACCGGCCTGGCGGCGACGGGCGCGGTCATCACCTCGGCAGGCCTGGTCCTGGCCGGCACCTTCGCGGCGCTGGGCACACTGCCGATGGTCGCCTTCGCGGAGATCGGCTTCGCGGTGGCGCTCGGAGTGCTGCTCGACACCCTCGTCGTACGGTCCGTGCTGGTCACGGGACTGTTCCTGGACGTGGGGCCGAAGATCTGGTGGCCGCACCGGCTCGCCCGCGAGGACGAGCCGCGGCCACCGGCGCCCGCGGTGGCGGGCAGCGCGGTATCGGGCGGCGCGGTGTCGGGCGGAGGTTCCTCGGCGAAGAAGCCCGAAGACCCGTAGAGGCAGACCTAGCGCGAGGGGGTGGGCGGTGAACCGGCCGGCCACGCTGTTTCTCAGTGGCGACGTGATGCTCGGCCGCGGTGTCGATCAGATCCTTCCGCACCCCGGTGATCCGACGCTGCCGGAGATCTGGCTCCGGGACGCCCGCGCCTATGTCGAGCTCGCGGAGGCGGCGAACGGCCCCATTCCGCGGCCCGCCGACTTCACCTGGCCCTGGGGCGACGCGCTGCGGGTGCTCGACGAGGCCGCGCCCGACGCGCGGATCGTCAACCTGGAGACCAGCGTCACGCAGCACCACGAGATCGCACCCGGCAAAGAGGTCCACTACCGGATGCACCCGGCCAACCTGCCGTGCCTGGCCGCCGCCCGCCCGGACGTGTGCGTTCTGGCCAACAACCATGTCCTGGACTACGGCCGCCCCGGGCTGGAAGAGACACTCGACGCGCTGAGCGCAGCCGGGCTGCGTACCGCGGGCGCGGGACGGAACTCCGGCGAGGCCCGGCGACCCGCGATCGTCCCGGTGGGACAAGGCCACCGTGTCCTGGTCTTCTCCCTGGGGATGGCATCCAGCGGCATCCGCAGGGACTGGGCCGCCGCGGAGGACCAAAGCGGGATCGACTTCGTGGCCCCCTCGCTCACCGCCGCGGCCGACGTGACCGCGCGGGTACGGCAGGCCAAACGACCGGGCGACGTCGCGGTCGCCTCGATCCACTGGGGTTCCAACTGGGGCTTCGACGTCCCCCGTGAGCAGATCCGCTTCGCCCACGCGCTTGTCGACGGTGGGGTGGATGTCGTACACGGGCACTCCTCGCACCATCCCAGACCGCTGGAGGTGTACGGCGGCAAGCTCATCACCTACGGCTGCGGCGACCTGATCGACGACTACGAGGGCATCGGCGGCTACGAGCAGTACCGGGACGACCTGCGGCTGCTGTACTTCGTCTCGCTGGATCCCGGAACCGGCAGGCTCCACGACGTACGGATCACACCGATGCAGGCCCGGCGGATGCGGCTGCGGCACGCCTCGACCGACGACTCACGGTGGCTGCACGACGTCCTCGACCGGATCAGCCACCGCTTCGGCTCGCGCGTCGAATACGAGCCGGACGGCACTCTCGTCGTGCGGCCGTCCCGGGAATGAGCCGACGCGCCTCGTCGCCCCCTCGTCGTCTCAGGCCGTCCGGCGCAGCAGCGCGAGGTACATCGCGTCCGTGCCGTGCAGATGCGGCCACAGCTGCACATCGGGCCCCTCCCCCAGCGCCGGAACTCCGGGCATCAGAGGTCTGGCGTCCACCAGTTCGGCCTCCACCGCCTCGCCGCCGCGGCCCTTGAGTACGTCGTCCACGACCACCCGGGTCTCGGCGAGGTGCGGCGAGCAGGTCGCGTACCCGACCACTCCCCCGACCCGTACGGCCTTCAACGCCTCGCGCAGCAGCCCGCGTTGGAGGGGCGCGAAGCCCTCCAGGTCCTCGGGACGGCGACGCCAGCGGGCCTCGGGACGACGGCGCAGCGCGCCGAGGCCGGTGCACGGGACATCGACGAGTACGCGGTCGAAGGAGCCCTCACGCCACGGCGGACGCGTGCCGTCCGCCGCGATGACCTGGTACGGGCCGGGATTCCCGGCGAGCGCACGCTCGACCAGCCGGGCGCGGTGCGGCTGCTTCTCGGAGGCCAGGAGCGACGCGCCCCGCTGCGCGGCCAGCGCGCCCAGCAGCGCCGCCTTGCCTCCAGGTCCTGCGCAGCCGTCGAGCCAGCGCTCGTCGGGTCCCTCCATCGGCGCGCCGGCCAGGGCGATCGCGACGAGCTGGCTGCCCTCGTCCTGGACACCGGCCCGGCCGTCGCGTACGGCCTCGATGGCGCCCGGTTCGCCGCCCTCGGCCAGCCGCACGGCATACGGCGACCAGCGCCCCGGCAGCCCGGACTCCTCGCCCAGCACATCGAGCAGTTCGCCGGTGGTGGAGCGGCCCGGCCGGGCGACGAGGGTCACCTCGGGCCGTTCGTTGTCGGCCTCCAGCAGGTCCTCGATCCCGGCGCGTCCGCCGCCCAGCGAGTCCCACAGCGCGGAGACGACCCACCGCGGGTGCGAGTGCACGACGGCCAGATGGTCCTCGGCGTCGTCCTCGTACGGCGGAGCGACCCGCTCCAGCCAGGTGTCCAGATCGTCTTTCGAGATCTTGCGCAGCACGGCGTTGACGAACCTCGCCCGCCCGTCGCCGAGCACCACCCGTGCCAGCTCGACGCTCGCGGAGACGGCCGCATGCGTGGGGATCCGCGTCCCGAGCAGCTGGTGGGCGCCGAGCGCCAGAACGTCGAGCACGGGCGGATCGACCTCGCGCAGCGGCCGGTCGATGCACGCCGAGATGATCGCGTCGTAGGTGCCCTGGCGGCGCAGCGTCCCGTACACGAGCTCGGTGGCGAGTGCCGCGTCGCGTGCGTCGAAGTCGTCCTTCTCCCGGGCCTTCTTCAGCAGGGGCGGCAGGACGAGGTTGGCGTACGCGTCCCTCTCGTCGACGGCCCTGAGCGCCTCGAAGGCGAGGATCCTCACGGGATCCTTCTTGGGGCGGCGGTACGGCTTCGGGGGACGGCGATGTGCCTGCTCGTTCAAAGGTGCTCCGCGATCGAAAGGGCCGAACGCTCTCAGCCTACGTCCGCCGCGCCCACAAGCTCGCCCTGGGCGATGCGCACCCCGCGCGCCCAGTCGGCCGCACGCATCGGCTTCTTGCCCTGTGGCTGGACCCAGAGCAGCTCCACGGCGTGCGATCCGGTACCCACGTACACGTTGTTCTTCCCTGCCGAGAGCTCGCCGGGCTTGAGCTCCGTGTGGTCCGCCGCCGGTGCCACGTGGATCAGCTTGAGCCGCTCCCCGCGGAAGACCGTCCACGCGCCGGGCGCCGGGGTGCATCCCCGGACCACGCGGTCGACGCGGAGCGCCGGGGCCCTGAAGTCCACATGGGCGTCCTCGACGGTGATCTTCGGCGCGAGCGTGATGCCCTCGGCCGGCTGCGGCACGGCCCGCAGGGTGCCGTCCTCGATGCCGTCCATGGTCGCGGCGAGCAGCCCGGCGCCGGCGAAGGCGAGCCGGGTCAGCAGGTCGCCGCTGGTGTCGGTGGGCCTTACATGCTCGGTGAGCACGCCGTAGACCGGCCCGGAGTCGAGGCCTTCCTCGATCAGGAAGGTCGATGCGCCCGTCATCTCGTCCCCCGCGAGGATCGCGTGCTGGACGGGTGCGGCTCCGCGCCAGGCGGGCAGCAGCGAGAAGTGCAGATTGACCCAGCCACGGGCCGGCACGTCGAGCGCCACCTTGGGCAGCAGAGCGCCGTAGGCGACGACCGGGCAGCAGTCGGGCGCGATCTCGCGCAGCCGCTCGATGAACGCCTCGTCGCGCGGCCTGGCCGGCTTCAGCACCTCGATCCCGGCTTCCTCGGCCCGCTGCGCGACCGGGCTTGCCACCAGTCGGCGACCGCGCCCTGCGGGTGCGTCGGGCCGGGTGACGACGGCGGCCACCTCGTGCCGGTCGGAGGCGATCAGGGCGTCCAGGGCGGGTACGGCGACCTCGGGGGTGCCTGCGAAGACGAGCTTCATCGGTGGCTGACTGCCTCTCAGGCTGATGCGTGCTGGTAGCGACTGGTCCTGCGGTGACGAGCAGCACACCAGTCTATGGGCCGGGGCGGCAGGGGGCGTACGGGTGGCCGTGCGCCCCGCGCACATACGCATACGCCCCCGCCCCGTGACCACATCGCCGGGTGGAGCGTTGGTCAAGAGAGATTGACCGAAGCGGGCCGCCCAGGATGCGGCCCGGCCCCTTTTTCAACGCCGGTTCGAGAGGCTTGTCAATGGCCGACCACGCAACCCACGACGCCCAAGCCCGGGCAAGTCTGCACCTGTTGGTGCGGGACATCGAGCGGGTCCGCCGGCAGGTGGACGCCTTGCGCACGCTGACCGCACAGCTGGGCAATGTCTACCGCCCGCGCCGCTCAGGCCCCTCCACGGGCTTCGTCGTCTACGGAAGGGCCCCGGCCCCGACCGTCCGTCTGGCGCAGGAACTGCGGGACAGCGTAGAGACCCTGGTGACCGCGGCGGTGGACTTCGACCGTTCGCTGGGCTTCTCGTGGGACGCGGTGGGCTCGGCGCTTGGGGTCACCAAGCAGGCGGTGCACCGTCGGTACGGAGCACGGCGGGCCGCCCAGCAGGCGGGCCCCGCGGATGTGGACCACGGCGGGGAGACGGCGACGACGCGCACGCTGCCGGTGGGCCCGAGCCTGCCGGCCGTCCCCGCTGCCCGCACCATGCCGCAGCAGTCCGCGGCCGGCAGCCAACCCCTCCGCGAGGAGGCCCGCCAGAGCGCCTTCCCCGGCCCGCGCAACGGCTGACCTTCCCCGCCCGGCTGCCCCCACCCCGACGGGTGGGGGCAGCCGTCTGCTGTGCGAGCCGAGGCTCCCTCTTCAGGCGACGTCCGACGGGCTCAGCCGATGTCCGGCGGGTCGACCCTGATCCGTACCTGCTCGCTGCCCCCACGGGCCGTCCGGGCCGCCTGGGCCGACTTCAGTGCGGCGGCCAGTGCCGCTCCGCTGCCCGGCGGCACCCTGAGCAGCACCCGCTCCCAGGTCTCGCCCACCGGAGGGTCACCGGGCCTGCGGGGCCTGCCCGGATCCGTGACCCGAAGCGGCACTGGGCCCAACACCTCGGTGTCGCCCGGCAGTTCCGCACTCGCCACAAACGCGGCGATCGCCTCCGCCCGTCCCGACACCGCCGCCATCCGCGACACCGGCGGGAACCCGAGCTCCGCCCGCTCGGCCAGCTCGCGCTGTGCGTGCCCGACGGGATCCCAGCGCACTAGCGCCTGTACGGGACGCAGCGTCGGCTCGGCGACCACCACCACCGTGCCGCCCTCGCTCTGCCCGCGTACCAGCGAGGCCGCGTCCATCCAGCGCCGCAGCGCGTCCTCGCCCGAGCGCAGATCGGGCCGCCCCAGCATCGCCCAGCCGTCGAGCAGCAGCGCCGCCGCGTATCCGCCCTCGGCGACGGGCTCGGCACCGGGCGTACTCACCACCAGCGCGGGGCGCCTGGGCACGCTGTCCAGCACATGGTCCCGGCCCGATGTGCGCACCTGGACGGCGGGGAAGGCACGGCCCAGCTCCTCCGCCGTGCGCCGGGCGCCCACAACGCGGGCGCGCAGTCTCGTACTGCCGCATGCGACACAGTGCCAGTCGGGCGCCCCGCGCCCGCACCAGCCGCACTTCAGATCGCGCTCGTCCGGCGCCTCCAGCGGGCCCGAGCAGTGCCGACAGCGCGCGGGCGTACGGCACCGCTCGCAGGCGAGCCTGGGAACATAGCCGCGCCTGGGCACCTGAACCAGCACCGGTCCGCTCTTCAGCCCGTCCCGCACGGTCTGCCAGGCCAGGCTCGGCAGCCGCGCCGCCCGCGCCGCCTCGTCGCGCGCCAGCTCGCCGTCCCCGACGGTACGCACGAGGGGCGCGCTCCTGCGCACCTGCTCGCGGTCGGCTGTCAGCGGCAGCGCCCAGCCGCTCGCCATGAGCTGTGCCGCCTCGACCGTGCAGCTCGTACTCCCCAGCAGGAAGGCGCATCTGTCGTGGGCGGCCCGCAACTCCAGTACCTCGCGCACATGCGGGAATGGCGCGTTCTCATCGCTGTGGCTGGAGTCGCCGTCGTCCCAGACCGCGACCAGGCCGAGGTTCTGCACGGGCGCGAACATCGCGGCCCGCGTACCGACGACCGCACGCACGGACCCGCGGCGCACCGCGAGCCACTGCCGGTAGCGCTTCTCGGGGCCGGACTCGGCGGTGAGCACGGCGTGGAACCCCTCCCCGAGCAGCGCGGTGAGGGCGGCGTCCACCCGCGCGGAGCGCCGCCCGTCGGGCACGACGACCAGCGCGCCCCGCCCCGAGGCGAGCGTCGCCGCGACGGCCCGCGCCAGCTCGTCCGGCCACAGGGGCCCGGGCAGGGCGGTCCACACCGCCCGCGGCGCGCCCCCACTCGCGAGCGCATCCACAAACGCGGCCCCCCGGCCGTACCGCACCCAGCTTCCGGCATCCGGCGCACCGGGCGGCGGCAGCGGCTGGGGCGAAGGCTTGGCCTCGGCCCGTCCGTTCCTCGGTGGAACGGCGAGCTGCAGCACATCCGCCAGGCTCCCCGCATACCGATCGGCGACCGCCCGCGCCAGGGCAAGCATCTGGGGGCTTAGCACCGGCTCGGGCGAGACCACGGAGGCGAGCGCGGCCAGCGCTCCCGTGTAGTCCGACTCGGCACGCCGCTCGACGAGGAACCCGTCGATCAGCCCGCCCCCTTCGCGCCGGCCTTCCCGCACCCGGTGCGCCCCGGCCCCGAACCGCACCCGCACCCGGACCCCGGGCTGCGCGTCCTCATCCAGCTCCGCGGGCACGGCGTAGTCGAAGTACTGATCGAGATGAAGCACGCCTTTGTTGACCACTACCCGCGCCACGGGCAGTTCCCCGGCGAGCGCGGCTCCCCGCCAGGTCCGCGGTTTTGCCTTGGGCACCTTGGCCTTGCGCACGGTCTCCCGAATGAGCGCAAGCTGCTCGGGCCCGTCGGCGGCGGGCTCTTCGGGCTGCTTGTTGTCGCTGCTCACAGCCAAATTCCTACCAGATGCCACTGACAGTGCCGGGCGCCGGAGACCCGGCCCGTGCGGGGCACTGTCACGGGACGTGCGACGGCCCCGGACCATCCCGCCATCCCGGTCCGGGGCCGTCGCGCGAGCCTGGTGGCGCAGAGCCTAGAGTCCCGCGGCGCTGCGCAGCGCGTCCACGCGATCCGTGCGCTCCCACGTGAAGTCGGGGAGCTCGCGGCCGAAGTGGCCGTACGCCGCCGTCTGCGCGTAGATCGGGCGCAGCAGGTCCAGGTCACGGATGATCGCCGCCGGGCGCAGGTCGAAGACCTCGCCGATGGCCTGCTCGATCTTGTCGACGTCGACCGCCGCGGTGCCGAAGGTCTCGACGAAGAGGCCCACCGGCTCGGCCTTGCCGATCGCGTACGCGACCTGGACCTCGCAGCGTGCCGCGAGGCCGGCGGCCACGACGTTCTTCGCGACCCAGCGCATCGCGTACGCCGCCGAGCGGTCCACCTTCGACGGGTCCTTGCCGGAGAAGGCGCCGCCGCCGTGCCGGGCCATGCCGCCGTAGGTGTCGATGATGATCTTGCGGCCGGTGAGGCCGGCGTCGCCCATCGGGCCACCGATCTCGAAGCGGCCGGTCGGGTTGACCAGCAGGCGGTAGCCGTCGGTGTCGAGCTTGATGCCGTCCTCGACGAGCTGCTTGAGCACGTGCTCGACGACGAACTCGCGGATGTCGGGCGCAAGCAGCGAGTCGAGGTCGATGTCCGACGCATGCTGCGAGGAGACGACCACGGTGTCGAGACGGACGGCCTTGTCGCCGTCGTACTCGATGGTGACCTGGGTCTTGCCGTCGGGGCGCAGGTACGGGATGGTCCCGTTCTTGCGGACCTCGGACAGACGGCGCGAGAGCCGGTGTGCCACGTAGATCGGCAGCGGCATCAGCTCGGGGGTCTCGTCGCAGGCGTAGCCGAACATCAGGCCCTGGTCGCCGGCACCCTGCTTGTCGAGCTCGTCCTCGTCGCCCTCGACGCGCTTCTCGTACGCGGTGTCGACGCCCTGCGCGATGTCCGGCGACTGCGAACCGATCGAGACCGAGACGCCGCAGGACGCGCCGTCGAAGCCCTTCTTCGAGGAGTCGTAACCGATCTCGAGGATCTTGTTGCGCACCAGCGTGGGGATGTCTGCCCACGCCTTGGTGGTCACCTCGCCGGCGACGTGCACCAGACCGGTGGTGATCAAGGTCTCCACGGCGACCCGAGAGGTCGGGTCCTCCCGCAGAAGGGCGTCGAGAATCGTGTCGCTGATCTGGTCAGCGATCTTGTCGGGGTGACCCTCGGTCACGGACTCCGAGGTGAACAGACGACGGGACACAATGCTCCCTGGGGTTGCAGCGGCTGCTGGCTGATCATTGGCGGACCGGCCGGGGGCTGCGCCCCGCGACGTTCCATGAGCAGTTTATCCGGCGCTCTCCCGCAGCGGTCCACCCGTCTCGCTCCGTGGGAGCCGTGTGACCTGTGTTCCATTGCGGAAATGCAGTGCGACAGACCTGCGTCCCGAGTCAGTATGCCGGACTTCTTGGGATTTCATTGTCTGTTCGAGGCGAACCCAAGAATTCACCCGAGCCGCGGCACGACCAGATCCCAGACCGTGTCCGCCAAGGACTCCTTCGGCCCGTAAGGAACGGCCGTCTCACCGCCGTCTGCGGCGAGCACCACGGCCTCGTTCTCCTCCGAGCCGAACGTCTTGCGCTCCCCCACCTCGTTGACCACCAGCAGGTCGCAGCCCTTGCGGCGCAGCTTCTCGCGCCCGTTGGCGAGCACATCGTCGGTCTCCGCGGCGAAGCCGACGATCACCTGGCCCGGGCGGGCCCGTTCGGCGGAGATCTCGGCGAGGACGTCGGGGTTGCGGACCAGCGCCACGGGCGCGGGCTCCTGGCCGTCCTTCTTCTTGATCTTGCCCTCGGCGTACGCGGCGGGGCGGAAGTCCGCGACCGCCGCGGCCATCACCACGGCGTCGGCGTCCGCTGCGGCCTTGAGCACGGCCTCACGCAGCTGGACCGCCGTGCCCACATGGACGACGTCGACGCCCGCCGGGTCCGTGATGCCGGTGTTGGCCTCGATGAGCGTGACGCGGGCACCACGGGCTGCGGCAGTGCGGGCCAGGGCGTACCCCTGCTTGCCCGAGGAACGGTTCCCCAGATAGCGCACCGGGTCCAGCGGCTCGCGCGTGCCGCCCGCGCTGACGACCACATGGCGGCCGGAGAGATCGGGGGCCGCGACGCCACGGGCGAGCACTCTGCGGCAGACCTCGAAGATCTCGCCGGGCTCGGGAAGCCGCCCCTTGCCGGTGTCGACTCCGGTGAGCCGTCCGACCGCGGGGTCGATGACGACGACGCCCCGGCGGCGCAGCGTCGCGACGTTCTCCCGGGTCGCGGGATGCTCCCACATCTCGGTGTGCATGGCGGGGGCGAAGACCACCGGACAGCGGGCCGTGAGGAGCGTGTTGGTGAGCAGGTCGTCGGCGAGGCCGTGGGCCGCCTTGGCGAGCATGTCGGCGGTGGCCGGGGCGACGACGACCAGGTCGGCGGCCTGCCCGATGCGTACGTGGGGAACCTCGTGGACGTCGGACCAGACCTCGGTCGACACGGGGTGGCCGGAGAGCGCGGACCAGGTCGCGGCCCCGACGAAGTGCAGCGCCGACTGCGTGGGCACCACGCGTACGTCGTGGCCCGATTCCGTCAGCCTCCGCAGCAGCTCGCACGCCTTGTACGCGGCGATGCCTCCGCTGACCCCCAGAACGACCTTCGGCCTGTCCACCACGGATCTCCCCGCTCCCGACGATTGCTACATGCCCATGCTGCATCACTTCGGGGAGACGGCCCTCCGGGCCCCCCGAACAGACCACAGGCCCGGCGGACACGCCGCCGGGCCTGTGGTGAAAAGCGTAGAACGCTACTGAGCCGGGCCCTCAATGGCCTCGGAGGTCAGCAGACCCGCGTTGATCTCACGCAGGGCGATCGAGAGCGGCTTCTCGTGGACGTGGGTGTCCACCAGCGGACCGACGTACTCGAGGAGACCCTCGCCGAGCTGCGAGTAGTACGCGTTGATCTGGCGCGCGCGCTTGGCCGCGTAGATCACAAGGCTGTACTTCGAGTCGGTGGCCTCGAGGAGCTCGTCGATCGGCGGGTTGATGATGCCCTCGGGCGCGGTGATGGAAGAGGACACTCTCTAGCCTTCCGAAGAACGTGCACAATGATCGGACAAAGATCAAACAACTGTCATCAAGGCTAGCAGCTCACGCGCCACGTCCTCGACGGAGGTGTTGACCAGGGTGACATCGAACTCCGACTCGGCGGCCAGCTCTACCTTCGCGACCGCCAGCCGGCGTTCGATGACCTCGGCGGACTCGGTTCCGCGGCCGGTGAGCCGACGGACCAGTTCCTCCCAGCTCGGCGGGGCCAGGAAGACCAGGAGCGAATCCGGCATGGATTCCTTGACCTGCCGTGCGCCCTGGAGATCGATCTCGAGCAGCACCGGCTCGCCCGCCTCCAGGCGTTCGAGGACCGCACGGCGCGGTGTGCCGTAGCGGTTGCCCGCGAACTCTGCCCATTCCAGCAGCTCACCGTTGGCGACCAGCTTGTCGAATTCCTCGTCGGTGACGAAGAAATACTGAACGCCGTGGCGCTCGCCGGGGCGCGGCTTTCTTGTGGTGGCCGACACCGAGAGCCATACCTCTGGGTGGACCTTGCGCATATGGGCGACGACCGTGCTCTTACCGACCCCTGAGGGGCCGGAGAGCACGGTCAGCCGCGGACGTACCTCTGCTGCCATGCAGCGATTATCCAGGTTCCCGGGAGTGCCCGAGAACGTCAGGCGGCGCCGCCGCCGAACTCGCGCTCAAGAGAGGCGATCTGGTTCGAGCCGAGACCGCGCACACGACGGCTCTCGGAAATGCCGAGCCGCTCCATGATCTGCTTGGCACGGACCTTGCCCACGCCAGGCAGCGACTCAAGAAGAGCGGAGACCTTCATCTTGCCGATGACGTCGTTCTCCTGACCCTGCTTGATGACCTCGTGGAGCGAGGCGCCGGAGTGCTTGAGTCGATTCTTGACCTCGGCCCGCTCCCGGCGAGCCGCGGCGGCCTTTTCGAGCGCGGCTGCGCGCTGTTCAGGGGTAAGGGGCGGAAGAGCCACGCCTACGTCACCTCGGATGTCGAACTGTCGGATACGGACCGGTGAGGAACCTTGGCGCGCCTCACCAGGCGAGCAACGGACAACGCAGTGCACGTTCGCTCTTCGACGGAGACTAGCGGCCATGACCGCTCCAGTCAGCGAGAACAGACGAAAAGTCCTGGTCAGCATCGACCGACTAGGACATTTTCGACATATCGTCCAGGTTTTGAGCCAAGTTTTCGTCAACGTGGTCGATGCAGGGATTTTCGCGGACGCGTTCGAGGCCCCCCGCCAGCGGCTAAACGCCGGAGACCGCCGCGCGTACCTCGTCCGCGAAGCGCGTCGCCGACTCCCTCAGCGCCGCCACGTCCGGACCGTGCCGCAGGACGCCCCGGCTGACGCTCGGCACGACATTCCCGACGGCCCGGCCGAAGACTCCTGGAAGGTCCGCCGGAGTCGCGCCCTGGGCGCCGATACCGGGGGACAGAAGCGGTCCGTTGATGTCGAGGTTCACCCCCGCGTCGCCCAGCGTCGCGCCGACGACCGCGCCCACCGACCCCATCGGTTCGGCGCCCGCGTTCTCCGCCGCCATGTGGTCGAGCATCAGCTGCGCCAGCGACCGGCCGTCGGCGGCCGTGGAGCGCTGTACCTCCGCGCCCTCCGGGTTCGAGGTGAGGGCCAGGACGAAGACACCCGCGCCCGAGACCGCGGCCGCGTCCAGCGCCGGACGCAGCGAGCCGAAGCCCAGATACGGCGAGAGGGTCACCGCGTCCGAGAAGAGCGGCGAATCCTTGTCGAGGTAGGTCGCGGCGTACGCGCCCATCGTCGAGCCGATGTCGCCCCGCTTGGCGTCCATCAGCACCAGCGCGCCCGCGGCCCGCGCCTCCTCGACCGCCTTCTCCAGTACCGCGATGCCGCGTGAGCCGAAGCGCTCGAAGAACGCCGACTGAGGCTTGAGGACGGCGACCCGGTCGGCCAGTGCCTCGACCGTCGTACGCGTGAAGCGCTCCAGGCCGCCGATGTCGTCGCTCAGGCCCCAGGCGGTCAGCAGGGACGCGTGCGGGTCGATCCCGACACAGAGCGGGCCGCGGGTGTCCATGGCGTGGCGCAGGCGTGCGCCGAAGGGTGCGAGGGTCACGTGGTCGCCTTCCGGTTCTCGGCGCCGACGGCGTCGGCGAGGGTTGCGTACGGGGAGGCCGCCAGCCGTGCCGCCAGGCCCTTGTGGATCGCGCGGGCGTAGAAGGGGCCCTGGTAGACGAAGGCGCTGTAGCCCTGGACGAGCGTGGCGCCCGCCAGGATGCGCTGCCAGGCGTCCTCGGCGTTCTCGACGCCGCCGACGCCCACCAGGGTGATCCGGTCGCCCACGCGCGCGTGGAGGCGCCGCAGGACCCCCAGGGAACGTTGCTTGACCGGTGCGCCGGAAAGGCCGCCGGTCTCCTTGACCAGCGCCGGGTCCGACTTCAGGCCGAGGCCGTCGCGCGCGATGGTCGTGTTGGTGGCGATGATGCCGTCCAGGGCCAGTTCGAGGGCGAGGTCGGCGACGGCGTCGACGTCCTCGTCGGCCAGATCGGGGGCGATCTTGACGAGTAGGGGGACGCGACGGTCGGTGACCGTGCGGTCGGCGGCCTCGCGTACGGCGGTGAGCAGGGGGCGAAGGGACTCGGTGGCCTGGAGGTTGCGCAGGCCGGGCGTGTTCGGGGACGAGACGTTGACGACCAGGTAGTCCGCGTGCGCGGCGAGCCGCTCGGTCGACTTCACGTAGTCGGCGGCCGCCTCGGCCTCCGGGACCACCTTGGTCTTGCCGATGTTGACGCCCACGACGGTCTTGAAGACCGGCACGCGCGCGTGGAGGCGCTCGGCGACCGCCGCCGATCCCTCGTTGTTGAAGCCCATGCGATTGATCAGCGCGCGGTCCGGAACGAGGCGGAAGAGGCGCTTTTTGGGGTTGCCGGGCTGCGCTTCTCCCGTGACTGTGCCGATCTCGATGTGGTCGAAGCCGAGCATCGACATTCCGTCGATGGCGACGGCGTTCTTGTCGAAGCCGGCCGCGAGGCCGAAGGGGCCGTGCATGCGCAGGCCGAACGCCTCGGTGCGCAGCGACGAGTACCGGGGCGCGAGCACGGCCGCGACGAACGTACGCAGCACCGGGACGCGGACCGCGAGCCGGATCCAGCGGAAGGCCAGATAGTGGGCCTGCTCCGGGTCCATCCGCTTGAAGACGAGGTTGAAGAAGAACTTGTACATGCAGGTGTCCTCATGAAGAGGGGGACACCGTTTCCGGTGTCCCCCTCGCCGTTTGCTAGTCGCGGGCCGCGGTCAGGTGTTCGGCGTGTTCCTGGAGCGAACGGACGCCCACATCACCGCGGTTGAGCGCGTCGATGCCCTGGACGGCGGCGGCGAGCGCCTGGACCGTCGTCAGGCAGGGCACGGAGCGCGCCACGGCTGCCGTACGGATCTCGTACCCGTCGAGACGGCCACCCGTTCCGTACGGGGTGTTGACGATGAGGTCGACGTCTCCGTCGTGGATGAGCTGGACGATCGTCCGCTCGCCGCCCGGGCCCTGGCCCTCGCTCTGCTTGCGCACGATCGTGGCGTTGATGCCGTTGCGCTTGAGCACCTCGGCCGTGCCGGACGTGGCGAGCAGCTCGAAGCCGTGCGCCACCAGCTCGCGCGCCGGGAAGATCATCGAGCGCTTGTCGCGGTTGGCGACGGAGATGAAGGCGCGGCCCTTGGTCGGCAGCGGGCCGTACGCGCCCGCCTGCGACTTGGCGTACGCCGTGCCGAAGACCGAGTCGATGCCCATGACCTCGCCGGTGGAGCGCATCTCGGGGCCGAGGACCGTGTCGACACCGCGGCCGTGGATGTCGCGGAAGCGCGACCACGGCATCACGGCCTCCTTGACGGAGATCGGCGAGTCCATCGGCAGGGTGCCGCCGTCACCGTTCGCCGGGAGCATGCCCTCGGCGCGCAGCTCGGCGATGGTCGCGCCCAGCGAGATACGGGCTGCGGCCTTGGCCAGTGGAACGGCGGTCGCCTTCGAGGTGAAGGGGACGGTCCGCGAGGCGCGCGGGTTGGCTTCGAGGACGTACAGGATGTCGCCCGCCATCGCGAACTGGATGTTGATCAGGCCGCGTACGCCGACACCCTTGGCGATCGCCTCGGTGGAGGCCCGCAGCCGCTTGATGTCGAAGCCGCCGAGCGTGATCGGGGGCAGCGCGCACGCCGAGTCGCCGGAGTGGATTCCGGCCTCCTCGATGTGTTCCATGACGCCGCCGAGATAGAGCTCGGTGCCGTCGTAGAGCGCATCCACGTCGATCTCGATCGCGTCGTCGAGGAAGCGGTCGACCAGGACTGGACGGGTGGAGCTGATCTCGGTGGACTCGGCGATGTACGCCTCCAGGCGCGCCTCGTCGTACACGATCTCCATGCCGCGCCCGCCGAGCACGTACGACGGGCGTACGAGGACGGGGTAGCCGATCTCGTCGGCGATGGCCTTGGCCCCGGCGAAGGTGGTCGCGGTGCCGTGCTTGGGGGCCGGGAGACCGGCCTCGGCGAGCACCTGGCCGAAGGCGCCCCGGTCCTCGGCCGAGTGGATGGCCTCGGGCGAGGTGCCGACGATCGGCACGCCGTTGTCCTTGAGCGCCTGCGCGAGACCCAGCGGGGTCTGGCCGCCGAGCTGGACGACGACGCCGGCGATCGGGCCGGCCAGCGACTCGGCGTGGACGATCTCCAGGACGTCCTCCAGGGTGAGCGGCTCGAAGTAGAGCCGGTCGGAGGTGTCGTAGTCGGTGGAAACGGTCTCGGGGTTGCAGTTGACCATCACGGTCTCGTAGCCGGCATCGCTGAGCGCGAAGGAGGCGTGGACGCAGGAGTAGTCGAACTCGATGCCCTGGCCGATGCGGTTGGGACCCGAGCCGAGGATGATCACGGCGGGCTTCTCGCGCGGCGCGACCTCGCTCTCCTCGTCGTACGAGGAGTAGAAGTACGGGGTCCTGGCGGCGAATTCGGCGGCGCAGGTGTCGACCGTCTTGTAGACCGGGCGGATGCCCAGTGCGTGCCGGACCTCGCGTACGACGTCCTCGCGCAGCCCGCGGATCTCGGCGATCTGGGCGTCGGAGAAGCCGTGGCGCTTGGCGTCCGCGAGCATGTCGGGGTCGAGCTTCTCGGCTGCGGCGAGCTCGTCCGCGTGCTCCTTGATCAGGAAGAGCTGGTCGACGAACCAGGGGTCGATCTTGGTGGCCTCGAAGACCTCCTCGGGCGTGGCGCCCGCGCGGATGGCCTGCATGACGGTGTTGATCCGGCCGTCGGTGGGGACCTTGGCCTTCAGCAGCAGCTCCGCCTTGTCGCCCGGCTCCGAGGTGAAGGAGAACTGGCTGCCCTTCTTCTCCAGCGAGCGCAGCGCCTTGTTCAGCGCCTCGGTGAAGTTCCGGCCGATCGCCATGGCCTCGCCCACCGACTTCATGGTGGTGGTGAGGGTGGCGTCGGCGGACGGGAACTTCTCGAACGCGAACCGCGGCACCTTGACCACGACGTAGTCGAGCGTGGGCTCGAAGGACGCCGGGGTCTTCTCGGTGATGTCGTTGGGGATCTCGTCGAGGGTGTAGCCGACGGCGAGACGGGCGGCGATCTTGGCGATCGGGAAGCCGGTCGCCTTCGACGCCAGCGCCGAGGAGCGCGAGACGCGCGGGTTCATCTCGATGACGATGATCCGGCCGTCGTCGGGGTTGACCGCGAACTGGATGTTGCAGCCGCCGGTGTCCACGCCGACCTCGCGGATGATCGCGATACCGACGTCGCGCAGCCGCTGGTACTCACGGTCCGTCAGCGTCATCGCCGGGGCGACGGTGATCGAGTCACCGGTGTGCACGCCCATCGGGTCGAAGTTCTCGATGGAGCAGACGACCACGACGTTGTCGTGCTTGTCGCGCATCAGCTCCAGCTCGTACTCCTTCCAGCCGAGGATGGACTCCTCCAGGAGCACTTCGGTGGTCGGGGAGAGCGTGAGGCCCTGTCCGGCGATACGGCGCAGCTCGTCCTCGTCGTGCGCGAAGCCGGAACCCGCGCCGCCCATGGTGAAGGAGGGGCGCACGACGACCGGGTAGCCGCCGAGCTCGTCGACGCCCGCCAGGACGTCGTCCATCGAGTGGCAGATGACCGAGCGCGCGGACTCGCCGTGGCCGATCTTGGCGTTGACGGCCTCGACGACGCCCTTGAACAGGTCGCGGTCCTCGCCCTTGTTGATCGCCTCGACATTGGCGCCGATGAGCTCGACGCCGTACTTCTCCAGCACACCCTGCTCGTGCATGGAGATGGCGGTGTTCAGCGCGGTCTGGCCGCCGAGGGTGGGCAGCAGCGCGTCGGGGCGCTCCTTGGCGATGATCTTCTCGACGAACTCGGGGGTGATCGGCTCGACGTACGTGGCGTCGGCGATCTCCGGGTCGGTCATGATCGTCGCCGGGTTGGAGTTCACCAGGATGACGCGCAGACCCTCGGACTTGAGGACGCGGCAGGCCTGGGTGCCGGAGTAGTCGAACTCGGCGGCCTGACCGATCACGATCGGGCCGGAGCCGATGACCAGGACGGACTGGATATCGGAGCGCTTAGGCACGCTGGCCCTCCATCAGGGTTACGAAGCGGTCGAACAGGTACGCGGCGTCGTGCGGGCCCGCGGCCGCCTCGGGGTGGTACTGGACGCTGAAGGCCGGCTGGTCGAGCAGCTGGAGACCTTCGACCACGTCGTCATTGAGGCAGACGTGGGAGACCTCGGCGCGGCCGTAGGGAGTGTCGGAGACCTTGTCGAGCGGCGCGTCGACGGCGAATCCGTGGTTGTGCGCGGTGACCTCGACCTTGCCGGTCGAGCGGTCCTGAACGGGCTGGTTGATGCCGCGGTGGCCGTACTTCAGCTTGTACGTGCCGAAGCCGAGGGAGCGGCCGAGGAGCTGGTTGCCGAAGCAGATGCCGAACAGCGGCGTCCTGCGCTCCAGGACGGCCTTGACCACGGTCAGGTCGGCGGTGGCCGGGTCGCCGGGGCCGTTGGAGAGGAACACGCCGTCGGGGTCGACCGCGTACACCTCCTCGGCCGTGGCCGTGGCGGGCAGGACGTGCACCTCGATGCCGCGCTCGGCCATCAGCTGCGGGGTCATGCCCTTGATGCCGAGGTCTATGGCGGCGACGGTGAACTTCTTGGTGCCGATGGCGGGGACGACGTACGTCTCGGTGGTGGCCACCTCGGCGGACAGGTTCGCGCCCTTCATCTGGGGGGCGGCCTGCACCTTGCCGAGCAGCGTGGCGTCGTCCATGACCGCGGCGCCAGAGAAGATTCCGACGCGCATGGCGCCGCGCTCGCGCAGGTGGCGGGTGAGTGCGCGGGTGTCGATGCCGCTGATGCCGACGATGCCCTGGGCGACGAGCTCCTCGTCGAGGGAGCGGCGGGAGCGCCAGTTGGAGGGCATGCGGGCGGGGTCGCGTACGACGTAGCCGGCGACCCAGATCCGCTTGGACTCGTCGTCCTCGTCGTTGACGCCGGTGTTGCCGACGTGCGGGGCGGTCATCACGACGACCTGGCGGTGGTAGGACGGGTCGGTGAGCGTCTCCTGGTAACCGGTCATGCCGGTGTTGAACACCGCCTCGCCGAAGGTCTCCCCCACGGCCCCGTAGGCACGGCCGCGGAAGGTCCGGCCGTCCTCCAGGACGAGTACGGCGGGAACCTTGGCGGCTCCCCGGGTGGAGGTCGTCATCGTGCGCCTTCCGTCGTGCTGTTCTGGTTCAGGTTGTTGATCGCCTCGACCCAGGCGGCGTGCTCGGCCGCGTGGTCGGAGCGGAAGCCGGAGTCGATCAGCGTGTCGCCGTGCGCCCAGGTGACGATCAGCAGTCCGCCCTCGGCCAGGACCTTGCCCGCGATGCCCTTGTCGAGCCTGGCCTCACGCAGGGCCGCCGCGGGGACGAAGAAGTCCTGCGCGCCGGGGCGTACGACGTCCAGTCCCGACTCGGTGAGCGTGAGCTCGACGCGGCTGCGGGTGCCCAGGCCGTGGGCCACGATCCGGTCGAGCCACTGCCCGGCGGTCGTGGAGCCGTGGTAGCGGCCACTCATGCTCAGTGTCGCCTCGCCCGGGGTGGCGGGCATTCCAGGCAGCGGCGGCTTGCCGTCTCGGTTGAGGGTGGTGGTGGGAGACGGGCGGGACGGCAGCTCGGGAATGCCGGACTGGAGGCTGCCGCGCCACTTCCACCCCTGGCGCATCAGCCAGTAGACGAGGGCGATGAAGAGCAGCAGTCCGACCACCCAGCCGATGCGTCCGGCCCAGTTGGTCACCTCCGCCGACTTCTCCTCGGCGGCCAGGACGATGAGTGATGTCACGCGAGCTTCCCGTCGACGACCGTGGCCCGGCCCCGCAGGAAGGTGTGGGTCACGCGTCCCGGCAGCTCACGGCCCTCGTAGGGGGTGTTGCGGCTGCGGGAGGCGAAGCCCGCGGGGTCCACGGCTCCACGGTATGCCGGATCGACCAGCGTGAGGTTTGCGGGCTCACCTGCCGAGACGGGGCGTCCGTGGCCCTCCAGGCGGCCGATGACGGCCGGGCGGACACTCATCCGGTCGGCGACGCCCGCCCAGTCGATCAGGCCGGTGTCGACCATCGTCTGCTGGACGACGGACAGGGCGGTCTCCAGGCCCACCATGCCCATGGCGGCCGCGGCCCACTCGCAGTCCTTGTCCTCGTGCGGGTGCGGGGCGTGGTCGGTGGCGACGCAGTCGATGGTGCCGTCGGCGAGGGCCTCGCGCAGGGCCAGGACGTCGGCCTCGGTGCGCAGCGGCGGGTTGACCTTGTAGACGGGGTTGTAGGTGCGCACCAGCTCGTCGGTGAGGAGGAGGTGGTGCGGGGTGACCTCGGCGGTGACGTTCCAGCCCTTGGACTTGGCCCAGCGGACGATCTCGACCGAGCCCGCGGTGGAGAGGTGGCAGATGTGGACGCGGGAGCCGACGTGGGCGGCGAGGAGGACATCGCGGGCGATGATCGACTCCTCGGCGACCGCCGGCCAGCCGCCGAGGCCCAGCTCGGCGGAGACGACGCCCTCGTTCATCTGGGCGCCCTCGGTGAGGCGGGGCTCCTGGGCGTGCTGGGCGACGACGCCGTCGAAGGCCTTCACGTACTCCAGGGCGCGGCGCATGATCACGGCGTCGTCGACGCACTTGCCGTCGTCGGAGAAGACCTTCACGCCCGCCGCGGAGTCGTGCATGGCGCCGAGCTCGGCGAGCTTCTTGCCCTCCAGGCCGACCGTGACGGCCCCGACGGGCTGTACGTCGCAGTAGCCGGACTCCTTGCCGAGACGGTAGACCTGCTCGACCACGCCGGCCGTGTCGGCGACCGGGAAGGTGTTGGCCATGGCGTGGACTGCGGTGAAGCCGCCGACGGCGGCCGCCCTGGTGCCGGTGAGGACGGTCTCGGAGTCCTCGCGGCCGGGCTCGCGCAGATGGGTGTGGAGGTCGACGAGTCCGGGCAGCAGGATCTGGCCCGCGGCCTCGATCACCGTCGCGCCCTCGGCCGCCAGGCCCGTACCGACCGCGGCGATGGTCTCGCCGTCGATCAGGACGTCCTGGGCATCGCCGCCCAGCACCTTCGCGCCGCGAATAAGGATCTTGCTCATGGTTACTTGTTCTCCTCGGATTCCAGCGGCGGGCGGGACTGGTGGGGGCTGACGGCGGGCTCGTTGCCGCCCAGCAGCAGATACAGGACGGCCATCCGGGTCGAGACGCCGTTGGCGACCTGCTCGACGGCCGTGCAGCGGTCGGAGTCGGCGACCTGGGCGGTGATCTCCATGCCCCGGTTCATCGGTCCGGGGTGCATCACAATGGCGTGCTCCGGCATCCGCGCCATGCGGTCGCCGTCCAGGCCGTAGCGGCGCGAGTACTCGCGCTCGGTGGGGAAGAAGGCGGCGTTCATCCGCTCGCGCTGCACACGCAGCATCATCACCGCATCGGACTTCGGCAGCACCTCGTCGAGGTCGTACGACACCTCGCACGGCCAGTTCTCGACGCCGATGGGGACCAGGGTGGGCGGGGCGACCAGGGTGACGTGGGCGCCGAGGGTGCCGAGCAGCAGGACGTTGGACCGGGCGACCCGGCTGTGCAGGACATCGCCGACGATCGTGATCCGGCGGCCGTCCAGGCCGCGCCCGATCCCGGCGTCCGCTCCGACGAGGCGGCGGCGCATGGTGAAGGCGTCGAGCAGCGCCTGGGTGGGGTGCTCGTGCGTACCGTCGCCGGCGTTCACGACGGCGCCCTCGATCCAGCCGGAGGTGGCGAGGCGGTAGGGGGCCCCGGACGCACCGTGCCGGATGACGACGGCGTCGGCGCCCATCGCCTCCAGCGTCAGCGCGGTGTCCTTGAGGGACTCGCCCTTGGAGACCGAGGACCCCTTGGCAGAGAAGTTGATGACATCGGCGGACAGGCGCTTGGCGGCGGCCTCGAAGGAGATCCGGGTGCGCGTCGAGTCCTCGAAGAAGAGGTTGACGACGGTACGGCCGCGCAGGGTGGGCAGCTTCTTGATCGGCCGGTCGGCGACCCGGGCCATCTCCTCGGCGGTGTCGAGGATCAGCACGGCGTCGTCGCGGGTGAGGTCGGCGGCCGAGATGAGGTGGCGCTTCATCTGGGTGTGCTCCGTTGTCTGGAGGTCTTGGGTCCGGGCCGGCGGCCGAGCCGCCGGTGGGGTGCGGTCCCGGACGGGCTCAGCGGCATGCGGGCGCGCAGGTGGCACGTCCGTACGGGACTGGTGGGCGTACGGAGGAGTGCTACTGCTCGCCGGCCGGGGCGGTCTCACGCACACCGAGCAGCACGGTGTCGCGACCGTCCTCCTCGGAGAGCAGGACCTTGACCGTCTCCCGCAGCGACGTGGGGAGGTTCTTGCCGACGTAGTCGGCGCGGATCGGGAGTTCGCGGTGACCGCGGTCGACGAGAACAGCGAGCTGTACCGCGCGGGGCCGGCCAATGTCTCCGAGCGCGTCGAGCGCGGCGCGGATGGTTCTGCCGGAGAAGAGCACGTCGTCGACCAGGACGACCAGGCGGCCGTCGACGCCGTCACCGGGAATGTCGGTGCGGGCCAGCGCGCGGGCGGGCCGCAGCCGCAGGTCGTCGCGGTACATGGTGATGTCGAGCGAGCCGACCGGGATCGTGCGGCCGGTGATCTCATTGAGCTTGTCGGCCAGCCGGCGGGCGAGGTACACACCGCGGGTCGGGATGCCGAGAAGCACGACGTCGTCGGCGCCCTTGGCGCGTTCGACGATCTCGTGGGCGATGCGGGTCAGTACCCGCGCGATGTCGGGGGCCTCGAGAACGGGGCGTGCCGCACCGGAACTGCCATGGGTGTCCATATGAAACGGACCTCCTTCTCCGCCTCACGGGACGGACCTTAAAGGACGTCGGAATTGCGCCACCCACGCTACCAGGGCCGCCCCGGACCCCGGGCGCCGCCCCTCAAGGAGACCGGTCGGACCCTTTCGGCTTGACGCATCCAAGTAACGCTGCGTAACCTCACAGTGAGTTACCAGCCGCGCGGCGGAGCCGCACGTTGTCTCAGCGTCCGGGGAGCTATATGTCCAGCGAATACGCAAAACAGCTCGGGGCCAAGCTCCGCGCCATCCGCACCCAGCAGGGGCTTTCCCTCCACGGCGTGGAAGAGAAGTCCCTGGGCCGTTGGAAGGCCGTTGTGGTCGGCTCGTACGAGCGCGGCGACCGGGCCGTGACCGTACAGCGACTTGCCGAGCTTGCGGACTTCTACGGCGTCCCGGTGCAGGAGCTGCTTCCCGGCACCACGCCGGGCGGGGCCGCCGAGCCGCCGCCGAAGCTCGTCCTCGACCTGGAGCGGCTGGCCCACGTGCCGCAGGAGAAGGCCGGCCCGCTGCAGCGCTATGCCGCCACGATCCAGTCCCAGCGCGGCGACTACAACGGCAAGGTGCTGTCGATCCGTCAGGACGACCTGCGCACCCTGGCCGTGATCTATGACCAGTCGCCGTCGGTCCTGACCGAGCAGCTCATCAGCTGGGGCGTGCTCGACGCGGACGCGCGGCGCGCGGTCAGCCACGAAGAGGGCTGACGCCCCTTCAGGAGAAACGTCACCTCGGAGGGCGAATCCGTCATGTACGGGTTCGCCCTCCGCCGTGTTTGCGGGCCGCGCCGGTCCACGCAGAAACGCCGACGGGGCTGGAAGATCCAGCCCCGTCGGCGTTCGGTGGGCGTGATTCGGCGAGGAGCCCGAGGAGCGCCCTGCCAGGCCGTGTCCGGTCGGTCAGGACCTAGTCGCGGCGCAGGCTCGGCTTGAGGTCCTTGAAGCGGCCGAGCATGCCGTTCACGAACGACGGCGACTCGTCGGTGGAGAACTCCTTGGCGAGCTGCACGGCCTCGTCGATCACCACCGCGTCCGGCGTCTCGTCCACCCACACCAGCTCGTACGCACCGAGCCGGATGATGTTGCGGTCGACGACCGGCATCCGGTCCAGGGTCCAGCCGACCGAGTAGGTGGCGATGAGGTCGTCGATCCGGTCCGCGTGCTGCGCGTACCCCTCGACGAGCTCCATGGTGTACTCGCCGACCGGCGGCTGCCGGTCGTCGGACCGCGAGTGCCGGACCCAGTCCGCGAGGACCGTCTGCACGGACGCCCCGCGCTGGTCGGCCTCGAAGAGGATCTGGAAGGCGCGCTTGCGGGCCTTGTTCCGGGCAGCCACGGTTAGCTGTTCACCCGGCCGAGGTACTCGCCGGAGCGGGTGTCGACCTTGATCTTCTCACCGGTGGTGATGAAGAGCGGGACGCCGATCTCGAAACCGGTCTCCAGGGTGGCGGGCTTGGTGCCGCCGGTGGAGCGGTCGCCCTGGACGCCCGGGTCCGTGTGCTGGATGGTCAGCTCGACGGCGGCGGGCAACTCGACGTAGAGCACCTCGCCCTCGTGCTGCGCGACGCTGGCGGTGAAGCCCTCGATCAGGAAGTTGGCGGCGTCACCGACGGCCTTGCGGTCGATGTGCAGCTGGTCGTACGTCTGCATGTCCATGAAGACGAAGTACTCGCCGTCCATGTACGAGAACTGCATGTCGCGGCGGTCGACGGTGGCCGTCTCGACCTTTACGCCGGCGTTGAACGTCTTGTCGACGACCTTGCCGGAGAGCACGTTCTTCAGCTTGGTGCGCACAAAGGCGGGGCCCTTGCCGGGCTTGACGTGCTGGAACTCGACGACGGACCAGAGCTGGCCTCCGTCGAGCTTGAGCACCATGCCGTTCTTGAGGTCGTTCGTGGAAGCCACGGTTGCGGAATCTCCTGGACTGACGCTGGTGGACGACCGAGGAAGCGCGCTGCAGCACAAGCTAGAGCGCGAGCAGCTCCTTGGTCGTGATGGTGAGTAGCTCGGGTCCGCCGTCCGCCTCCTGGCGCACGACGAGCGTGTCATCGATCCGGACACCGCCCCGTCCCGGGAGGTGGACCCCCGGTTCGACGGTGACCGGCACACAAGCGTCCAGTTTACCCATGGCCGCAGGGGCGAGCTGCGGGTCCTCGTCGATTTCGAGCCCGACGCCGTGCCCGGTGCGGGGTGCGAGACCCTCGCCGTGGCCCGCCGCGTCCAGGATCTGACGGGCCGCGTGGTCCACGTCGCGGAACGCGGCGCCCGGTGCGAGAGCCTCGCGGGCGGCCCGCTGAGCGGCGAATACGAGGTCGTACAGGTCGATCTGCCAGCCCGCCGGCGTCGTCCCGATGACGAACGTACGGCCGACCTCGCAGCGGTAGCCGCGATAGTTCGCGCCGACGCAAACAGAAAGGAAATCACCCTCTTCGACGCGGCGGTCGCTGGGGCGGTGACCCCCTCGGCCCGAATGGAGCCCGGTGGCGACCGAGGTCGGAAAGGCCGGACCCTCGGCGCCGTGGTCGACGAGCCGCCGCTCCAGTTCCAGGGCGAGGTGCCGTTCGGTGCGGCCGACCAGGATCGACTCGAGCAGTTCGCCGAGGGCCTGGTCGGTGATCTCGGCCGCGATGCGCAGGCAGGCGATCTCCTCCTCGTCCTTGACGACCCGCTGCTGTTCGACGGCAAGGCCGAGGTCGGCGATGCGCAGCCGCGGCGCGACCGAGCCCAGAGCCCGGTGGCGGGCGACGGTCAGGTGGTGCTCCTCGACGGCGAGCGACTCGACGCCCGTGGTGCGAGCCTGCTCGGCGGCGGCGACCGCCGGATCGCCGGCCGAGATGGGCAGGATGGTCAGCCGCAGCTGTTCGTCGGGGCGGCCGTCGGCAAAATCACCGGTGGGTGTTTCGGGACAGAGCAGGACGTCCTCGTCAGGGCCCAGCAGCAGTACGGCGCCGGGCGGCGCGGCGCCCGCGAGGTAGCGGACGTTCGCGGGACGGGAGACCAGGACCCCGGCGCTGCCGGTGGCAGCGCACCTGTCGCGCAGCCGGTCGCGGCGGACCCCATACACCTCTGACATGTTCCGAGCCTACGAGCGGTGGCGCGGTCCGGCCTGGTCAGCGCGTCCGACCGGGGGTGGGCACACCCGGGCCGCGGGTCACCACTTCGGCGGGCTGGCGATGGACCGGGCCAGCAGGTCGTCGAGCACCCGGGCCGTGGTCTCCACGTCGTACTTGGAGTTGTCGATGATCGGCAGCCCCGACCCGTACCAGCCGGCCATCCGGCCGTGGATGCTGGCCACTTCCTCGTCCGAGAGACGGCGGTTTCCGCTGCGCTCGGCGTTGCGCTCCAGCACGACCTCGAGGCCGGGCAGCAGAACCACGGGCAGCAGCCCGGGGCCGACATGGCGCTTCCAGCCGCCGAGGCCGACGACCGGGCGGTCGGGAAAGACGGCGTCGTCGACGATGCAGGAGATGCCGTTGGCCAGGAAGTTCCGGGCGGCGAACCCGCAGGTGCGGCGGGCGAGGCGGTACTGCGCCTCAGAGTGGTCGTTCCAGCCGGACTGGGGGTCGGCGAAGCCGGAGCAGACCCATTCGCGTACGTCGTCGAGGCTGATGTGCGCGGTGGGGACGCGGCGGCCGGCGGCCCAGTGCCGGGCCACGGTCGTCTTGCCCGCGCCGGCCGGGCCGATGAGCAGCACCGCCAGCGTGGCCGTGCCGGTCCCGCTGTCCGCCGGCGCCGGTATGGGAACCGGTCCTCCGGGTGGCAGCTGGATGTGACCCGTGGTCTCACGGGACGGCGGGGCCGAGGCGTGGCGCGGGGTGGGACCGCTCCAGCCGGGGGCGTGGTGCCCGCCGTGCGGGTGCCCAGGCCCGGCGGGAGCGGTGGGCGGTCCCGCGGGCGGCTGCCCGTGCGGGTGCTGTGGGCCGCCCGGCGCTCCGGGCGGCGGCCCCGCGGGAGCGCCCGGCCGAGGCCCGGCGGGCGGGCGGCCGTGTGGCGGTACCGCGGGATGCGGTGGCGGGGGTACGGGCGTCGCGCCGGGAGGTGGCGCGGCGGGAGGTGGCGCGGCGGGCGGCCGACCGTGCGGCGGCGGAGGTCCCACGGGAGCGCCCGGCGGCGGCCCTGGGTGCTGGGCGCTGTGTGTCCATCCGGCCGGTCCCTGCCCCGGTTCCTGGGGCGGAGGCAGCGGACCCCCCACTGCGTGCTGCATCCGGTGCCACTCCGTCTCGTACGACTCACGCTGGTCAGGCGCCTGTTCCGGCCGCCCTGCTTGCGAACGGTACCTTCCCGTTCGCCCCCAGTGGGAACGGCCGGGAGCCGCCCGAAGTGCCCTGTCAGCCAGTCAATTCCTCGGCCAGCGCCCGCAGAGCGAGCCGGTAGGAGCCGATGCCGAAGCCCGCGATCGTGCCGCTGGCGACCGCCGCGACCACCGAAGTGTGCCGAAATGCCTCACGCGTGTACGGATTCGAGATGTGCACCTCGATCAGCGGGGCGGTCCGCTGGGCGGCCGCGTCGCGCATCCCATACGAATAGTGCGTGAAGGCACCGGGGTTGAGAACGACCGGAATCGAGCCGTCCGCGGCCTCGTGCAGCCAGCGGATCATCTCGCCCTCGTCGTTCGTCTCCCGCACGTCGACGTCGAAGCCGAACTCCTTGCCGAGCTCCTGACAGGTCTCCACCAGACCCGCGTAGGAGGTCGCGCCATAGACGTCGGGCTCGCGCGAGCCCAGTCGTCCCAGATTGGGGCCGTTGAGTACCAGCACCTGACGCGTCATGCGGACACCTCTCCGTACGCGGCCAGCAGCACCGCCGGGTCCGGGCCCTCCAGCACGGTCGGCTTGGCAAGGCCGTCGAGAACGATGAACCGCAGCAGATTGCCCCGGGACTTCTTGTCGACCTTCATGGTCTGAAGGAGCTTCGGCCACTGGTCGCCGCGGTAGGTCAGCGGCAGGCCGACGGACTGAAGGATCGAGCGATGCCGGTCGGCGGTCGCGTCGTCCAACCGGCCTGCCAGACGGCCCAGTTCGGCGGCGAAGACCATACCGACCGAAACGGCCGCGCCGTGCCGCCACATGTAGCGTTCGTTCTTCTCGATGGCGTGCGCGAGCGTGTGGCCGTAGTTGAGGATCTCCCGCAGGCCCGACTCCTTGAGGTCGTTGGAGACGACCTCCGCCTTGACCCGGATGGAGCGCTCGATCAGCTCAGCGGTGTGCGGTCCCGCGGGGGTACGCGCGCCCTGCGGATCGGACTCGACGAGGTCGAGGATCACGGGGTCGGCGATGAAACCGGCCTTGATGATCTCGGCCATGCCGCTGACGTAGTCGTTGACGGGCAGCGAGTCGAGCGCGGCGAGGTCGCAGAGCACACCGGCGGGCGGGTGGAAGGCCCCGACGAGGTTCTTGCCCTCGGCGGTGTTGATGCCGGTCTTGCCGCCCACCGCCGCGTCGACCATCGCGAGCACGGTGGTGGGTACGGCGATCCAGCGCACCCCGCGCAGCCAGGTCGCCGCGACGAACCCGGCGACATCGGTGGTGGCACCGCCGCCGACGCCGACGATGACGTCGGAGCGGGTGAATCCGGTCTGCCCGAGCGCCTTCCAGCAGTACGCCGCGACCTCGACCGTCTTGGCCTCTTCGGCGTTCGGCAGCTGGATCGCGATGGCCTCGAAGCCCTGCGACGCGAGGTCCTCCCGGATGGCCTCGCCCGTCTCCGCGAGCGCCTCGGGGTGCAGCACGGCAACGCGCCCCCTACCTCCGGCTGGGGGACCCCCAGCCCGGCCGATGAGCCCGGGAAGCTCGGCGAGCAACTGCCGGCCGACCAGTACCTCGTACGGATCGGAGCCTTCGGTGCCGCCGACCTGGATACGGGTCACTGCCTGGTCCGTCATACGTCCTTCAGCTCCAAAGCGTCGAGGACCGCCTGGGCGACCTCTTCGGGGGTGCGGTCGTCGGTGGCGACGACGACGCGAGCGACTTCCGTGTACAGATGGCGGCGCGCGTCCATCAGCTCGCGCCACTGGCGGCGCGGGTTGACGGCGAGCAGGGGGCGCGCCTGGTTGAGGCCGATCCGCCGGACCGCTTCCTCGACGTCCAGCGACAGATAGACGACGGGCAGCCCGGCGAGCAGTTCGCGGGTCGAGTCGTCGAGGATCGCGCCGCCGCCGAGCGCGAGTACACCCGGGTGCTCCCCGACCGCCGCGCGTACGGCCTGCCGTTCGAGCTCACGGAAGTACGGCTCGCCCTCGTCGACGAAGATGTCCGAGATCTCCCGGCCCTGCGCCGCGACGATATCGGCGTCGGTGTCCCGGTAGGGCACGCCAAGACGCTCGGCGAGCAGCCCGCCGACCGTGGACTTGCCCGAGCCCATGGGCCCGACCAGGACGATCAGGGGGACGCTCACCGGATGTGGAGGTTGTCGAGGTACGACCGGACGTTGCGACGGGTCTCGCCGACGCTGTCGCCGCCGAACTTCTCCGCGACCGCGTCGGCCAGGACGAGCGCGACCATCGCCTCCGCGACGATCCCGGCCGCCGGTACCGCGCAGACGTCGGAACGCTGGTGGTGAGCGGCCGCAACCTCGCCGGTCGCGACATCGACCGTGGCCAGCGCCCGCGGAACGGTCGCGATCGGCTTCATCGCGGCCCGTACGCGCAGCAGCTCACCCGTCGACATGCCGCCCTCGGTACCGCCGGAGCGGCCGGTCGAGCGCCGGATCCCGTCCGGTCCCGGCACAATCTCGTCGTGCGCCTTCGAACCGGGCACCCGGGCGAGCTCGAAGCCGTCGCCGACCTCGACTCCCTTGATGGCCTGGATTCCCATCAGCGCGGCCGCGAGCCGGGCGTCGAGCCGCCGGTCCCAGTGCACGTGCGAGCCGAGGCCCACCGGCACCCCGTAGGCCAGCACCTCGACGACGCCACCGAGGGTGTCGCCGTCCTTGTGGGCCTGGTCGATCTCAGCGACCATCGCCTTCGACGCGTCGGCGTCCAGGCAGCGCACGGGATCGGCGTCGAGCCTGTCGACATCGGCAGGGGTCGGGTACACGCCGTACGGGGCCTTGGCCGAAGCGAGTTCGGTGACGTGGGAGACGATCTCGATCCCCGCCGTCTCCTTGAGGTACGAGCGGGCGACCGCGCCCAGCGCGACCCGGGCCGCCGTCTCCCGGGCACTGGCGCGCTCCAGGATCGGCCGGGCCTCGTCGAGTGCGTACTTCTGCATGCCGGCCAGGTCGGCATGACCGGGACGCGGGCGGGTCAGAGGGGCGTTACGGGCCAGCTGGGCGAGCTCGTCGGGGTCGACCGGGTCCGCGGCCATGACCTGTTCCCACTTCGGCCACTCGGTGTTGCCCACCATGACCGCGACGGGCGAGCCCATCGTCAGGCCGTGCCGTACGCCGCCGAGGAAGGTGACCTCGTCGCGTTCGAACTTCATCCGGGCACCGCGGCCGTAACCGAGGCGCCGGCGCGCGAGATGGTCGGCCACCATCTCCGTCGTGATCGGCACACCGGCGGGAAGACCCTCCAGCGTCGCCACCAGTGCGGGTCCGTGCGACTCCCCCGCCGTCAGCCAACGCAACCTGCTCAACGGTGCTCCTCCTGCTCGCGCCTGGAACTGCGACGGCGCGACCGGGTGCGCGGCCCTGGCCCGCCTCCCCCGATCCTCCCACGTCCGCGCCCGTGACCCGTTCTCCGGTCCATCACGCGGACGCCCGCGCCCGCCTCGGATTCACGCGGCTGTGCCGCCGCTCAGAGCCTGCTCGCCGGCGGCCCGCATGGCGGCAAGCGGCGCGGGGGCCCGGCCCGTCATCTGTTCGACCTGGAGAACCGCCTGGTGGACCAGGAGGTCGAGGCCGCCGACCACATCCCCGCCCTGCCCCGACCACGCCGCTGCCAGGGCCGTGGGCCACGGCTCGTACAGCACGTCGAAGAGCGTCCCCGGCCGCTCGGGCACGTCGGCCGCGAGGGCGTCGGTCGCACCCGCCGGGGTGGTGGCGATCACCAGCGGTGCCTCCAGCACCATCGCGGCCTCGGACCAGTCCGCGATGACGAGATCGACGCCGAGCCGCTCGCCCCAGCCGCGCATCTCGGCGGCCCGGGCCTCACTGCGTACGCAGGCGACGACGGGTCCCGTACAGATCCGGGAGAGCGCGGCAAGCGCGGACGACGCCGTGGCACCCGCGCCCAGCACCGCGGCCGACGCGACCTTGTCGACGCCCCGCTCCCGCAGTGCGGCGATCATTCCGGGGATATCGGTGTTGTCGCCGAGGCGGCGGCCGTCCTCGGTGAAGACCACCGTGTTGACGGCTTCGACGGAGGCGGCGGTGTCGCTGATGCCGTCGAGCAGCGGCAGGATCGCCCGCTTGAGCGGCATGGTCAGCGAAAGACCGGCCCAGGAGTCGTCGAGTCCTTCCACAAAGCCCGGCAGCCCGGCCTCGTCGACCTCGAATCGGTCGTACGACCAGCCGTCGAGGCCGAGTTCGGCGTAGGCAGCGCGGTGCAGCACCGGGGAGAGCGAGTGGGCGATCGGCGATCCGAGGACCGCCGCGCGCCGCTTCGTCGTGCTCACTGGCCGTTCTTCTCCTGCTGCTCTTCGTACTTCTTGCGGTTCCGCTCGTGCTCCGCGTTGGTGACCGCGAAGAGCGTCTTGTCCTCGGTGATCGACACGAAGTAGTACCAGGGGCCGGGGGTGGGACTGAGGGCCGAGTTGAAGGCGTCGAGACCCGGGTTCCCGATCGGTCCCGGCGGCAGCCCCTTTATGTCGTACGTGTTGTACGGGTCGTTTATCTTCCGCAGATCGTCGACGGCGCCGGTGTCGAGTTTGCTCTCGCTCTTGATGTAGTTGATCGTGGAGTCGAACTCGAGGCGTCCGACGGTCTCGGCGTTGTTGGGCTTGAGGCGGTTGTAGACGACTCGCGAGACCTTGTCGAAGTCGTGCTTGTACTTGCCTTCGGCCTGGACGAGGCTCGCGACGGTGATCACCTGGAGCGGCGACTTCAGGCCCAGCCTGGCCGCCTCGGCCTTGAGGTCCTTCTTGCCGAACGCCTGGGTCGCCTGGGAGACCATCTTCTGCAGGACGGCCTCCGGCTTCATGCCCTTGGCGACCGGGTAGGTCGCGGGGTAGAGGAATCCTTCCAGCGGATCCTTGATGTCCTTGTCGTCATTTGCCCACTCGGGCAGGCCCAGCGTCTTCGCCTTCGCCTTCGCGACGGCCTTGGTGGTCCCAGCCTTGATGCCCAGTCGCGCGTCGATCTGCTCGTAGACCCAGGAGTTGCGCTTGCCCGGAGTGACGATCAGGTTGTTGCGGCTGTTCGGGTCGAGCATGCGGGTCACGGCGTTCTTGCCGGACATGCCCTTGGGGAGCAGATAGACGCCGGCCTGGATGCTCTTTCCGTCGGCGGCGGAGACGAAGGCACCGGCACTCTTGACGACACCGGCCGTCTTGAGGATGTTGCCGATCTCCAGCAGGCCCGCGCCCTTGGGGATCTCGACCTGCGTCTGCCCGCTTCCGGCACCCGTGTAGTCCTCGTCCGCGCCGAACTGCTGCTGCCAGAACTGGTAGCCGAAGTAGCCGACACCGCCGAGGCCGCCCGCGAGCACCAGCGCGACGACCAGGCACGCGCAGCCACTGCGGCTCTTCTTCTTGGTCTTGCCCCGACGCTCACGGCCGCCGTCCCGGCGTGACTCGCCCGGGTCATTGTCGTACTCGCCGTCGTCGTCGCGGTCGTCGTCACCGGTGAAGAAGGGGTGGGTCTCCTCCTGCTGTGCCTCGGCGTCCCAGTCGGTGGGCTGCGGCTCGGCCCGGCGGCGGCCCGGGGGCTGCGGCGGCGGATAGGCATCGGGAGAGGCGTAGTAGTCGGCTTGCTGCGGGTTGCCGTAGCCGGGGTGCTGCCCGCCGTAGGTGTCGGCCGGGCCCGCTCCGTAGGGCATGGCGGGCTGCTGGCCGGTGTCCCAGCCGCCGTTGTACTGCTGCTGTTGCTGGTTGTACTGCTGTTGCTGCTGGTTGTACTGCTGCTGGTACGGGTCCTGCTGCTGGTACGGGTCCTGCTGCTGGTACGGGTCCTGCTGCTGGTTGCCGTACTGCTGCGGCTGCTGCGGGTACTGCTGCTGCGGCTGGCCGCCGTACGGAGTCCGGCCGGCTGCGGCCTGCTCTCCTCGCCACCCCTGGTCCCCGTACAAGGGGTCCTCGGGATGCCACGGTTCGGAGCCTGAGCCCCGGCCATACTCAGTCATCGATCCCCTAGGGCCGCGAGGCAGACGCGGAACATGCCGGCCTCTCTGATGTGCGGCAGCTGTTCGAACACGGCCGCATCGCGCGGAACGTTACCGTATCGCGATCAGACAACCACTTCGACGCCCTCGCCCGGCGCAGCCCCGGACGTCCGCTCGGACTCCAGAGCGTTCTGGAGAATCACCACAGCGGCAGCCTGATCAATGACGGAACGGCCTTTTTTGGACTTCACGCCCGAAGCGCGGAGTCCCTGACTGGCCGTCACTGTGGTCATCCTCTCGTCTACCAGTCGGACCGGAACGGGCGCGATGCCGTTGGCGAACTCCTGGGCGAAGGCGCGGATCTTGACGGCGGCCGGGCCCTCCCCGCCGCTGAGCGAGCGGGGCAGGCCGACGATGACCTCGATGGGCTCGTACTCCTCGACGAGTTGCCTGAGGCGCCGGTGGGCGGCCGGGACATCGCGTCCCGGCACGGTCTCCACCGGAGTGGCGAGGACCCCGTCGGGGTCGCACGAGGCGACCCCGATGCGGGCGTCCCCGACATCGAGCGCGAGGCGACGGCCTCTGCGCATCAGGCGGTCTCGGTGACGAGGCGCTCGACGGCGGCCACGGCGTCGCCGACGGCGTCCGGGTTCTGTCCGCCGCCCTGGGCGACGTCCGGCTTGCCGCCACCGCCGCCGCCGAGGGTCTTGGCAGCCGTACGCACCAGGTCGCCGGCCTTGAGACCGCGCTCGCGGGCGGCCTCGTTGGTGGCGATGACGGTCAGCGGGCGGCCGCCCGCCACGGTGAACAGAGCGACGACCGCCGGGCGCTCGCCAGGGATGCGGCCGCGGACGTCGAGGACCAGCTTGCGCAGGTCGTCGGCGCCGGTGCCGTCCGGCACCTGGCCGGTGACCACCGCGACACCGTGTACGTCCTTGGCGCCGGAGGCGAGACCGGCGGCGGCCTGCAGGACCTTCTCCGCGCGGAACCTCTCGATCTCCTTCTCGGCGTCCTTGAGCTTGGCGAGCATGCCGGAGATCTTCTCGGGCAGTTCCTCGGGACGGCCCTTGACCAGCTCCTGGAGCTGGGCGACGACCGTGTGCTCCCGGGCGAGGAAGTTGTAGGCGTCGACGCCGACGAGGGCCTCGATACGGCGCACACCGGAGCCGATCGAGGACTCGCCGAGCAGCTTCACCAGGCCCAGCTGGGCCGTGTTGTGCACATGCGTGCCGCCGCACAGCTCCTTGGAGAAGTCGCCGATGGTCACGACACGGACCCGCTCGCCGTACTTCTCGCCGAACTCGGCGATGGCGCCCTGCTTCTTGGCCTCGTCGATGCTCATGATCTCGGCCTGGACGTCGAGTTCACGGGCGAGCACTTCGTTGATCTTCTGCTCGACGTCGGTGAGAACCGTGCCGGGGACGGCCGAGGGCGAGCCGAAGTCGAAGCGGAAGCGACCCGGTGAGTTCTCGGAGCCGGCCTGGGCGGCCGTCGGGCCGAGGGCGTCGCGCAGCGCCTGGTGGGTCAGGTGCGTGGCGCTGTGGGCGCGGGCGATGGCGCGGCGGCGCCGGTTGTCGATGGCGGCGTAGGCAGAGGCACCGACCGTCACCTCGCCGACCTGCACCGAGCCCTTGTGCACGGAGACGCCGGGGACCGGCTGCTGGACGTCGCGGACCTCGATGACGGCGCCGGTGTCGAGTTTGATGCGGCCCTGGTCGGCGAGCTGACCGCCGCCCTCGGCGTAGAAGGGGGTGCGGTCGAGGACGACCTCGACCTCGTCGCCCTCGGTGGCGGCGGGCGAGGGAACACCGTCGACGAGCAGGCCGACGATGGTCGACTCGCCCTCGGTGGAGGTGTAGCCGGTGAACTGTGTGGCGCCTGACGTGTCGGCGACCGAACGATAGGCGGAGAGGTCGGCGTGACCGGTCTTCTTGGCCCTGGCATCGGCCTTGGCCTGGTCCCGCTGCTGCTTCATCAGGCGGCGGAAACCGTCCTCGTCCACGGAAAGGCCCTGCTCGGCGGCCATCTCCAGGGTGAGGTCGATCGGGAAGCCCCAGGTGTCGTGGAGCAGGAAGGCCTTGTCGCCGGCGAGGACCGTGCCGCCGCCGGCCTTGGCCTCGGTGATGGCGGTGTCGAGGATGTTGGTGCCGGCCCTGAGCGTCTTGAGGAAGGCGGCCTCCTCGGCGACGGCCACTGTCTCGATGCGCTTGCGGTCGGTGATGAGCTCCGGGTACTGCTGGCCCATCGTCTTGATCACGACGTCGACGAGATCCTGGATGACCGGCTCTGTGGCGCCCATCAGCCGCATGTTGCGGATGGCGCGGCGCATGATGCGGCGCAGGACGTAGCCGCGGCCCTCGTTGCCGGGGGCGACTCCGTCGCCGATGAGCATCACGGACGTACGGATGTGGTCGGCGACGACGCGCATCGAGACATCGGTGTCGTGCTTGTCGCCGTAGCGCACGCCGGTCAGTTCGGTGGCCTTGTCCATGACGACCCGCAGGGTGTCGGTCTCGTACATGTTCTGTACGCCCTGGAGGATCATGGCGAGACGCTCGAGACCCAGGCCGGTGTCGATGTTCTTCGACGGCAGGTCGCCGAGGATCGGGAAGTCCTCCTTGCCCTCACCGGCACCGCGCTCGTACTGCATGAAGACCAGGTTCCAGATCTCCACGTACCGCTCGTCGTTGGCGGCCGGGCCGCCCTCGACGCCGAACTCCGGACCGCGGTCGTAGTTGATCTCCGAGCACGGTCCGCAGGGGCCGGGGACGCCCATGGACCAGAAGTTGTGCTTCTTGCCCAGACGCTGGATGCGCTCGGCGGGCACCCCGACCTTGTCGCGCCAGATCTGCTCGGCCTCGTCGTCGTCGAGGTAGACGGTGATCCAGAGCTTCTCGGGCTCCAGGCCGAAGCCGCCGTCGGCCACGGAGCTGGTGAGCAGCTCCCAGGCGTAGGTGATGGCGCCTTCCTTGAAGTAGTCGCCGAAGGAGAAGTTGCCGCACATCTGGAAGAAGGTGCCGTGCCGGGTGGTCTTGCCGACCTCTTCGATGTCCGGCGTACGCACGCACTTCTGCACGCTGGTGGCGCGCGGGGCGGGCGGCTTGGCCTCGCCGAGGAAGTACGGCTTGAAGGGAACCATGCCCGCGTTGACCAGCAGCAGAGTCGGGTCGTCCGCGATGAGCGACGCCGAAGGAACGACGGTGTGCCCGCGCTCCTCGAAGAAGCTCAGCCAGCGGCGGCGGATTTCAGCCGACTCCATCAGTGGTCCTCATTCCGGTTGTACGAGTTGTAGGAGTGCTTGTCGTGGGAAGGCATGGGCCGGTCGATCGCGGCGAAGCGGCGCTGCGCGGGCAGTTCGGGGGCGTCCGGTGCCTCGATGCCGAGCGCTTCGCCCAGTTCGGCCTCGCGCTGGACCATGCCCGCCCGGACGTCGAGTGCGAAGTCCTTGAGCTTGTGGCCCGCGTCGATCGCCTTGTTCGCGGCCTGCGCTGCAAGGCTCTCGGGGGTCAGCTGCTTCAGCTTGCGATTGACCTTGGTGGTGGCCCAGATGCCGGCTGCGGCGCCGGCGGTGAACCAGAACGTGCGGCGGAACATGGTGCGTCAGCCTTTCCGCTTACGCCGGGCCGACGGCACGGTACGGCCGACGATCACCGTTCGACGGGACGGCGCGGCCGGGGCGTCGTCGTTCTTGCGGCTCATGGCCCGGCGGACTCCGTAGCCGAACGCGGCTACCTTGACCAGCGGCCCGCCGAAGGTCGAGGCGACCGTCGTGGAGAGCGCCGATGCGTTCGATGTGACTTCCTGGACGTCCGTCGCGATGGCGTCGACCCGGTCGAGCTGGGTCTGAGCGGAGCGCACCGTGGCGGAGGCGTCGGCCAGCAGGGGCACCGCCTGCTCGGTCACGTCCACCACCAGCTTTGTGGTCGCCCTGAGCGTCTGGGCCAGCCTCACCAGCACCACGGCGAGGAAGGAGACCAAGATCGCCCAGAAGACGGCCACGAGGATCCCGGCAACCTCTCCACCGGTCACGCTGCACCGCTCTCTGCTCGTCGATGGACACCTCGGAAATCGTCCTCCGACCCTATCGCGCCCAGGGTCGCACCCCATACCGCATTAGTGCTGGGGAGGAAGGGAGTTACGCGGGCCGATTGTACGGAGTGGGTATGCGCGAGGACGCTGCGCGTCCGGTCCGCGCCCGTCCTGGAGACGCGAGAGCCCGCCGGCTCCCCGACCCGTGAGGGCGGGGAATCGGCGGGCCGAAGCGTGGTGAGTACTCCCCCAGCTACCGCTGGGAGGGGCCCAAATCAGCGGGCGTAGTACTCGACGACCAGCTGCTCGTCGCAGATGACCGGAACTTCCTTGCGGTTCGGGTCACGGTCCAGGCGGAACGCCAGGGCCTTCAGGTTGACCTGCAGGTAGCGCGGGGTCTCGCCGTCGGCGGCGAAGCCACCCTCACGCGCGACCTGGAAGAGGGGCTTCTCGCGGCTGCGCTCGCGGACCATCACGACGTCGTCGGGGCGGACGCGGAACGACGGCTTGTCGACCTTGCCGCCGTTGACCTCGATGTGGCCGTGGACGACCATCTGGCGGGCCTGGTAGATGGTGCGGGCGATGCCCGAACGCAGGACCAGGGCGTCGAGGCGACGCTCGAGCTCGACGACAAGCGCCTCGCCGGTCTTGCCCTCGGCCTTGCGGGCGCGGTCGTAGGCGCGGGCCATCTGGCGCTCGCTGATGTCGTACTGGGCGCGCAGACGCTGCTTCTCGAGCAGACGGACCTTGTAGTCCGAGTTCTGCTTGCGGCCACGGCCGTGCTCGCCCGGCGGGTAGGGGCGCGCTTCGAAGTACTTGACGGCCTTCGGCGTCAGCGCGATACCGAGCGCGCGAGACTTCTTGACCTTGGGACGCGACTGGTTAGGCACGTTCTCCAGACCTCCATTGTAGGTTAGGTTAGGCTCACCTTACTCAAGGAGATCGCATGTCTCGCCCTGGGAACACCAAGCGCATCACGGACAGCACGAAGAACGTCGACGCATCCAGTGGCGTCGAGGCGACGGAGGTCCGATCAGCTCATGGTCAGCCGCGTCCCAGCGGGCTTGAAATCGCGCGGATGCCGTCAGCAGCCGAGCGCACACGAACTCTCGTACAGAGTACATGCTCGTCGGTGCTGCTCATCCCAGGGGTCGACGCCGCACGAGCGGACCAGCTGAGCCCGCAGGCGCGGGTCGTGGGAACCGATGGTGAGGTGTTCCTGCTGTTTCCCGCGGACTCCCCGGCCGTACGCGCCGCCACGCACGCGCAGGACGACGAACTCGCCGCCGTGCTGGAGATCACCGATGTCGCGCCGGTCTCGGTGCCCCATCGTATCCGCGGCCGCGCCTGGGTCTCCGGCTGGCTCACCTGCGCACCCGGCCTCGCCGCGCCCGGCGCCATGATGCTGCGCCTCGAAGTGGGAGAGGCGTGCGTGGACGATCTGTGGGGTGCCGCCGGCGTCGAGCCGGAGGACTTCGCGCAGGCGTCCGTCGATCCGCTCGTCGCACACGAGGCCGAGCTGCTGCAGCATCTGCATTCCGCGCACAGCGAGCAGGTGCAGGCGCTGTGCGGGCTGCTGGGCGAGAGGACGGGCGCGCAGAGCAGGCATGCGGTGCCGCTGTCGCTGGACCGGTTCGGGCTGCGTGTGCGGTTCGTCGGCGGGCGGAGCTTCGACGCGCGCTTCGACTTTCCCACGCCGGTGCGCGACATCACGGAACTGCGCCGGGCCATGCACAAGCTCTTCGAGGCGGCGTCGCAATAGCTTCTGGGGCCTCCGCTCCAGGAGCGGCGGTTACTCGCCGCGCAGACGTTCGCGGACCTTGTCGACCACATCGGCGTACCGCGCCTCCGCGCCGTAGCGCGTCGGTTCGTAGTAGTGCCTGCCCCGCACCGCATCCGGGGCGTACTGCTGCGCCGCGATCCCGCCCGGGACGTCGTGCGGATACACATAGCCCTGCGCATGGCCGAGCTTGGCCGCGCCCTTGTAGTGGCCGTCGCGCAGATGCGGTGGGACCGCTCCGGCGAGACCGGCGCGCACATCCGCGAGCGCCGCTCCGATCGCCGTCGTGGCGGCGTTCGACTTGGGGGCGAGCGCCAGCGCGATCGTGGCGTGGCTGAGGGTGAGCGCGGCCTCCGGGAAACCGATCATCGCCACCGCCTGGGCCGCGGCGACGGCGATGGGCAGGGCCGTCGGGTCCGCCAGGCCGATGTCCTCGCTCGCCGAGATCATCAGCCGTCGCGCGATGAAGCGGGGATCCTCCCCCGCCTCGATCATGCGGGCCAGATAGTGCAGCGCCGCGTCCACGTCGGAGCCCCGGATGGACTTGATCAGCGCACTCGCGACGTCGTAGTGCTGATCGCCGTCGCGGTCGTACGTCACCGCCGCGCGGTCGACGGTCTCCTCCAGGGTCCGGAGGCTGATCTCGCTCTCGCTCTTGTCGATCGCCGCGCCCGCGGCCGCCTCGAGCGCGGTCAGTGCGCGGCGGGCGTCGCCGCCCGCGATCCGCAGCAGATGAGCCTCGGCGTCCGCGGGAAGGCCGACGGCTCCGCCCAGGCCCCGCTCCTCCGTGAGCGCGCGGCGCAGCAGTCCGCTCAGGTCCTCGTCGGTGAGCGACTCCAGCGTGAGCAGCAGGGAGCGGGAAAGCAGGGGCGAGATGATCGAGAAGTACGGATTCTCGGTGGTGGCGGCGATCAGCGTCACCCAGCGGTTCTCCACGGCGGGCAGCAGGGAGTCCTGCTGTGCCTTGGAGAAGCGGTGGATCTCGTCGAGGAAGAGGACGGTCTCCTTTCCGAAACCGCCCGCGGCCCTGCGGGCACCGTCGATGACGGCCCGTACTTCCTTGACTCCGGCCGTGATCGCGGAGAGCTCGACGAAGCGCTTGTTGG
Organism: Streptomyces sp. SLBN-118; assembly: GCF_006715635.1. NCBI lineage: Bacteria > Bacillati > Actinomycetota > Actinomycetes > Kitasatosporales > Streptomycetaceae > Streptomyces > Streptomyces sp. SLBN-118. The sequence goes on from NZ_VFNP01000002.1 coordinate 1,184,454, forward strand.
TCGCTTTGGAGACCACGTACGCGAGGGTCGTCTTGCCGATGCCCGGCGGGCCCCAGAGGATCACCGACGAGGGTCCGGCGGGACCTCCGCCGCCCTCGCCCACGAGGCGGCGCAGCGGCGATCCGGGCTTCAACAGGTGCTGCTGGCCTACGACTTCGTCGAGCGTACGCGGGCGCATCCGGACGGCCAGGGGGCTACTGGACGGATCCTTCTCCTGGCGTTCTTCGGCTGCGGCGGTAAAGAGGTCGGGCTCCACGCTGTGAAGCCTATGTCAGAGCACTGACAGCGCCCCGTGGCCGGTCATCCGGTCCAGAAGTCCCACCAGCGGGTGAGCACGAGCATCCCGATGACGCCGATCCACAGCACCGGCGGCATCCAGTGGAACTCCAGCAGCCCCTTGCGCAGCCCCTGGGGCACCTTGATGATCCGGTACTCGATGTTGTGCAGCGTGACGTAGCAGAACATCACGATGGTGGCGATCCAGGCCAGCGAGCACCACAGGCACAGCGCGTTGATCTCGTACAGCGACTGGTACTGCAGCCAGCTGCAGAAGCCCACCCCGAACAGGCACCCGGCATTGAGCCCCAGCCAGTACCAGCGCCTGAACCGCGCCCCCGCCAGCAGCGCCGCACCGATCGCGATCACCACCGAGTAGGTCACCAGCCCCAGCATCGGATTCGGGAACCCGAACGCCGACGCCTGCTCGCTCTTCATGATGTTCCCGCACGACACCACCGGATTCAGACTGCACCCCGGCGTGAACCCCGGGTCCTCCAGCAGTTTGAACTTGTCGATCGTGATCACCCACGACGCCAGCAGACCCGCCGCACCCGTGATCACCAGAAGCCACGAGAAGGCACGACTGCCGCCGATCGTGCCCTTGGAGCCGTTCTCCCGCTCGGAGGACACGTCGTCAACCGCTGTAGTCGTCATATCCCGATCCATCGCTCAGTGGCCTGCTGGGGCACGGTCATTCTGCCGCACCCACCGCTGTGTCCACCGTTCGATGGACATAAGGATGTACGGACGGTCGTCCCGGAGGACTCACCTCGGCGGGAAGCTCATTGCCATGACAGAACTGGCGGTGAACGTACGCGGACTGCGCAAGCGGTACGGCGATGTGACAGCGGTGGACGATCTGGACCTGGGCATTGACCGGGGCGAGGTCTTCGGCATTCTCGGCCCCAACGGCGCGGGCAAGAGCACCACGGTGGAGATCCTTCAGGGGCACCGCTCCCGGGACGCGGGCGACGTGACCGTGCTCGGCTCGGATCCGGCGACCGGAAACCGCCACTGGAGGTCCAGGATCGGCATCGTCTGGCAGGACGAATCGGCGCCCGCCGAGTTGACGGTCCGGGAGACCGTGTCCCACTTCGCCCGCTACTACCCGAAACCGCGCGACCCCGAAGAGGTCATCTCGCTGGTGGGCCTCGAAGAGAAGGCGTCGAGCCGGATCAAGGCACTCTCCGGCGGGCAGCGGCGTCGCCTGGATGTGGCGCTCGGCGTGATCGGCGGCCCCGAACTGCTGCTGCTCGACGAGCCCACGACCGGCTTCGACCCGGGCGCCCGCCGCCGCTTCTGGGAGCTGATCCGGCGGCTGGCGGACGAGGGCACGACCATCGTCCTGACCACGCACTACCTGGAGGAGGCCGAAGTCCTCTCCGACCGGCTCGCCGTGATCGCCGCGGGCAGGGTGGTCGCCGAGGGCACTCCGGCCGCCCTGCGCGAGGAGTACGGCACACAGGCCACCGTCACCTGGACGGAGCCGGACGGCGCGGTGCGCTCCGAGCAGACGGCCACCCCGACCCGAACCGTCGCCGAACTCACGCGCCGTTTCGACGGCGAGATCCCGGGCCTGCTGATCAGCAGGCCGACCCTCGAAGACGTCTATCTGCGGCTCACCGGACAGGAGGCGGCGCGATGACCACGGTCACGGACCTGAAGAGCGGCGTACGCAGCACATCACCCCAGCTTCCCGGCGCCTGGCGGCTGGGGCTGCTGCGCGGCGGCCTGGAGGTGCGGGCGTTCTTCCGCCAGCGCGAACAGGCCATCTTCACCTTCGCCTTCCCGATCGTCTTCCTCTTCCTCTTCGCGTCGATCTTCAGCGACGACGTGAAGGGCGCGGGGATCACCGCCTCCCAGCTCTATGTGCCGGCGATGATCGCGGCGGGCATCATGTCGACCAGCTTCCAGTCGCTGGGCATCTCCATCGCCATCGAGCGGGACGAGAAGCAGCTGCGGCGGCTGCGCGGGACGCCGATGCCACCGGCCGCGTACTTCCTCGGCAAGGTGTGGCTGGTCCTGGTGACCGGTCTGCTCGAGACGGCGGCCCTGCTGGTCGTCGGCACCGTGTTCTACGATGTCGATCTGCCCACCACCGTGGGCAAATGGCTCACCTTCGGCTGGATATTCGTCCTCGGCCTGACCGGGTGCGCGCTGCTCGGTATCGCGATCAGCAGCGTGCCGAAGTCCGGGCAGAGCGCCACCTCCGTGGTCGTACTCCCCTTCCTGGTACTGCAGTTCATCTCCGGGGTCTACATCGCGATCAACACCATCCCGGACTGGATGCTGAACATCGGCGCGGTCTTCCCGCTCAAATGGATGTGCCAGGGCCTGCGCGGGGTGTTCCTGCCCGAGTCGGCCTCCGTGCTGGAACAGGCGGGCAGCTGGGAGTACGGCCGTATCGCCCTCGTACTGGGCGCCTGGTGCATCGGAGGACTGGTGCTGTGTCTGCTGACCTTCCGCTGGAAGAGCCGGCGCGACGGCTGAGCGAGCCGGCCGGGGCGCGCGACTCCGACGTGTGGGACCGCAGCTTCGTGCCCTGGGACGTGTACTTCGCGGTCGTATGGACGGCGACGCTGATCTTCACCCTCGGCGCGCCCAGTTCCAGCTGGCCCATCCGTCCGGTCGCGGCCGCCCTGTTCGCGCTGCTCGCTCCCTGGTACCTGTGGGTGGGGCGGCCCGAGCTGATGGCCGAGGGCGAGGACGAGCGGTACTCGGTGCGCTACATCACCGGGTCGGTGGTGCTGTTCCTGGCACCCGCGATTCTGGTGGGCGAAACACGCATCGCCGCCTTCGCGCTCGTCCCTCAGTGCTTCATGCTGCTGCGGATGCGGCTCGCCCTGATCGCCGTGGCGGTCATCAACATCGCCCCGGTGGCCGGGTGGGCCGTCCTGTGGCGGCCCGACGCCAACACGGTCTTTTTCCAGTCCCTGTTCGCCCTGGTCACCCTGGTCTTCTCGGCGGTCTTCGGCAGCTGGATCATCCGGATCATCGACCAGAGCAAGGAACGGGCCTCGCTGATCGCCGAGTTGGAGGCCGGCCGGGAGGAGATCGCGCGCCTCTCCGCGGACCGCGGGGCCCTGGCCGAGCGGGAACGGATGTCCCGCGAGATCCATGACACGCTCGCCCAGGGGTTCACCAGTGTGCTGATGCTGCTCCAGGCGGTGGACTCGGAGCTGGAGCGCGATCTGCCGCAGGCGCGCCGCCATCTGGACCTCATGGCGGACACGGCACGGCAGAATCTCGCCGAGGCACGCGCCCTGGTGGCCGGCGGCGCACCGGCGGACCTGGACGACAACTCACTGCCGGACGCGCTGCGCAGGCTCGCCGCGCGACAGGACACGCCTGCGTCCGTCGAAGTGACGGGCATGGCACGGCCGTTGGCCCCGGCGCTCGAGGTCGTGGCGCTCCGCACCTGCCAGGAGGCCCTGGCCAACGCCGCCAAGCACGCGGGTCCCGGGGCGACGGTGGCCATCGCACTCGCGTACAACGATGCCGCGTTGTCCGTATCCGTACGCGACACGGGCTGCGGCTTCGACGACTCGGCGCCGCTGCGGGGGTACGGGCTGAACGGGCTGCGGGCCCGGGCCGCCGAGGTCGGCGGCTGCGCCGACGTACGCAGCGCGCCGGGCGAGGGCACAACCGTCACCGTCCGACTGCCACTACCCGATAGGAGCGGTACGTGATCCGCATTCTGCTCGCCGACGACCATCCCGTCGTACGGGAGGGCCTGCGCGGGATGCTCGGCGCCGAGCCCGATCTGACCGTGGTCGGCGAGGCGTCGAGCGGACCACAGGCGGAGGCGCTGAGCGCCGAACTCCGGCCGGACATCGTGCTGATGGACCTGCGGATGCCGGGCGGCGGGGGCGTCGAGTCGATCAACCGGATGCGGGCGGCGGGACTGCCCTGCCGGGTGATCGTGCTGACGACGTACGAGACGGACACGGACATCCTGCGTGCCGTGGAGGCGGGAGCGGCGGGCTATCTGCTCAAGGACCTGGCCCGCGGCGAACTGGCCGACGCGGTACGGGCGGCCGCCCGTGGCGAGACGGTGCTGGCCCCCTCGGTGGCCGCGCGCCTGGTCGACCAGCTGCGCCGGCAGCCGGAGCGGCCGCGCCTGTCGGAACGCGAGACGGCGGTGCTGCGGCTGGTGGCGGAGGGATGCACGAACGCGGAGATCGGGCGTCGGCTGTACATCGGGGAGTCGACGGTGAAGACGCATCTGCTGCGCATCTTCGGGAAGCTGGGGGTGGACGACCGCACGGCGGCGGTCACGAGCGCCATGCGGAACGGGTTGCTGTGACCCGTTCCCCCTTCCCGTAACCGGGGCTCGGCCCAGACCCCACTCCTCAAATGCCGGAGGGGCTGAATTTCAGCCCCTCCGGCGTTTGAGGACATGCGGCCGAAGGCCGCCTACGGCGGGCCAGGGGCAGGGGCCCCTTGGTTACGGGAAGGGGCCGGGTGGGGAAAGACCCACCTCAGCGCAGGCGGGCCCGCACCGTGTCGATGACGTCCGCAAGCGCCACCGGTGACTGCTCGCCGGCCTGCATGTCCTTCAGCTGGACGACCCCCTCCGCGAGATCCCGCTCACCCGCCACGATCGTGAACCTCGCCCCCGAGCGGTTGGCACTCTTCATCGCACCCTTGAGGCCCTTGCCTCCGTACGAGAAGTCTGTCGCGACACCCGCCCTGCGCAGCTGCGTGACGAGGCCGAACAGCACCCGCCGCGCCTCCTCGCCGACCGGGATCGCGAACACACTCGTGGTGGGGGGCAGTTCGAGCTCGATGCCCTCCGCCTCCAGCGCCAGCACCGTACGGTCCACGCCGAGCGCCCAGCCGACCGACGGGAGCGCCGGGCCGCCGATCATCTCGGAGAGGCCGTCGTAGCGGCCGCCGCCGCCCACCGCGGACTGCGAGCCGAGACCGTCGTGGACGAACTCGAAGGTCGTGCGCGTGTAGTAGTCGAGGCCGCGCACCAGCTTCTCGTCGTCCTGGTAGGCCACCCCCGCCGCGGCCAGCAGCTCGCGCACCTCTTCGTGGTACGCCTTGCACGCGTCGCACAGGTAGTCGCGCAGCATCGGCGCACCCACCAGCTGCTTCTGGACCACGGCCCGCTTGTCGTCGAGGACCCGCAGGGGGTTGATCTCGACGCGGCGCCGCGTGTCCTCGTCCAGCTCCAGCCCGCGCAGGAAGCCCTGCAGGGCGTCCCGGTAGACGGGCCGGCACTCCTTGTCGCCCAGGGAGTTGAGCAGGATGCGGAACTGGCTCAGTCCGAGCGAGCGGTAGGCCTGGTCGGCCAGGATGATCAACTCGGCGTCGAGCGCCGGGTCCTCCGCCCCGATCGCCTCGGCGCCGACCTGCGAGAAGTGCCTGTAGCGGCCCTTCTGCGGGCGCTCGTAGCGGTAGTACGAGCCGGAGTACCAGAGCTTGACCGGCAGGTTGCCGAGCTTGTGCAGGTTGGCCTCCAGCGCCGCGCGCAGGACGGACGCCGTGCCTTCGGGGCGCAGCGCCAGCTTGTCGCCGCCCCTGGTCTCGAAGGCGTACATCTCCTTGGAGACGATGTCGGTCGACTCGCCGACGCCGCGCGAGAACAGCTCGACGTTCTCGAAGCCGGGCGTCTCGACATAGCCGTAGCCGGAGTTCTTCAGCGGCTCGGCGATGGCCTCACGCACCGCGAGATACTTCGCCGAGTCCGGCGGGATCAGGTCGTACGTGCCCTTGGGGGCCTGAAAGGTGCTCACGGAAACTCTCGTCACATTCCTCGTCGGGGAGCACTCGTGCTCCCGAGGCCGGCGGCCACGTCCCGCAGATACGGGTTGGCGGCACGCTCGCGGCCGATGGTCGTCTGGGGGCCGTGGCCGGACAGCACCACGGTCGAGTCGTCGAGCGGCAGGCACACACGCGCCAGCGACTCGAGAATCTCGGCGTGGTCGCCGCCGGGCAGATCCGTGCGTCCGATGGAGCCGGCGAACAGCAGATCGCCCGAGAAGAAGACCGACGGGATGTCATCGGCCTCGGGCATCTGGAAGGTCACCGACCCCTTGGTATGGCCGGGCGCATGCGCGACCGAGAAGTCCAGACCGGCGAGACGCAGCTTCGCGCCGTCGGCCAGCTCCTTGACGTCGTCCGGCTCCCCCACGGTCAGCTCGCCCATGAGAGGCATGCCGATCGACAGGCCCAGGGCCTTCTCCGGGTCGCTCATCATGTACCGGTCCGCGGGGTGGATCCACGCCGGTACGTCATGCGCCCCGCACACCGGGACGACTGAGGCGACATGGTCGATGTGGCCATGGGTGAGGACGACGGCGACGGGCTTGAGCCGATGCTTCTTGAGTGCTTCCTCGACGCCTTCGGTGGCCTGGTGGCCCGGGTCGATGATCACGCACTCCTCACCTGCGGCCGGGGCGACCAGGTAACAGTTGGTCCCCCAGGCCCCGGCGGGGAACCCGGCAATAAGCACGATCGTCCTCGGTGTGGTGGTGGAGAGCAGCAGATCAGAGCCTACCGGCGGTGCTGCTCGCACAGCCAACCCGTATACGGTACGGGTCACACTCGACCGGTCGGCATCACGCGACGTACAAGGAGAACACCGGTGGTCACCAGCGATCAGCGGCGGCGGCAGCTCGCCAGGGAGAAGTTCGAGCGCCAGCAGCAGCGTCGGGCCCAGTCCCGGAAGAAGAAGCAGCGGTACACGATCGTCTCGGCCGTGCTCGCCGTGGTGCTCGCCGCGGGCGCCGCCGCCTATGCCTCGATCGGGCTGTCCGACGACGACACGAAGGCCGACGGCGCTGCGGGCGACAGCCAGTCCCCCAGCGCCGCCCCTACCCAGAGCGAGAGCGCCTCCCCCGAGCCCGCCATGTCGATCGACAAAAAGGCGAAGTACTCGATGGAGCTCACTACGAACCAGGGCGCCGTCAAGATTGCGATGGACGCGGCCAAGACCCCGCACACCGTGAACTCGTTCAAGTCGCTCGCGGACAAGGGCTACTTCAACGGAACGAAGTGCCACCGGCTGACCACGGAGGGGATCTTCGTGCTGCAGTGCGGAGACCCGAAGGGCGACGGCACGGGCGGGCCGGGCTACACGATCCCGGACGAGAATCTGACCGCGCTGGGCAAGGCGGGTGCCGACGGCACCGTGACCTATCCCGCGGGGACCGTGGCGATGGCCAATACCGGCCAGCCGCACTCCGGAGGCAGCCAGTTCTTCCTCGTCTACAAGGATTCCAAGCTGCCGCCGAGCTACACACCGTTCGGGACCATGGACGCCGCGGGCCTCAAGGCCGTACAGAGCGTGGCGAAGGACGGCGTGGCGGGCGGCGCCAAGGACGGGGCCCCCAAGAAGGCCGTCACCATTGAGAAGGCGGCCGTCCCGAAGGCGTGAGCCGGGGAATTTCGGCCGCGCTGAGTGCGGACAGCCGGGCGGCGGGTCGCCTAGATTGGGCGGTGTGCAGCGCGCACCGGATTGTCGCGCTGTGGAGGGCGGGCGCGGCCCGTCCGGGAAACTGTGGAGGATGCCCGGGGGGCGAACCCCCTCGCAGGCATCATGTGGAGGAGGCGCTGTGAGCAGCGACCCATGGGGCCGTGTCGATGAGACGGGCACCGTGTACGTGCGTACAGCCGATGGCGAGAAGGTCGTCGGATCGTGGCAGGCCGGTACTCCCGAGGAGGCGCTGGCCTACTTCGAGCGCAAGTACGAGGGCTTGGTGGTCGAGATCGGCCTCCTCGAGCGGCGGGTGAAGACCACCGATCTCTCGGCCAAGGATGCCCAGACCGCCATCGACCATCTGCGCCGGCAGCTGGACGAGCATCATGCCGTGGGTGATCTCGATGCGCTGAGCAAGCGGCTCGACGCGCTGGTGGCCCTGGTCGACAAGCGCCGCGAGGAGCGCAAGGTCCAGAAGGCGAAGCAGAACGACGAGGCCCGCCACGCCAAGGAGGCCCTGGTCACCGAGGCTGAGGAGCTGGCGCAGAGCGAGCAGTGGCGGGCGGCCGGTGAGCGGCTGCGGGCGCTGGTGGACACCTGGAAGGGCCTTCCCCGGCTCGACCGGAAGTCCGACGACGAGCTGTGGCACCGCTTCTCGCACGCCCGCTCGGCGTTCTCCAAGCGCCGCAAGGCGCACTTCGCCTCGCTGGACGCTCAGCGCGAGGAGGCCCGTAAGGCCAAGGAGAAGCTGGTCGCCGAGGCCGAGTCGCTGTCGGGCTCCACGGACTGGGGCACGACGGCCGCCCGCTACCGCGAGCTGATGGCGGAGTGGAAGGCCGCGGGCCGCGCCCAGCGCGAGGCCGAGGACGATCTGTGGAACCGTTTTCGCGGTGCCCAGGACGTCTTCTTCGCCGCCCGCGGCGAGGTCTTCGCCGAGCGGGACGCCGAGCAGGGCGAGAACCTCAAGCTCAAGGAGGAGCTCGCCGCCGAGGCCGAGAAGCTGGTGCCGGTGACGGACCTGAAGGCCGCGCGAGCCGCCTTCCGGGCCATCAACGAGCGCTGGGAGGCCATCGGCCATGTACCGCGGGACGCCCGTCCCAAGGTCGAGGGCCGGATGCACGCGGTGGAGCGGGCGCTGCAGGAGTCCGAGGAGACCGAGTGGCGCCGGACGAACCCGGAGGCGCGTGCGCGTGCCGAGGGTCTGACGGGTCAGCTTCAGGCGGCCGTGGACAAGCTGCGCGGGCAGATCGACGCGGCGCGTGCGGCTGGCAACAACACCAAGGCCGACAAGCTCGCCAAGGAACTGGAAGGCCGGCAGGCGCTGCTGGACCAGGCGCTGAAGGGCCTGGAGGAGTTCGGCGGCTGAAAGCCGTGTGAAAGGGCCCCCTGTACGTCACGTCGTACAGGGGGCCCTTCTCTGCGCTGCGGCGGCGGGCGTTACGGGCGTCGCGCCGAGGTGACCCGGTAGACGTCGTAGACGCCCTCCACGCCCCGTACGGCCTTCAGTACGTGCCCGAGGTGCTTCGGGTCGCCCATCTCGAACGTGAAGCGCGAGGTGGCCACCCGGTCGCGGGAGGTCTGGACGGCCGCGGACAGGATGTTGACGTGCTGGTCGGACAGGACCCTCGTGACGTCCGAGAGCAGCCTGGACCGGTCCAGCGCCTCGACCTGGATGGCGACGAGGAAGACCGAGGACTGGGTCGGGGCCCACTCGACGTCGAGGATGCGCTCCGGCTGCTGCGAGAGCGAGTCGACGTTGACGCAGTCCGCACGGTGAACCGATACGCCACTGCCGCGCGTGACGAAGCCGATGATGGGGTCGCCGGGGACGGGCGTACAGCAGCGGGCCAGTTTGACCCAGACGTCCTCGACGCCCTTGACGACCACACCGGGGTCGGCGTTGGCTCGGCGCTTGGAGCGGCTGCGCGAGGGCGGTGTGCTCTCGGCGATGTCCTCGTTGGCGGCCTCTTCGCCGCCCATGGCCTGCACGAGCTTCTGTACGACGCCCTGCGCGGCCACATGGCCCTCGCCGATCGCGGCGTACAGGGAAGAGATGTCGGGGTAGCGCATCTCGTGCGCCAGTGTGACGAGGGAGTCGCCGGTGAGGATGCGCTGGATCGGCAGGTTCTGCTTGCGCATGGCCCGCGCGATGGCGTCCTTGCCGTGTTCGATCGCCTCCTCGCGGCGCTCCTTGGAGAACCAGGCGCGGATCTTGTTGCGGGCCCGCGGCGACTTGACGAAGCCGAGCCAGTCGCGCGAGGGGCCGGCGCCTTCGGCCTTGGAGGTGAACACCTCGACCAGGTCGCCGTTGTCGAGGGTCGATTCGAGCGGCACGAGCCGCCCGTTGACCCGCGCTCCTATGGTCCGGTGGCCGACCTCGGTATGGACGGCGTAGGCGAAGTCGACGGGGGTGGCCCCCGCCGGAAGCGCTATGACGTCGCCCTTCGGGGTGAAGACGAAGACCTCGTTGCGAGAGAGGTCGAAGCGAAGGGACTCCAGGAACTCGCTGGGGTCCTCGGTCTCCTTCTGCCAGTCCAGGAGCTGGCGCAGCCACGCCATGTCGTTGACTGTGTCCTGGCCGGCGGTGCCCTTGCCCGCCTTGGGCACGTCGGTGCGGACCTTCGAGGTGCCCGCGACGGTCTCCTGCTTGTACTTCCAGTGCGCGGCGATGCCGTACTCGGCGCGGCGGTGCATGTCGAAGGTGCGGATCTGCAGCTCGACGGGCTTGCCGTTGGGACCGATCACCGTGGTGTGCAGCGACTGGTACATGTTGAACTTGGGCATCGCGATGTAGTCCTTGAACCGGCCGGGAACCGGATTCCATCGCGCGTGGACCGTGCCGAGCGCCGCATAGCAGTCGCGGACGGTGTCGACGAGGACACGGATGCCCACCAGGTCGTAGATCTCCGCGAAGTCCCGGCCGCGGACGATCATCTTCTGGTAGACGCTGTAGTAGTGCTTCGGCCGTCCGGTGACGGTGGCCTTGATACGGGCGGCACGCAGATCGGACTGGACCTCGTCGGTCACTATGGCGAGGTACTCGTCGCGCTTGGGCGCCCGCTCGGCCACGAGCCGCACGATCTCGTCGTACATCTTGGGGTAGAGGATCGCGAAGGCGAGGTCCTCCAGCTCCCACTTGATGGTGTTCATGCCCAGCCGGTGGGCCAGGGGCGCGTAGATCTCAAGGGTCTCGCGGGCCTTCTTCTCCTGCTTCTCCCGCTTGAGATAGCGCATCGTGCGCATGTTGTGCAGCCGGTCGGCGAGCTTGATGACCAGGACACGGGGGTCCTTGGCCATCGCGACGACCATCTTGCGTACGGTCTCGGCCTGCGCGGCCTCGCCGAACTTGACCTTGTCGAGCTTGGTGACGCCGTCGACGAGCAGGGCCACCTGGTCGCCGAAGTCGCGGCGGAGCGTGTCCAGGCCGTACTCGGTGTCCTCGACGGTGTCGTGCAGCAGCCCCGCCATCAGCGTCGCCGGGTCCATGCCGAGCTCGGCGAGGATCGTCGTGACGGCGAGCGGATGCGTGATGTACGGGTCGCCGCTCTTGCGCTTCTGGCCGCGGTGCCAGCGCTCGGCGACCTGGTAGGCGCGCTCGACCTGACGCAGCGTGGACGTCTCAATCTTCGGGTCGTTGCTGCGCACTATCCGCAGCAGCGGCTCCAGGACGGGGTTGTACGGGGAGGAACGCTGGACGCCCAGGCGGGCCAGGCGGGCGCGCACACGGTTCGACGAGCCACCGGTCCGGGGGACGGCGGCGGGCGTGGGCCTGGGGGTGGACGACGTCGGCAGGGAGGCCGGGACGGGGGCCGCACCGTTGGAACTCCCCCTGGGGGCACCTCCCAGCGGTGGCTGGGGCACCTCGGCCGGGGGGACGCCCGTCTCGCTCCGCACGGGCACTGCCGGCTTCTGCTTCTCGGCCGGCCTGTTCTCGGGCGTGACAGGGGCTGCCGCGGCCTTGTCGGCGTGCTGGCCGGGCTGCGCGGCGGCGGGCTGGGCCTCGTCTGGCAAGAGCGCTCCTCGTGCGGTTCCGGGTCCCCCGGGTCAGGCCCGGAGAAGCCATGGTATCGACCTCGGAGTTCTGGTGCTCACGAGTCCCTGTGTGCCCTGCCCTCACAGCGGCGTGCGGCGGGACCGGGGACGTGCCCTTTCCGCGAAAGGGCGCCCCGGAAAGATCCCGGGGCGCCCTTGGCCGATCGGCTCTCGGTGGGTCAGAACGTGAGCAGTGCCTCCAGCGGAGCCCCGCGCAGCGCGGACTCCAGACGGGCTCGGCCGCCGAGGAAGCCCAGCTCCATCAGGACCGCGACGCCCGCGACATCGGCTCCGGCTCGCCGGATGAGCTCCAGCGAGGCCTCGGCGGTGCCGCCGGTGGCGAGGACGTCGTCGATGACCATGACGCGGTCGCCCGCCCGCAGGTCCTCGGCGTGCACCTCGATCTCGGCGCTGCCGTACTCCAGCTCGTACGCCTGCGAGAGCGTCGCTCCGGGGAGCTTGCCCGCCTTGCGTACGGGAACGAAGCCGAGCCCGGCCCGGACGGCCACGGGTGCGCCCAGGATGAAGCCGCGCGCCTCAAGTCCGACGATCTTCGTGGCCTCGCAGCGCTCGCACAGCTCCGCGAGTGCGTCGGTGAGGACCGTGAAGGCCGCCGGGTCCGCGAGCAGGGGCGTGATGTCCTTGAACATCACCCCCGGCTTCGGATAGTCCGGGACGTCACGGATGCGGCTGATCAGCAGCTCCGAGACGGTCATCGGCGCCTGCCCGACGGACGGCCACGGCCACGGTTGCCGCGGGGGCCCACGACGGCGCCGGCCGGAGCCACGTCTCCCGTCACCGAATCCACCGGCTCACCGGAGTCCTCCGCCGACGCGCCCTCGGCGGCTGCCTTCGCGCGCTTGGCGAGCACCCGCTTCTTCAGGGCCTTCATCTGCGGCTCGCGCTCCTTGAGGTCGGCGACGAGTGGTGTGGCGATGAAGATCGAGGAGTACGCACCGGCCGCGAGGCCGACGAACAGCGACAGCGAGATGTCGTTGAGCATGCCCGCGCCGAGGACGCCGCCACCGATGAAGAGCAGGCCCGCGACCGGCAGCAGCGCGACGACAGTGGTGTTGATGGAACGCACCAGCGTGCCGTTGAGACTGCGGTTGGCGATCTCGCTGTAGGTGTACCGCGTCTGCTTGGTGATGTCCTTCGAGCCCTCCTTGAGACCGTCGAAGACGACGACGGTGTCGTAGAGGGAGTAACCGAGGATGGTCAGCAGACCGATCACGGTGCCCGGTGTGACCTCGAAGCCCACGAGTGCGTAGATACCGATGGTGATCGTGAGGTCGTGGACCAGCGCGACCAGGGCGGCGATGGCCATCCGCCACTCGAAGGCGATCGCCAGATAGATGACCACCAGCAGCATGAAGACGGCGAGGCCGGTCCACGCCTTGTTGGCGATCTGCTCGCCCCAGCTGGGGCCGACGATCTCGGCGTTCTCCATCGGGACCTTCAGGTCCTCGGAGAGCTGCTTGCTGACCTTGTTCGCCTCGGTCTGGTTGAGCTCGCTCACCTGGATCCGCAGACCGCCGCTGCCGAGCTTCTGGACGATCGCCTCATGGCCGGAAGCCTCTTTGGCGTACGTCTGGGCCTGGCTGACGGAGACGCTCGTCTTGGGGGTGGTGAAGACGGCGCCACCCTTGAACTCGATACCCAGGTTCAGACCCTGCACCGCCAGGCCGACGATGGCCGTGATGGTGATCAGGATCGAAACCCCGTACCAGATCTTCCGCTTGGCGACGAAGTCGTAGCCGACCTCGCCTCGGTAGAGACGGGCGCCGAGAGTGCCAAGTCGCGACATCTCACGCCTCCTTCGGGTCGGTGGGGGCGGAGGCGCGACGGGAGCGGCGCAGCGGGGGCTTGGCACCGAGCCGCTTCGGGTCCAGTCCGGACCACGGGTGACCGTCCGCGAAGAACTTCTTGCGGGCGAGCAGGGTCATGACCGGCTTGGTGAAGAGGAACACCACGACCACGTCGAGCACGGTGGTCAGACCGAGTGTGAACGCGAAGCCCTGGACCTTGCCGACGGTGACGATGAAGAGCACCGCGGCGGCAAGGAACGACACGAAGTCGGAGACCAGGATGGTGCGCCGGGCGCGCGGCCAGGCGCGCTCGACGGCGGGCCGCAGCGTACGGCCCTCGCGGATCTCGTCGCGGATTCTCTCGAAGTACACGATGAACGAGTCCGCGGTGATACCGATCGCGACGATGGCACCACACACCGCGGGCAGGTTCAGGGCGAAGCCGATGCCCGGGCCGAGCAGAGCCATGATCACGTACGTCAGGATCGCCGAGACCATGAGGCTGAGGATCGCGATCATCGCGAGGCCGCGGTAGTACGCGACCAGGTAGATGATGACGAGCGCCAGGCCGATCGCACCGGCGATGAGGCCCGCCCGGAGCTGCTCGCCGCCGAGGGCGGCGGAGACGGTCTGGACGCTCTGCTCCTCGAAGGAGAGCGGGAGCGCGCCGTACGACAGGATGTTGCCGAGATCCTGCGCGGACTGCTGGGTGAAGCTGCCGGAGATCTCGGCGTTGGCGCTCAGCGTCTGCCGTACGGAGGGCGCCGAGACGACTTCGCCGTCCAGCACGATGGCGAACTGGTTCATCGGGGGCTGCTGCTGCGACAGCCGGCTGGTGATCTTCTGGAACTTCTTGGAGCCCTTGTCCGTGAAGTCCATGGTGACGATCCACTGGCCACGCCGCTGATCCAGCACGCCCTTGGCGTCGTCGACGTCCTTGCCGTCCACCTCGGCCGGGCCGAGAACGTACTTCTCCCACTGGCCGTCGGAGTTCTTGCCACAGGCGACCGTGGTGTCGCTGGGCTTGACGTTGTCACCGGCGGCGGCGCGGGCCTTCTCGTTCGTGCAGTCGAGCGCCAGGAACTGCTTCTGCAGCTTGTCGGCGCCCGCCGTGTCCCCGGAGGGGGTCGGCTTCGGCTTCTCGGAGGTCTTGGCCGAACCGGAGGGCGTCGGGGTCGGCTTCGGCGCCTTGAGGGCGTCGGTCACCGCGCGGCCCTGCGTGGTCGGCGTGGCCGTCGGGGTGCCGGACGGGGCGCCTGCCGTCGGCTTGCCCGTCTCCTTCGCCTTGCCGTCCTTGGCCTTGCCGGACGGCGAGGCGCTCGGCTTGGGCTGGGGAGCGGTGGGAGTACCGGCGGCGACCGTCAGCACTGGCCGGAAGTAGAGCTGGGCGGTCGTGCCGACCTGCTCACGGGCCTGCTGGGAGTTCGTGCCCCTGGGGATGTTGACGATGATGTTGTCTTTGCCCTGAGTCTGGACCTCGGCCTCGGAGACGCCCAGACCATTGACGCGGCGTTCGATGATGCCGACCGCCGTGTTCATGTTGGTCTCGTTGACGGCGTCCTCTTGGCCGGGCTGGCTCTTGGCCTTGAGCGTGATGGTCGTACCGCCTGCCAGGTCGATACCCAGGCGCGGTGTGAGCTGACCCGCCCAGAACATCCCGCCCGTGAGCGCGACCATGGCGATCAGGATCAGAGCCAGGGCGCGCCCCGGCCTTCCCTGAGCCCCCGCGGGCCTTCGGCCCCTATTCGGTGCTGCCACCTTCTCGTTTCTCCCTGTCCAACCGCCCCGCGCCGGGTGTGCGCCGGGGCGGCCACGAAGTGTTGTGGGGACCTGCCCCCGCAGAATTCAACACGACCGGGGGACCGCCGGGCACCGGTGGGCGCCTGCGCGGTCCCCGACCATGGCTACTTCGCGTCGGTCTCGCCGTCGGCCTTGCCGTTCTTGGCCTCGGCATCCTTCGGCTCGGCGTCTGCGGCCTCGGTGTCCTCGGGCTCGGCGTCGTCGGACTCCGGCTTCTTGCCGAGGTCGATCTTGGCGTCGTCCGAGGGGTCGGCGGCCTCGGTCAGCGAGGAAGCGTCGTCGGGAACGATGGGACCGTCAGCCTTGAGATCGCCCTCGCCGTGCACGAGGCGGTTGTACTCCTCGTCGTCGAGCACCGCCCCGATCGAGTTCTTGGCGAACACCAGGTGCACGCCGGGAGCGGCTTCGAGGAGAACCGTGTCGTGGTTGACCTCCTTGACGGTGGCGTACAAGCCGCCGATGGTCCGCACGCCGGTACCGGGCTGCATCTGGTCACGCATCTGCGCGGCCGCGTGCTGCTTCTTCTTGGCGGAGCGGGTCATCAGGAACATGGCCCCGATGAGCACGATAAAGGGGAGGAGGGTCAAGATATTCACGGGGCGGAATTCCTTCGCACGACCGCGCGGTATGAACGGCCTGATCTACGGGGGTGGGCACGCCGACCTGGAAGGGCGGCATCGGCGGAGTCTAAGCGAGTCCGCATCAATGGAACAACGCCCAGCATCCCACCGAGGTTCCTGGCCCGGCGAGTATCCGCGCCGTCACGCCCCGAAGAGGCCCTGCTGTCCGTTTGCACCCGAGGTCTGCTGAGGCGGTACGAGGCCGAGGTGGGCCCAGGCAGCGGGGGTGGCGACCCGGCCGCGCGGCGTGCGGGCCAGCAGCCCCTCCCGTACCAGGAAGGGCTCGGCCACCTCCTCGACGGTCTCACGCTCCTCCCCCACGGCCACCGCGAGCGTCGACAGTCCCACCGGACCGCCGCCGAAGAGCTTCAGCAGCGCCTGGAGGACGGCACGGTCAAGGCGGTCGAGTCCGCGGGCGTCGACCTCGTAGACCTTCAGGGCGGCGGCAGCCACCTCGCGGGTGATCAGGCCGTCCACCTTGACCTGGGCGTAGTCACGGACGCGGCGCAGCAGCCGGTTGGCGATACGGGGCGTGCCGCGGGAGCGTCCGGCGATCTCGGCGGCTCCGTCGGCCTCTATGTCGACGTCGAGAAGCTGTGCCGAGCGGTGGATCACGCGCTCCAGCTCCGCGGGCTCGTAGAACTCCATGTGCGCCGTGAAGCCGAAGCGGTCGCGCAGCGGCGGCGGCAGCAGCCCGGCCCGGGTCGTGGCGCCCACCAGGGTGAACGGCGGCAGCTCCAGGGGAATGGCGGTGGCTCCCGGGCCCTTGCCGACGATCACGTCGACCCGGAAGTCCTCCATGGCCATGTAGAGCATCTCCTCGGCGGGCCGCGACATCCGGTGGATCTCGTCGAGGAAGAGAACCTCACCCTCCTGGAGCGAGGACAGGATCGCGGCCAGATCACCGGCGTGCTGGATGGCCGGGCCGGAGGTGATCCGGATCGGGGCGTTCATCTCCGCCGCGATGATCATGGACAGGGTGGTCTTGCCGAGGCCGGGGGCGCCGGAGAGCAGGACATGGTCGGCGGTCGCGCCACGGGCGAGGGCCGCCTTCAGGACCAGGTCCAGCTGCTCCCGGACCCGTTCCTGGCCGACGAACTCGACCAGCGACTTCGGCCGCAGCGCCGCCTCGACCGCCTGGTCCTCGCCGTCGGCACAAGCGCCGACAAGCCGCTCTGCGGCGATGTCTTCGGTCGTCGGTGCGGTGTCGTCCCAGTTCACAGTGGATTGCCTCGCGCGTCGATGGCTGGAGTCAGCGGGTGCGGTTCAGGGTCTGCAGGGCAGCCTTGAGGAGCTGGCCCACCGGAGGTGCTTCCACGGCGGCCTCGGCCTGCGGGGCGACGGCCGCGACCGCCTCGTCCGCCTCGCGGGGGGCGTAGCCAAGGCCGATCAGCGCGGCGTGCAACTGGTCGCGCCATGCTCTCGGAGCCGTCGCGGCGGTACCGATGCCCTGCCTGCCGATGTGCCCGCCGACCGGTTCGCCCAGCCGGTCCTTCAGTTCGAGCAGCAGCTTCTGGGCACCCTTCTTGCCGATGCCCGGCACCGCTGTCAGAGCCTTCTCGTCACCGGTGGCGACGGCGAGACGCAGGGCATCCGGGGTGTGCACGGCGAGCATGGCCTGGGCGAGGCGCGGTCCGACGCCGCTCGCGGTCTGCAGCAGCTCGAAGACCTGGCGCTCGTCGTCGCCCGCGAAGCCGTAAAGCGTCAGCGAGTCCTCACGTACGACAAGGGAGGTGGCGAGCTTGGCCTCCTTGCCGATACGGAGCTCGGAGAGGGTGTTCGGGGTGCACTGGATGGCCATGCCGACCCCGCCGACCTCGATGACCGCGGTGGTGGGGGCGAGGGCGGCGACCGGGCCGCTCACAAAGGCGATCATGCGGTACGGCCCTTCGGTGCGTGCACGGTGCGATGTGCGGCGACGGCTTGCTGGAGGCGACGCTGCGCGGGCGCACGCCAGATGTGACAGATGGCGAGGGCGAGAGCGTCCGCGGCGTCGGCGGGCTTGGGCGGGGCATCCAGCCGCAGCAGCCGGGTGACCATCGCCCCGACCTGCGCCTTGTCGGCCCGGCCGGTGCCGGTGACGGCGGCCTTGACCTCGCTGGGCGTATGCAGGGCGACCGGGATGCCGCGCCGGGTCGCGCAGAGCATGGCGATCGCGCTGGCCTGCGCGGTGCCCATGACGGTGCGCACATTGTGCTGGCTGAACACCCGCTCCACCGCGACGAATTCGGGCCGGTGCTCGTCCAGCCACTGCTCGATGCCCTGCTCGACGGCGACGAGCCTTTGGCCCAACTCGGCGTCCGCCGGGGTTCGTACGACACCAACGCCGAGCATGGTCAGGGGACGGCCGGCGACGCCCTCGACCACGCCGACGCCGCAACGCGTCAGCCCCGGGTCCACCCCCAGTACGCGCACCCCGCCCCCCTCCTTGCGGCTGAACCGCCGCCGCTCTCGCGGAGGTGGTCACTCGCCGTCGTGCCTTCTCAATTGATGGTCGCGGTCGTCAGGCTAACCGGTGCCACTGACAAAGCGGCGGGCCGACGGGGTGTGTCCCGTCGGCCCGCCGCTTGACTGCCTGTCAGGCGTCGACCTTCTCCATGATCTCGTCCGGGACGTCGAAGTTGGCGAAGACGTTCTGCACGTCGTCGCTGTCCTCGAGCGCGTCGATCAGCTTGAAGATCTTGCGTGCGCCATCTTCCTCCAACTCGACCTGCATGGTCGGGACGAAGTTGGCCTCGGCCGAGTCGTAGTCGATGCCGGCCTCCTGGAGCGCGGTGCGCACCGCGACCAGGTCAGTGGCCTCGCTGAGCACCTCGAAGGACTCACCGAGGTCGTTGACCTCTTCGGCGCCCGCGTCGAGGACGGCGCCGAGAACGTCGTCCTCGGAGAGCTCACCCTTGGGGACGATGACAACGCCCTTGCGGTTGAAGAGGTACGAGACCGAGCCGGGGTCGGCCATCGAGCCGCCGTTGCGGGTCATCGCGACGCGAACGTCGGAGGCCGCGCGGTTGCGGTTGTCCGTGAGGCACTCGATGAGGACGGCGACGCCGTTGGGGCCGTAGCCCTCGTACATGATCGTCTCGTAGTCGGCGCCGCCGGCTTCGAGACCCGCGCCACGCTTGACCGCGGAGTCGATGTTCTTGTTCGGGACCGAGCTCTTCTTCGCCTTCTGGATGGCGTCGAAGAGGGTCGGGTTACCCTCGACATCGGCGCCGCCGGTGCGGGCCGCGACCTCGATGTTCTTGATCAGCTTCGCGAAGAGCTTGCCGCGCTTGGCATCGATCACGGCCTTCTTGTGCTTCGTCGTAGCCCATTTAGAGTGGCCGGACATCTGCCTGTCTCCTTCGCGTAACCCATTCCTGCTGCGTTCGGCAGAGATCCTACCGGGACGACGTCACCCGGCGGCGCGCACCATGTCCACAAACAGACCGTGCATCCGGTGATCGCCGGTGAGTTCGGGGTGGAACGAAGTGGCCAGGACACTGCCCTGCCGTACGGCGACGATGTGACCGTCGTGCTCGGCGAGCACCTCGACCTCGGCGCCGACCGACTCCACCCACGGGGCGCGGATGAAGACACCCTCGACCGGTCCGTCGGCCACGCCCGCGACCTCTACGGCCGCCTCGAAGGACTCGTTCTGCCGGCCGAAGGCATTGCGGCGGACGATCATGTCGATGCCGCCGAGCGTCTCCTGGCCCGAACGCGGGTCCAGGATCTTGTCGGCGACCATGATCAGCCCGGCACAGGTGCCGTAGACGGGCATGCCCGCAGCGATCCGCTCGCGCAGCGGCTCCGTCATGCCGAAGAGCGCCGCGAGCTTGGACATGGTGGTGGACTCGCCGCCGGGGATGACCAGGCCGTCGACCTCGGCGAGTTCCTCGGGGCGCCTGACCGGCCTGGCCACAGCGTCGGCCGCGGCCAGGGCGATCAGGTGCTCCCGTACGTCGCCCTGCAGAGCGAGAACTCCGATCACAGGGGAGCCGGGAGTGGTCATTACCAGCCTCGGTTCGCGTAGCGCTCGGTCTCGGGCAGGGTGTCGCAGTTGATGCCGACCATGGCCTCGCCGAGGTTGCGGGACGCGTCCGCGATGATCTTGGGGTCGTCGTAGAAGGTGGTGGCCTTCACGATGGCCGCGGCGCGCTTGGCGGGGTCGCCCGACTTGAAGATGCCGGAGCCCACGAAGACGCCTTCGGCGCCGAGCTGACGCATCAGAGCGGCGTCGGCGGGGGTGGCGACGCCACCGGCGGAGAAGAGGACCACCGGCAGCTTGCCCAGCTCGGAGACCTCCTTGACCAGCTCGTACGGGGCGCGGAGCTCCTTGGCGGCGGCGTACAGCTCGTTGTTGTCGAAGCCGCGCAGCCTGGCGATCTCGTTCTTGATCTGGCGCAGGTGGCGGACGGCCTCGACGACGTTGCCGGTGCCGGCCTCGCCCTTGGAGCGGATCATGGCCGCGCCCTCGGCGATACGGCGCAGGGCCTCACCCAGGTTGGTGGCGCCACACACGAAGGGGGTGGTGAAGGCCCACTTGTCGGAGTGGTTGACCTCGTCGGCCGGGGTCAGCACCTCGGACTCGTCGATGTAGTCGACGCCGAGGGACTGCAGCACCTGGGCCTCGACGAAGTGGCCGATCCGGGACTTGGCCATGACCGGGATGGAGACGGCGTCGATGATCTCTTCGATCATGGTGGGGTCGGACATCCGGGCCACGCCGCCGTCCTTGCGGATGTCGGCGGGGACCCGCTCCAGGGCCATGACGGCCACGGCGCCCGCGTCCTCGGCTGTCTTCGCCTGCTCGGCGTTGACCACATCCATGATCACACCGCCCTTGAGCTGCTCGGCCATTCCGCGCTTGACGCGCGCGGTGCCGGTCTCGGGGGCCTGCGGGGTGGTGGGAAGCGTGCTGGACACGGGTGGACCTCACTCGGTGACGACGTAGTAGTGCCTCACCGATGGAACATGCGCGGACCAGTCCACTGCAAGGGCCAATGAACAGCCGGTGGATCGTTTTCGAAGCTCAGGTGCGGGTGCTCAGGTGCAGGTGCTCGGGGAGGGTCAGCTGCCCGGGCGGTCCGCCAGGGCGGACGGCGGCTCGTCGTCCATCTCGAAGGCCAGCGGGAACGGTGCGTGGCCGGCCAGCCGGAACCAGCGGACCGTGCGGTGACGACGCAGGGCGCGGGCGGCGCGTACGGCGTCGTTGTGGAAGCGGCGCGCCATCGGAACGCGGCGTACGGCCTGGGCGAGCTCGCCCGCGGCATCCTCGCCGCCCGGGACCGCTCGTACCGCCTCGACCTGCGCGGCCTCGCCGAAGACCGCCCGCAGCGCGGCACTGAGCTCGCTCTCGGCGACCTCGCGGTGGTCCTCCTCCGCCTGACGGGCGGCGTGCGCGGCCTCGTACAGCACGATCGACGCGGCCGGATCGAGCACGCCGGAGGTGGCGAGCTCCTGGGTGACCGAGGCGCGGCGCAGCAACTGGGCGTCGAGCGCGGCGCGGGCGGCGTCGATACGGGAGTGCAGCCGGTCGAGCCGCCCGGCGGTCCAGCTCAGGTACAGGCCGATCGCGACGAGGGCGACGACGATCCAGATGAGGGTTACGGTCACGGGCGGCAAGGCTACCGGTGGGGGCGCGCCGCCTGCGGCGGGGCTGTTCCCCAATCAGTCCCGGGCCAGCCCGAATCAGTCCCGGGCCAGCCCGAACCTCGCCCGGAAGCCCGGCCTCTCGTCCGCCGCCACCGACGCCGCCCCGTCCGTCACCGTCTCGTAGACCGCCAGGATGTCCGATCCGACCGTCGACCAGTCGAACCGGCGTACATGGGCACTGCCCCGGGCTCGCAGTTCCTCCCGGCGGCCCGGGTCGCCCAGGAGGCGGACCGCCGCCGTGGCCAGTGCGTCCGCGTCCTCGTTGGCGAAGAGTTCGCCGGCGGCGCCCTGGTCCAGCACCTGGGCGAAGGCGTCCAGGTCCGATGCGAGCACCGGCGCGCCCGCCGACATCGCCTCGACGAGGATGATGCCGAAGCTCTCCCCGCCGGTGTTGGGGGCCACGTACAGGTCGACGCTCCGCAGCAGCCGTGCCTTGTCCTCGTCGCTGACCATGCCCAGGAACTCGACCTGCCGCCTCATGCCGACGGGCAGCGAGGCCACGGCTTCCTCCTCGTCGCCGCGCCCGGCCACCAGCAGCCTCGTCGCGGGCCGCTCGGCGAGGATCTTGGGCAGGGCCTTCATCAGGACCGGCAGGCCCTTACGGGGCTCGTCGATGCGCCCTATGAAGCCGATCGTGTCGCCCTGCCACTCGGCTTTCGCCTCGGCGTTGTCGAAGAAGCCGATGTCGACGCCGTTCGGGATGACGACCGCGTCGCCGCCCAGGTGCTCGACCAGGGTCCGGCGGGCGTACTCGCTGACCGCGATCCGGGCGCTGATCTTCTCCAGGGCGGGCTGCAGGATCGGGTACGCGGCGATCATCGCGCGGGAGCGCGGGTTCGAGGTGTGGAAGGTGGCCACGATCGGGCCCTGCGCGGCCCAGCAGGTGAGCAGGCCCAGTGACGGCGAGGCCGGCTCATGGATGTGGATGACGTCGAAGGTGCCGTCGTGCAGCCAGCGCCGTACCCGCGCGGCCGACAGGAAGCCGAAGTTGAGCCGGGCGACCGAGCCGTTGTACGGGACGGGTACGGCCCGCCCCGCCGAGACCACGTACGGCGGCAGTGGTGTCTCGTCGTCCGCCGGTGCCAGCACGGACACCTCGTGGCCGAGCCGGATCAGATGTTCCGCCAGGTCTCTGATGTGGAATTGGACGCCGCCCGGTACGTCCCAGGAGTACGGGCAGACGATGCCGATCTTCACAGCGGCCGCTCCTCGAGGTCCGCGAGCCACAGCCGCTGCAACATGTGCCAGTCCTCCGGGTGCTCGGCGATTCCCGTGGCGTAGGCATCGGCCAGCGCCTGTGTCATGGAGGACGTCTTCTCGGCCTTGGTACCTGTCTCGGGGACCTCGACAGGCGGGTGAATCTGGCCCCGCATGAGCGGCGCCTCGTCGTACCAGAGCGTCACCGGCAGCAGCAGCGCACCGGTCTGCTGGGCCAGCATCGCCGGTCCGGCGGGCATCCGGGCGCTCTCGCCGAAGTACGTCACCTCGACGCCCGATGCCGACAGATCACGGTCGGCGACCAGGCAGACCAGGCCGCCGGAGCGCAGCCGCCGGGCCAGCGTTCCGAAGGCGGAGCCGCCCGTGTGCGGCAGCACCTCCATGCCGAGGCTCTCGCGGTAGGCGACGAACCGGTCGTACAGCGTCTCGGGCTTGAGCCGCTCGGCGACCGTGGTGAAGGGGACGCCCACGGTCCGGGTGACCCACACGCCCGCGAGGTCCCAGTTCGCCAGGTGCGGCAGCGCGAGTATCACTCCGCGGCCGGAGGCGAGCGCGTCCGTCAGATAGTGGGCGTCCTTGATCTGGACGTTGTCGCTGACCCGCTCCGCGCTCCAGGTGGGCAGCCGGAAGGATTCCATCCAGTACCGCATGTACGAGCGCATGCCGGCCTTCGACAGCTCGGCAAGGCGTTCGGGGCCTGCGTCGGGCACGACACGGGCGAGGTTGGACTCCAGCCGCAGCACGCTCTTGCCGCGCCGCTTCCACGCGATGTCCGCGATGGTGCGGCCGAGCGCGGCGGCCACCGGCTCGGGCAGCTTCTTGACCGTGCTCCAGCCCAGGCCGTACAGGCCGTCGGTCAGCCGCTCCCGCATCACGTCGCCTCAGCCTCGTTCCCCTGCGCCGCGGCGGCGTCGGCCTCCGCGGACTCGCGTCGTACCGTCACGACGCGCTGCCCGAGCGTCACCAGGCTGCCCACGGCGACGATCCACAGCGCGATCGGCAGCAGGACTTCGATGCCCGGCACCCCGAAGGCGTGCAGACCCGCGAGCCCGGCCGCGACCAGTGAGATCACCAGCCGCTCGGCCCGCTCGACCAGGCCGTTGACCGCGACCGGCAGCCCGATCGCCTCACCACGTGCCTTGGTGTACGAGACGACCTGGCCGCTCGCCAGACAGAAGATGGCGACGGCGCACATCACATTGTCGTCCCCATTGCCCGCGTACCAGAGCGCGAAGCCGCCGAAGATCGCGCTGTCGGCGACCCGGTCGAGCGTCGAGTCCAGGAAGGCCCCCCAGCGGCTCGAGACGCCCGCCTGCCGCGCCATATTGCCGTCGACAAGGTCGGAGAAGACGAACGACGTGATGACGATCGTGCCCCAAAAGAACTCTCCCCGGGGGAAGAAGACCAGCGCACCCGCCATCACTCCGGCCGTGCCGATGAGCGTGACCGCGTCGGGGCTCACCCCCCGGCGGAGCAGAAACGCTGCGAACGGTGTGAGGACACGCGTAAAAAATGCACGCGCGTACTTGTTCAGCATGGCCTTCCCGAAGGGTCGGTGGGCCGAGTGGCCCCATCGGCCACCGGCTGGCCCATCGTAGCCAGGCCCGGCGCGCTCCACTGAGCCACACCCGCCTCCCACGGTCGCGTACGACGTATGGACGCACCGTGACGGGAGTGGAAAGCTCGAAAGACGACCGCGGGCATCGCCGGAGCTGCCCCGGACACGGTCCGGGACCTCCCTCATGGCTTCCCGCGCCCGCGGCCCCACTCTCCTCACCGGGCAATCGATCGGGAGGCAAGATCATGGGCGACAAGGCGAATGCACACCCCGGAGCCGCCGGCAGGGCAGCTACGGCCGACCAGCCCACATCCGTACGGAACGTGGTGCTGGTCGGCCACAGCGGATCGGGAAAAACAACATTGATCGAGGCCCTCGCGCTGACCGCGGGAGCGGTCAACCGGGCGGGCCGGGTCGAGGACGGCGCGACGGTCTCGGACTACGACGAGATCGAGCACCGGCAGCAACGTTCCGTCCAGCTGTCCCTGGTCCCCGTCGAATGGGGCGGGTACAAAATCAATCTGCTGGACACTCCCGGATATGCCGACTTCGTCGGGGAGCTCAGGGCCGGTCTGCGAGCCGCGGACGCGGCCCTTTTCGTTGTGTCCGCCGCGCAGGAGGCGGACGCGATCGCGGGCGCGACCCGGATGGTGTGGGAGGAGTGCGCCGCGGTGGGAATGCCGCGCGCGATCGTCGTCACGCATCTGGACACGGCGCGGACCGACTTCGAGGAACTGACCCGGGTCTGCGGGAGCATCTTCGGCGGCGACGACCCCGACGCCGTACTGCCGCTCTATCTGCCGCAGTACGGAGCGCAGCATCCCGACGGGCACGCCCCGGTCACCGGACTCGTCGGACTGCTGTCCCAGAAGATCTTCGACTACTCCTCCGGCGAACGGAAGGAGACTCCGCCCGATCCGGCGCAGGCGGAACTGATCGAGGAGGCCCGCAACCGGCTGATCGAAGGGATCATCGCCGAGAGCGAGGACGAGACCCTCATGGACCACTACCTCGGCGGCGGCGAGATCGACCTCAAGACGCTGATCGGGGACCTTGAGAAGGCCGTGGCGCGGGGCATCTTCCACCCGGTGCTGGCCGCGGCACCCGCGCCCGATGGCGCCAAGCAGGGGCTCGGCACGGTCGAGCTGCTCGAACTCGTCACCGGCGGTTTCCCGACCCCGCTGGAGACCACCGCCCCCGCCGTCACCACCCCGCAGGGCGCGTCACGCCCGCAGATCAGCTGCGACCCGGACGGTCCGCTGGTGGCCGAGGTGGTCAAGACCGCGTCCGACCCCTATGTCGGCCGGATCTCTCTCGTACGGGTCTTCTCCGGCACCCTGCGTCCCGACGAGACCGTCCATGTGTCCGGGCACGGTCTGTCCGACCGCGGCCACGAGGACCATGACGTCGACGAGCGCATCGGCGCGCTCTCCGTGCCCTTCGGCAAGCAGCAGCGCCCGCTCGGCCGGGTCATCGCCGGAGATCTCGGCTGTGTGGCCAAGCTGGCCAGGGCCGAGACCGGGGACACGCTCTCGGCCAAGGCCGACCCGCTGCTGATGGAGCCCTGGACGATGCCCGACCCGCTGCTGCCACTGGCCATCCAGGCACACAGCAAGGCTGACGAGGACAAGCTCTCCCAGGGGCTTTCGCGACTGGTCGCCGAGGATCCGACCATGCGTCTGGAACAGAACCAGGCGACGCACCAGGTGGTCCTGTGGTGTCTCGGTGAGGCCCACGCGGACGTCGCGCTGGAGCGGCTGCGCAACCGCTACGGCGTCCAGGTCGACGTCGTACCGCACAAGGTGTCGCTGCGGGAGACCTTCGGCGAGCAGTCGGCGGGACGCGGGCGGCATGTGAAGCAGTCCGGCGGACACGGCCAGTACGCGATCTGCGAGATCGAGGTGGATCCGCTGCCGGCGGGCTCGGGCATCGAGTTCGTCGACAAGGTCGTGGGCGGCGCGGTGCCCCGGCAGTTCATCCCGTCCGTGGAGAAGGGCGTACGCGCGCAGGCCGCGCGCGGCGTCGCGGCCGGATATCCGCTCGTCGACGTACGGATCACACTGCTCGACGGCAAGGCGCACTCGGTGGACTCCTCCGACGCGGCCTTCCAGACTGCGGGCGCGCTCGCGCTGCGCGAGGCTGCGGGCGATGCGCGCATCCATCTGCTGGAGCCGGTGGCCGAGGTGAAGGTTCTGGTCTCGGACGAGTACGTGGGTCCCGTGATGAGCGATCTGTCGGGGCGTCGCGGCCGGGTGGTCGGCACCGAGCAGGCGGGCGGTGGGCGCACGCTCGTGCGGGCCGAGGTGCCGGAGATCGAGATCGGGCGGTACGCCGTGGACCTGCGGTCGATCTCGCACGGCACCGGGCAGTTCAGCCGCTCCTACGCCCGACATGAGGCGATGCCGCCCCAGCTGGCCGACAAGATCCGTGAACAGGCCGAGCACGGTTCGTAGGTGACAGTGCCGCCCGCCGACTCCTTTGGGGCGGGCGGCACTTCAATCCTGTGACGAGGACCGTGCGCCCCCGATACGCTGTGGTGCCCCAGCTCAGAAGGTGTGCGGGGCACGGTAGTTGGGAACAGGCCGCAGTGCGGATGCTTGCGGCGAGGGGGCGGTAGTGGCGACCGACAGTTTCGATTTCACTCCCGGGGCACAGGTCCCGCTCCTGGGCTCGGCCGGACAGACGGCGGCGACGCATGCGCTCGCCTCCGCCGCGTACCGCGACAGCCCGGTCAAGGACCTGCTCAACGCCAACAGCGAGTGGCACAAGTCCGAGGTGAAACCGGGCAAGTTCTCGCTGTTCGAGCCGAATCTGGGCGAGGCGTTCTCGCGGGCGGTGCAGCTGCGGATGCTCGGCGGCGCTCGCAAGGCACTGATCCAGTCCTTCGGCACCGAGCCACAGGCGGTGGTCGAGCACTGCCTGGCCGCCAACCGTATCCGCAAGGAGCGCGACGCCAGACTCACTGGTGTGATGGCCGTCTTCGGGCTGCTCTTCCTGCCGGGGCTGCTGCTGTGGCTGGCCGTCTTCCAGCTCCGGCGGACGATCGCGGGGGCCTCCAACAAGCGGGCGGGGGCGCTGGGCACCCTGCTGCTCGTCGCCATCGGCGGCCTGGCCGTGATCTTCCTGATCCGGCTGCCGTTCGGAGGCCTTCTCGGGTACTACATCCGCGGCATGATCGTGGCGCCGGTCGTCGGCTGGGTGCTGGCCAAGCGGATCTGTGAGTCCACGGCCAAGGATCTTCGCGCGCGCTGGGACAGCCTGCTGTCGGGCGGCGGTATCGGCGCCAAGGTGCCCGAAGCCGTCCCCGGGCACCCCAATGAGACCGCGCGCGAGCAGCTGCGCCAGGGCCTGGAGAAGCTCACCGCCGAGCAGCAGTCCAACGCCGTCTTCTACGCGGGCCCCAAGGGCATACTCGGCATGGGCACCCGCTGGGGAAGCTGGCAGATGGCCGAGGAACTTGTCTCCAAGGAATCGGGCAAGGACATCAACCAGTTCCGCAGCTGGGACGTGATACGAGCGGTCCACGACAAGCTGAAGATGCTGGAGCGCGGCCCGCTGAACTCCGGCGGCTTCCCCACCCCTTCGGTCAAGCACTGGATCGTGGCGCCGGTCGGCGAGAATGCCGGGGAGGTGTCCCGGCCGGAGGGCCAGGACGTGGAGACCTTCCAGGTCAAGGGCCACGAGATACAGCGGATCTGCAATCACCAGCAGTTCGGCGGCGGGAACCGCCACTATCTGGGCGTGCAGTTCACCCTCTGGGACGGCCAGTTGGTGATCACCATGATGATCACCGTGACCGTGCTCCACGAGACGCTGCGTATCGAGGTGACCGGGCATGCTCTCGGCCCGGTGCACTCGCTCTTCACCACCAAGCCCGCGCCCAAGACCGTCACGGTCGCCAAGACGGTCCGCTTCTGGGAGACCGTCGACCGGGTGCTGCCTCTGGTGGAGACGCCCGAGGTGGTACGGCTCGCGGTGCGCGCGCCCTTCACCTGGTATCCGCCGCTGCTCGACTTCCTCGGCGGCAAGCTGGTGCTCCCCGAGCCCTTCGGGCTGCGCCACGCCTGGGCCGAGAAGCCCTGGCGGCACCGTTTCATGGCTGACGACGCGATGCGTGCGGCCACGCCCGTCCTGCGCGTCACGCACGCGGCGGCGATGAGGGTGCTCGAGGAGAACGGCGTGGACACCGAACGCTTCGGCAACCGCTCCATGATCGTCAGCGGCTTCGTCCAGGACCCCACGCCGCGCAACGCCGACCTCTACGACGCGTAGGGGTCACGGCCCGCCTCTTCAGGAGGCGGGCCAGGCCTCCGCCAGCATCGTGCGGGTGTCGGCGAGCAGCTGAGGCAGGACTTTCGTGTGCCCGACGACCGGCATGAAGTTGGTGTCCCCGCCCCACCTCGGCACGACGTGCTGATGCAGATGCGCGGCGATCCCCGCGCCGGCGACCGTGCCCTGGTTCATTCCGATGTTGAAGCCGTGCGCGCCCGACGCCTTGCGCAGCGCGGTCATGGCGTCCTTGGTGAACTGCGCGAGCTCGGCGGTCTCCGCGTCGTCCAGTTCGGTGTAGTCGGCGACATGACGATAGGGCACGACCATCAGGTGCCCGCCGTTGTACGGGTACAGATTGAGCACCGCGTAGACCTGCGAGCCGCGAGCGATGACAAGCCCGTCCTCGTCCGACTTGGAGGGGATGACGCAGAAGGGGCAGCCGTCCTCGGCCCCCGGACCGGTCGGCTTGTTCTCTCCCTGGATGTACGCCATGCGGTGGGGTGTCCACAGGCGCTGGAACGCATCCTGCGTCCCGACTCCGATCTGCTGCTCCGGCTCAAGCGTCATGTTGTGCAGCATATGACTTCGCCCGGCCGCACAGACGGGAGACCCCCACAGCGCTGATCGCGCTGCGGGGGTCTCCTGCGGCCGGTGTCTCCGGGCGGAGGGCGTCAGAGCTGGACGCGCTCCTCGACGACCTTCGCGATCTTCGCGATGGCCTCGTCGACGGGGATGCCGTTCTCCTGCGATCCGTCGCGGTAGCGGAAGGAGACCGCGCCGGCGGCCATGTCCTCGTCGCCCGCGATGACCATGAAGGGCACCTTCTGCTTCTGCGCGTTGCGGATCTTCTTCTGCATGCGGTCGGAGGAGGCGTCGACCTCGACGCGAAGCCCCTTGGTCTTGGCCTTGGCGGCGAACTCCCGAAGGTAGGGAATGTGCGCGTCACCGATCGGAATGCCCAGTGCCTGGACCGGCGCGAGCCAGGCCGGGAACGCGCCCGCGTAGTGCTCGAGCAGCACCGCGAAGAACCGCTCGATCGAGCCGAACAGCGCGCGGTGGATCATGACCGGGCGCTGCTTGGCGCCGTCGGGACCGGTGTACTCCAGGTCGAAGCGCTCGGGCAGGTTGAAATCGAGCTGGACGGTGGACATCTGCCAGGTACGGCCGATGGCGTCCTTGGCCTGCACGGAGATCTTCGGCCCGTAGAACGCGGCGCCGCCCGGGTCGGGGACGAGCGGGAGGCCCTGCTTCTCGGCGACCTTGCGCAGCGTCTCGGTCGCCTCCTCCCAGACCTCGTCGGAGCCGACGAACTTCTCCGGGTCCTTGGTGGACAGCTCCAGATAGAAGTCGGTGAGGCCGTAGTCGCGCAGCAGGTTCAGCACGAAGGTCAGCGTCGAGTCGAGCTCGTCCGCCATCTGCTCCTTGGTGCAGTAGATGTGCGCGTCGTCCTGGGTGAAGCCGCGGGCCCGGGTCAGGCCGTGCACGACGCCCGACTTCTCGTAGCGGTACACGGTCCCGAACTCGAAGAGACGCAGCGGCAGTTCACGGTAGGAGCGGCCGCGCGCATCGAAGATCAGGTTGTGCATCGGGCAGTTCATGGGCTTGAGGTAGTAGTCCGTGCCCTCGTCGAGCTGCATGGGCGGGTACATGCCCTCGGCGTACCAGTCCAGGTGGCCCGAGGTCTCGAAGAGCTTCCCCTTGGTGGCGTGGGGGGTGTAGACGAACTCGTACCCCTCCTCCTCGTGCCGCTTGCGGGAGTAGTCCTCCATGACCCGGCGGACGACACCGCCCTTGGGATGGAAAACCGCGAGACCGGAACCGATCTGGTCCGGGATGGAGAACAGGTCCAGCTCGTTGCCCAGCTTGCGGTGGTCGCGCTTCTCGGCCTCGGCAAGGAACTCCAGGTGAGCCTTGAGCTCTTCCTTGGAGGGCCAGGCGGTGCCGTAGATCCGCTGCAGCATGGGGTTCTTCTCGCTGCCGCGCCAGTACGCGGCGGCGTTGCGCATCAGCTTGAACGCCGGGATGTTGCGGGTGCTGGGCAGGTGCGGACCGCGGCACAGGTCCTTCCAGCACAGCTCGCCCGTCTTGGCGTCGAGGTTGTCGTAGATGGTCAGCTCGCCGCCACCCACCTCGACGTCTGCGCCGTCGTCGGAGGACGCAGAGCCCTTGATGCCGATGAGCTCCAGCTTGTACGGCTCGCCTGCGAGCTCCTCGCGGGCCGCTTCGTCGGTGACGACGCGGCGCGAGAAGCGCTGGCCGCGCTTCTGGATCTCCTGCATCTTCTTCTCGATGGCCTTGAGGTCATCGGGGTGGAAGGGCTTCTCGACGTCGAAGTCGTAGTAGAAACCGTCCTTGACCGGCGGGCCGATGCCGAGCTTGGCCTCGGGGAAGAGCTCCTGCACGGCCTGCGCCATCACGTGCGCGGTGGAGTGCCGAAGGATGTTCAGTCCGTCCTCGGAGGAGATCTCGACGGGCTCGACCTCCTCGCCGTCCTTGACCTCGTACGCGAGGTCCTTCAGCTCGCCGGCGACGCGGGCGGCGACGACGGTGCGCTCGCCGGGGAACAGGTCGGCTGCCGTGGTGCCCGTGGTCACCACGCGCTCTTCCCGCTCGGAATCGCGTTGGATGATCACACGGACGTCTGACACCGGTCTCTCCTGACTGAAGGGGGGCGCCGCAGTGGTGGTGGGCGCGCTACGAATCGTACCGAGCCGGTGGGGTGCGCCGCGAAACGGTTGATTCCCCGGGGCTCCGCACGGGACCCCGCGCCACGGGTACCTCCCACGGCTGCCGGGCCGTAGGAGGAGGGCGGGCAGGGCGGGGACAAGGCGCACCGCAACCCCCCGCCCGCCCCCTCACTCCTCCTGACACGCCTCCTCGAAGAAGTCCAGGTTCTCCTGGAGCGACTTCATCAGCCGGTCCCGCTCCGCCTCGTCCACCTGCACCGGAACCACATTCGACGCATCCGTCAGCCGCCGGAACCCCCCTCGGCTCTCCAGGCGCCCCACGACCCGGATCGGCAGGCCGACCAGGTGCGCATGGCCCGCCGTGCGATAGGAGTCCTCGTCCAGCGCCACCCTGACGTGCGGCACCTCCGCTCCGGCCAGGACGCGAAGCCGTACCGTCCCGGACCCGCGCGGCCCGGACCGGCGCATCCGGACCACCGTGCCGGTGATGCGGACCGGCACGGACGGCTCGCCCTGGAGGTAGCGGGCGCCGGCCTCGCGCAGCGCGGGCAGGTCACCGGGCGAGAACTCGACCGGTTCGTTCCGTGGCGCGCAGCCCTCGGGGACTCCCGCCGCGGGCGACCACTCCAGCGCCACCCGCGCCCCCTCGGCCCCTCGCACCAGCGCGATGATCGCTTCCGTCAGTTCGCGGCTCACTCCCGCCTCGACGGCCGCGTCGAACGCCTCCATCCCGCCCGTCGCGCGCTGGTAGTCCGCCGCCTCCCGCGCCGCCTGCAAGGCGTGATACAGCCGCACCACGACCGCCCGCCCGCTCTGCACCGGCACAAACGCGGTGAGGCTGCGCCCGCCGGGTGCCGGTCCCACCAGGACCCCCTCCAGCGAGGCCTGCGCCTGCCGCCGGTGTCGCGCGCCGTAGTACCCCGCGCGGCCGCGGGCGGCCAGCGCACCGGCCATCAGCATCTGCCGTGCGGCTCCCCGCAGTTGCTCCTGTACCGTCCACGACACAGCGCCCGACGGCCCGTGGGGCACATCACGCAACCACCGGATCTCGTCGCTCGGCACGCTCAGTCCGACGAGCACGTCGCGGGCCGAGGGCGCGGCACTGCGCGCGAGCGCGGTCAGCGCCTCGCTCAGCAGGTCCTCGCAGTCCGGGAACGACCTGCTCTCGGGCACCAGCAGACTCGTCCCGCCCGTGGCAGGCCCCGGCGGCGTCCAGCGTGCGTACCGCCCGGCTGCTCCACCGCGCCGCCGCCAGCCGTGCCGGTCCAGGAGCGCCGCGAGGACCAGGGGGTCGACGTGGGCGGGGTCGGGCTGGCCGCCTCCGTACCAGGCACCCGGCAGGTCACCCGTCGGATGGGGCCGTACCGACTCGTCGAAAGGCCGCTGCATCAAGGTCTCCCTCCCACCCCGACCCGGGTCATGATCTCGCAGAGGGCCCGGTCGTCGAAGATCCGCGAGGTCGGGATCCGCACAGTGGTCCTGTTCCTGCCCGTCACCGGGTGGCCTGCCAGGTTGGTCCAGTAGCAGCAGTGCCGCAGATCGAGCCGGTCGTGACTGGCGCGCAGCCACTCGCCCTGGGTCCGGGGGACGAGCATCACGACGAGGATCTTGTGCACGGACACCGGGGTGCGGGCCAGCTTCACCAGATGGTCGTTGTCGAGGGTGAAGGAGAACACCGGTCCCGGTGGGTGCGGCGGAATCTGGTACGTGCACTTGAGCTGCACTTTGATGGTCACCTCGTCGTCGACGGTGTGACCGGCCGAACTGTGGCTGACATGCCAGTCGATGCCGTTGTCCGGAAAGGGCTGCGAAAGGGAGCAGCCCGCCGCGGCGGCGACGGCATGCAGATATCCCACCTGGAGTGTCTCCATGCAGGCGGTGGTGGCGAGTGCTCCGCGCAGCGGTGCTGTCCGCTGGGACGGCAGCCCTCCCCCTCGGCCTTCGGCCTGGGAGGTACCCCCAGACTCAGGCTGCGTGAGCGCCATGGCTCCTCGTGCCTTCCGGGCTGTGCCGATCGATGTCCCCTGGACGGAACGTCAAATTGCGTACCCGTCATCTGTGTTGTCACCGCCCGGCGTACGGCGCAAACAGCCCGGGTATCACCGATTCGGGCAGGCGGATCACGCCATCTGCCAGGCTTGTGCGAGGAGTTCGGGGATGACGCGCTGGTATGACGGCCCCCTGGCCGCATTTGACACTGAAACCACCGGAGTCGACGTCGAGGAGGACCGCATCGTCTCGGCTGCGGTCGTCGTCCAGGACATGACGGGCGGCCGCCCGCGCGTCACACGCTGGCTGGTCAATCCCGGGGTGCCCGTGCCTCCGGGCGCCACCGAGGTGCACGGGCTGACGGACGATCACCTTCAGCGCAACGGCCGCTGGCCGGCGCCCGTGATGGAGGAGATAGCGAGGCTCCTTGCCGAGCAGTGCGCGGCGGCCCGCCCGCTCGTGGTGATGAACGCACCCTTCGATCTGACCATCCTGGACCGGGAGTTGAGGCGCCATCGCGCGGCGTCGCTCGCCCAGTACCTGGAGAACGCTTCGCTGTGCGTGCTGGATCCGAGGGTCCTGGACAAGCATCTGGACCGCTACCGCAAGGGCCGCCGTACCCTCTCGGACCTGTGCGACCAGTACGAGGTGGTGCTGGACGGCGCCCATGACGCGGCTGCGGACGCGATGGCGGCGCTCGAGGTCACCCGGGCGGTGGGGCGCCGTTTCGCCTCGCGCCTGGAGCGTCTTGCCCCCTCGGAGCTGCATACGCGGCAGGCGGTGTGGCACGCGGCGCAGGCACGCGGGCTGCAGGCGTGGTTCGCGCGCAGTGGTACGCCGGAGGAGGTCGACCCGCACTGGCCGCTGCGTACGAACCTGCCGGCCGCGGCCTGATCCGGGTGGCGCCCCGGGCGGGGCGCCACCCGGTCTCGTCAGCCGGTGAATCCCGCGGTGATGGAGGTGAATTGCCAGGTGCTCTGGCTGATGCCGGAGCAGTTGCTCACCACGCCGCCGCCCGGGCAGGGACGGTCACGGTTGACCGACCAGTACGCGAGCCGCGCGATGTGATGGGAGTTGGCCCAGTCCTTGATCTGGGTCCAGGTCGCCGGACTGGTCAGTTCCTGCTGGTCGCTGAGGCCGTTCATGCCCGAGATGCCGATATGGGCGTAGGCGGTGGCGTCCGACCAGCCGAAGGTGCTCTTGAGCTTGGTCTTGAGCCCTTCGGTGGCGTTGACGGTGTTGCCGTACATGTCGGCGCCGCCGCCGAAGTCGAAGGGCATGATGGTGAAGACGTCGATGTCGGCCTGGAGTGCGTTCGCGCGCTCGATGAGGCGGCTGCCCCACCAGCTCGGGCCGGTGGTGCTGGTGCCGAAGGTGAGGATGGTCTTCAGGCCGGGGTTGTTCTGCTTGACGATCTTCAGCGCGCCGATGATCCGGTCCTGGACGACCTCGTTCTCGAACTCGTCGCTGTTCTCGATGTCGACGTCGATGGCCTTCAGGCCATAGGCGCTGATCACCTTCTGGTAGGCGCCGGCCAGGGCCTCGGGCGTTGAGCAGTTCGGGCCGAGCTTGTTGCCGCTCCAGCCGCCGATGGACGGGACGATGTCACCACCCGCGCCACGAATAGCGTTGATGGTGGACTGGTCGGCGCCCCCGGTGAGCGGGCGGTTGCCGTCCCAGGCGGGGTTGCAGCCCCCGGAGGAGAGGATGAAGGCCATGGTGAACCACTTGATACCGGTCGCGCTCATCACCGAGGTGGCACTCGGCGGATCGCCCCAGCCCAAGTAGAGGTACGGGGCGGCCTGCTTGAAGCCGGTGCCACCGCCGCCGCCCGCGTCGGTCGTCACACTGACGGTGGTCGACGCCGGTGAGACGTTGCCTGCCGCGTCATGGGCCCGGACGGTGAAGCTGTACGAGGTGCTCGCGGCAAGACCGCTGACGGTGGCCCCGGTGCCGGTCACCGTGGTGGCTCTCGTGGAGCCCTGGTAGACGTCGTAGCCGGTGACGCCGACATTGTCGGTCGACGCGCTCCAGGCCAGGGAGACACTGGAGGACGACGTGCCGGTGGAGTGGAGATTCGTTGGTGCGGTGGGCGCCTGGGTGTCGCCGCCCCCTCCGCCGCCGGGGCCGTCGAGGCTGATGTCGTCGGCGTTGTAGGTGCCCTGCGCGTACCAGCCGTGGACGTAGATTTCGGCGGTGGTCTGCGATGCGCCGGTGGTGAAGGAGACGGACAGCTTGGTGTACGCGGTCGCGGACGGAGTCCAGGTGGACGTCCCCCCGGTCACGCCGAGGTAGACGTAGCTGCCGCGCACCCAGCCCGAGAGCGTGTACGCGGTGTTGGGCTGCACGGCGACGGTCTGGGTGCACTGGGCGTTGTCGCTCGCGCTCACGGCACCGGCGAGCGCCTTCGTACCGCTGTGCACGGGGCTGCTCACCACCGAGCCGAGTCCGCCGGTGCATGACCAGCCGGACAGAGAGCCGGTTTCGAAGCCGGGATTGCTGAGCAGGTTGGCGGCCTGGGCCGTGCCGGGCACGGCGAGCGATGCGGCTGCGGCGAGCAGCGCCGCACCGAGTCCGGCCAGAAGGCGATTTCGGATACGCACATGACCTCCCGGTGAAGGGGTGGGGGCGGGTCGTCGGACCGGACGCGGCGCCACGATTGGTCTGGACCTGCGAGGCGGATTAGAGCGGAATGGCGCGCCCACGTCAAGAGCCCGGGGAGCCAACGGCCGCCACCCGCAGGGAAGTTGAAGCCTCTTCGGAAAGGGGGAGGCAGAATCCCCGGAGATTGGTCTACGCCTTTCCGGGGGCGGTAGCGCGGAGGATCCCCTCCGGGCGGGTCATTGGTACAGGCTTGTGGCCCGCAAACGCAGTGAGGCCGGTCCGTCGACTGACGGACCGGCCTCTCCCGGTGGGCGATACTGGGTTCGAACCAGTGACCTCTTCGGTGTGAACGAAGCGCTCTCCCACTGAGCTAATCGCCCGGGAACGCACTGAACCATACAGGTCCCTGCTGGTTTCCTTCAAACTCCGTCCAGGTAGGCGGCAAGTCCGCGCCGGCCCCCGCGCATCATCACCGCATGGTTGGCACGGAAGACCGGGCGGCACGGCACCGCGAGCCGCCTCATCAGCGGCTTGCACACCTCCACCTCCTGTTCGTACAGCGCCCGGGTGCCCGCGCCGAGCGCCGAGAGCGTCCATCGCGCCCAGCCCTTCAGGTCCCCCTCCATGCCCACTTCGAGCACACCCGCCGCCGGGTCGCGCCGCTGGGCGCGGGCGGTGACGAGCAGTTCGTACGGGAGGAAGGAGCGGAAGCGGGCGGTCCCGGTCAGCTCGTCGAGCTGGGTCACCTCACGTACCTGGGGCCACCAGCACGGGTAGTCCTCGGCCCGCTCGAGCACCGCGTACACGGCGGCGGGCCGGGCGGTCAGATCCCAGATGCTGCGGAAGCGGTACCGGCACCAGTTCATGGCCCAAGTCTGCGCCCAGAAAGGTGTACGGCGGGGGTACTCACACGCGAACTGAGTATGCGCGCCCATGCCCTGGGATGTGGCGGTGGCCACACTCCGCACCATGGAGAACGTTCCGCCACCCGCCGAGGAACTGGCGATCCTCGACCGCGAGCTCGTCCGACTGGACGCCCGCCGGGCCCAGTTGCTGGCCCGCAGAGCCTGGCTGCTCACTGTCGTACCGCAGCATGCGGCGCCGCCCGTGGTGGCGCGCCCCTTCGCCGCGCCGCCCCCGCCAAAAGCCGCGCCGCGCAGCGTGCAGAACGTGCTGCTCACGCTGGGCGGCATTCTGCTGGCCATCGCCGCGATCGCGTTCACCCTGGTCAGCTGGGGTCACTTGGGCATAGGCGGGCGCTCGGCGGTACTCGGGGCCGTGACGGCCGCGACCCTCGCCGCACCGGTCGCTCTGCTGCGGCGCGCTCTCGCCTCCACGGCGGAGTCCCTGGCAGGTCTCGCCATGGTGCTGATGGTGCTGGACGCGTACGCCCTGCACCGGGTCGGGCTGGTGCAGACCGACGGGCTTGCCTACGCGGCCGTCGCCTCGGCCGTGCTCACCGCGCTCTGGTCGGCGTACGGGCTGTCCCTGGAGCGGCTGCGGACTCCCCTGCCGGTGGCCGTGCTGACCGCGCAACTCCCGCTGCTGCTGTGGTCGTTGACCGCCGGCGCGGGAGCACCGCCGATGGAGTGGGCCCTGCTGGCGACCGCCTCGCTCGATGCCGCACTCGCGCTGTGGGCCCGGACATCCACCAAGCCGGGACTCCAGGTCCTCGCGGCCACCGCCGCCGCGGTGACCGGCGGCTGCGCTCTGCTCATCGGCGGCGCGCAGTCGGTGATCGCGGACACGCCGCTCGACGCGCTCTCCCCGGCCGGGCTGCTCCTCGCGGCGGCCGGCGTGGCGCTCGTCGCGGCCTGGCGCTCGCCGTCGGCCGCGGTTGCCTGCTCGACCGTGGCCGGTCTGGCGACGATCGCGGCGCTCGGTGGTGTGGCCCGCGCGGCCGTCCCCGAGGGATGGTCGGTGCTGGGATATCTGCTGTGTGCGGTCGGCCTGTTGGCGTTCGTACGGACGGGCTCGCCGCGGCGACTGCGTCAGGGCCTGACGTCCGCGGCGGGCGGGGTCCACGCACTCGCGGCGCTCCTGTCGCTCCCCCTCGTGGCCCTCACCCTGGCGGGCCCGCTGTCGACGACGGACACCGTCTGGTCGGCCACCGGGCCGACCGCCCGCGGCGCACTGGGCGTTCCCCTTCCCGAGTCGGGCCTGACGGCGTTCCCGCTGGTCCTGCTGATCGTGGCGGCGACGCTGGCGACGGCTTCGCGACGGTGGCCGACGCCGATGGCTGCGCAGACCGCCGCGCCCGGCGACGCCTCGGACGAGTCCACACAGCACGACCGCGCGGGCGCGCCGGAAGCCCCGACCCCGGCGGGCCATCCCGACCCTGCGCCCGGCGCCCCGGGTACGCCGCTCCCGGCCAGACCGGCGGGGCCCAACGCGGGCCCGCCGCCCACCGGCACCGCGGCAGCAGCCCGGCCCGACCGGCGTGCCGCGGCCGGCACCGGAGCCCTCGCCCTCGCGTGGTCCGGGCTCTTCGTCGTGCCGCCCGCGCTCGATCTCGGCTTTGTCGCGACCCTGACACTGCACCTGCTCCTCACAGCCGCCGCCTTGGCGCTCGCAGTGCGTCCCGCTTGGACCGGCCGGCTCGCTCCGGCCGCCGTCCCTCTCGCCCTCGCCTGCGCTCTCGCGGGCGCCGTGAGCGTCGCCGTACTGTCCCTGGCCACGCGCCCGGCGACGTTCACGGTGCTCGGCACCCTGACCGCCGCCCTGGCCGCGGCCACGCTCGCCGCCCGGGGTCCGCGCGCCGTTCAGGCGGTCCTCGCCTGCACGGGTACCGGCTTCGCGACCGCACTGCTCGGCGCCGTCGCCGCGCACGCGGGACTCCCGCCCCACCGGGCCGCGCTGCTGATCCTCGCCGTCCCCGCGGCCGTGGCCCTGCTGGCCGCCAGGCTGGACCGCCACCCGGTGGCTCTCCCCATGGAGCTCACGGGCGCGGCCGCGGGTCTTGCCGCCGTCGTCCTCGCCGCCGGGGACGGACCTGCCCTCGCCCTGGTCCTGGCGCTCGGCGCCGTGATCGCCGCGGGTACCGCGGTACGGGCCGAGCGCCGCCCCGCCGCGGGACATCTCGCCGCGGCACTGTCCGTGACGGCGACCTGGGTACGGCTGTACGCATCGGACGTCACCGCCCCCGAGGCGTACACCCTGCCGGTGACCCTCGCCGCGCTCACCGTGGGCCTGCTGCGGCGTCGGCGCGACCCGCATGCCTCGTCCTGGACGGCATACGGCCCAGGTCTCGCCGCGACGCTGCTGCCGAGCCTCGTCGCAGCCTGGGGCGACGACCACTGGCTGCGCCCGCTGCTGCTCGGCCTCGCGGCCCTGGCCCTCACGCTCACCGGCGCCCGGCTGCGCCTCCAGGCGCTGCTGGTGCTCGGCGGCACGGTGCTCGCCCTCGACGCGCTGCACGAGCTCGCGCCGTACGTCATCCAGGTCGTCGGCGCACTCCCCCGCTGGCTGCCGCCCGCGCTCGCGGGACTGCTGCTCCTCGCCGTCGGCGCGACCTACGAGCAGCGGCTGCGCGACGCCCGCCGGCTGCGGGAGACCCTGGGCCGGATGCGCTGACCCGGCGCCGGACACACGCCGAGGGCCCGGAGACTCGACGTCTCCGGGCCCTCGGTCCGGGTGGGCGATACTGGGTTCGAACCAGTGACCTCTTCGGTGTGAACGAAGCGCTCTCCCACTGAGCTAATCGCCCGGGCACTCCGCAAAGATTACCCCATGTCAGCAGGTCCCCCTGACCATTTTCAGGTCACTCCTTGATCTTCCACGGCATGACAATGCCGAACTTCCAGACGTAGATTCCGACCAGCACCACGATGATCACGAGGCCGATCGTGGTCAGGATGATGTTGCGCCTGCGGACCTTCGGATCGAGCGCACGCTGCGCCGCCTCGGTCACCTTCCGCTTGGTCCAGCGCAGCACGAGCTGCGCCCAGACGAACTCCGTCGCCCAGATCGCCATGCCGCCGAAGATCACCAGCCAGCCGGGGCCCGGCAGCGGCAGCATCACGATGCCGCCGCCGACCACCGCGAGGCCCACGACGAAAACGCCGACCTGCCAGCTCAGGTGCAGCGTCCTGGACCGCTTGATGAAGTGGGGCGCCCTCGAGCCGAGCACCGGCTCCTTCGACACCGTCACGTCCCCCGTGGCGGGAACATCGGTCGTCTTGGCGACGACCTCGGCCCGCTCGTCACTCTCCGCATTCATGACGCCAAACCTACCGGATTCGGTCCGGTCACCGGAATGGCCCTATAACACAAAGTGATGCACCGCTATACGAGCGACATGAAGGATCGCAAAACGGTCAGAGGGGTTTACAACGGCACCGTAGGTGGCATGTCGATTTCGCCGACGTGCGAATCCCCGAGCGCACACTGAGCGAAAGGCCCTGGCGCTTATGAACACCACGGTCAGCTGCGAGCTGCACCTGCGCCTCGTTGTATCGAGCGAGTCCTCACTGCCTGTACCCGCGGGCCTGCGGTATGACACGGCCGATCCCTACGCCGTGCACGCCACCTTCCACACCGGAGCCGAAGAGACGGTCGAGTGGGTCTTCGCCCGCGATCTTCTCGCCGAGGGGCTGCACCGGCCCACCGGCACGGGCGACGTCAGAGTCTGGCCCTCACGCAGTCATGGCCAGGGGGTCGTCTGCATCGCGCTGAGCTCCCCAGAGGGCGAAGCCCTGCTCGAGGCCCCGGCGCGGGCCCTGGAGTCGTTCCTCAAGCGGACCGACGCCGCGGTGCCACCCGGCACCGAGCATCGTCACTTCGATCTCGACACGGAGCTCTCGCACATCCTGGCCGAAAGCTGAGCCAGACCGAGAGCTGCACGGCGCCGTCCGACTCGGGGCGACGGCGCCGCGCGGGCCAACACACAGGGCACACACCGGCGCCGTCACCGCGGATTCCACCGCGCTGACGGCGCCGATGCGCTTGTGGCACCAACCGCTAGAGTCAGCGCAATTCGGCGGGCACCGGCCCGCAGCAGCCAGGGAGCGAATCGTGCTGATCCCCCACGACACCCGCATTGCCCTCGACACCGTCGTCGATCTGGTGAACACCACCCCGGAGAGCGAGCAGGACGACGCGCTCGCGGACGTCGCCTCGCTGTACGACTTCGTACGAAGCCACAGCGTCAGCGGCGTGGGCGAGCTGACCCAGCGGGACCTGAAGGCCGTGCAGGGCGTACGGACGCAGTTCGCGGAGATCTTCGCGGCACCCGACAGCCGCACCGCGGCCGAGCTGGTCAATGAACTGGTGGCGGCCGCGGGAACCACCCCACAGCTCACCGACCACGACGGCTACGACTGGCATGTGCACTACTTCGCGCCGGGCGCTTCGGTCGCCGACCACCTCGCGGCGGACTGCGGGATGGCG
This sequence comes from Streptomyces sp. SLBN-118, assembly GCF_006715635.1. Lineage (NCBI taxonomy): Bacteria > Bacillati > Actinomycetota > Actinomycetes > Kitasatosporales > Streptomycetaceae > Streptomyces > Streptomyces sp. SLBN-118. The sequence continues at coordinate 1,225,775 of NZ_VFNP01000002.1, forward strand.
CTGGCGTTCATCGTCGTCGCGGGCGAACAGGAGCGCCTGCGGCGCTGCGAGGCGCCGGACTGCGGGCGCGCGTTCGTCGACCTCTCCCGCAACCGCTCTCGCCGCTACTGCGACAGCCGCACCTGCGGCAACCGCCTGCATGTCGCCGCCTACCGCGCACGCCGCAAGGAAGCGGCGGGCTGAGGGGCCCCGATCCCCTCACAGCAGGAACAGATCGTGCACCGCGGCCATGAGCAACAGAAAGCCGATGACCGCGAGAAAGATCATCAGGGGCGGCTGGGAGAGTGCGAAGAGGCAGCCACGCGGCTCTTCGGTCGGTGCGGGGGCCTCGCCCCGTGAGGTATCGAGCATCTCGGGGTGATGATGGCGCAGAACAGCCTGCCGTGATCGATCAACACGCCCCTCGACCGCGGGAGTTCACCAGATCCCCGTGTGCGGCCACGGCCGGATGCGTCAGATGCCGTGCTTCTTGAGGATCGCCTCGATGTCGCTGAAGTCCTCGCCGGAACCGGCGGCCTTCGGCTTCGCCTTGGGCTGGGTAGCGGGACGGCTGCCCCGCCCGAGGGAGGGCGCCGACGCGGCCGGGGCGACGACCCCCTGCTCCGCCGCTCTGGCGGCGGCCTTGCGTTCCTTACGGGTTCCGCCGCCCCGCCGCTCGATGGCCCTGGTCGTCATGAAGAGCAGCCAGGCGCCGCCGAGCAGGCCGAATCCGAGCCAGGCGGACGGGCTGAAGGCCGTGTCCACCACCCATTCGACCGCGCCGGTCAGCACCAGGCCGATGGGGACGAGGGAGTAGGCGGCGATACGTGTCGCGGCGAGGAAACGCCTGCGGTACGCCGTGACGGCGGCGATGCCCAGGCCCGCCGCGGACACCGCGGAGCAAATGGTCTCGGCAAGCATCCGGTCCTCCAGGCTCAGACGGGCATGAGGGGGTTCGTCCCCTCCATCGTGCACCGTCCGGCCGCTTTCGGGCCACGGTCCCGTACGACCTCAGGGAGATCTCCGGGACGGTCTCCTCACCAGGTCCCGGTCACTACGGGTGCCCACGGGCTGGGACACTGGACCCATGAGCGACTCCACCACCGCCCGCCCGGTCGTGCTCGACGTCTGGTGCGAGCTCCAGTGCCCCGACTGCCGCAGCGCCCTGAAGGATCTGCGGGCGCTGCGCGAGCGCTACGGCGACCGGCTCGAGCTGCGGCTGCGGCACTTCCCCCTCGACAAGCACAAGCACGCCTTCACGGCCGCCCAGGCCGCGGAGGAGGCTGCCGAACAGGGCAAGGGCTGGCCCTACATCGAGGCGGTGCTCGGACGTGTCGAGGAGCTCGCCGCGAGGGGGGAGCCGTTCCTGCTCGAGGTCGCTCGTGAACTGGGTCTGGACGCCGAGGAGTTCGACACCGCGCTGATCGACGGCCGGCACATCCTGATCGTCGACGCCGACCAGGCCGAGGGCAAGGCGATCGGCGTGACGGGCACCCCGACGTACGTCATCGACGGCGAGCGGCTCGACGGGGGCAAGAGCCAGGAGGGGCTGCGGGAGCGCATCGAGGAGATCGCGGACCGGCTGCTCGCCTAGGACTCGCCTTGGACCGATCCGGCCTGATCGACCGGACAGGACCTCAAAGCAGGAATTTGAAGCTGTTGACGTGGGTCGTCTCGTAGCCGAGCGACTCGTACAGTCTTCGCGCCGGGGTGTTGTCCGTGAAGACGTGCAGTCCGAGCAGCGGCAGCCCGGCGTCCAGTGCGATGCACTCGGCGAGCAGCATCAGGGACCGGCCGTGCCCGCGGCCGCGCTGTGTCTCGGCGACCTCGACGTCGTACAGGTACGCCCCCGTCTCACCGGGACGCACCTCGCGCCTGCCGACGAGGACATGGCCCAGGACCGCACCGTCCCGCACCAGGACGTCGAGCCGGATGCCGGGGCTGGCGAGACCGTCGGGCAGGAGCGCGCTGTGCTGGGCCTCCGACTTGGCACGCGCTTCGAATGCCCGGACTCCCCTGTCGATCCAGTTCTGTGCGTACGTCTCGACGGCCGTGGCACGCCACTGTGCGAACTCCGCCTCGCTCATCGGGCGGACCTCGACATCCGGCGGAAGGGCGGGAGGTTGATCAGGCAGTTCCTTGAGCATGGTGCGTCCGCGCTCGACGTAGCCGAGTGCGGTCGCGAGCCGCGTGGCCGCGGTGGCCTCCGGCGGCACGTCGACCTGCACCTGGGTGCAGCCCCAGCCGCGCAGCACCTCCTCGGCGGCGAGCGCGGCGACGGTCCCCCGCCCCCGCCGCCGGTCCCGCTCGTCGATGCTCAGCGAGCGGATGGTCCCCGCCGTGGCGGTGAGTGCAGGGAATGTGGCGATCTCGATCCGGCCGACGGGACGGCTGTTGACACAGACCTCGTAGAGGCGTGACTGCGCGCCGTCCGCCTCGTGTTGAAGCGGCCCGGTCGGCCGCAGGGTGGTGGTCATCAGGGGTGTTTCTACCTGCCCTGCGGCCGCGCGTCACGGGGTTGTACGGGGCGCCTTCGGATCCGTGTCGGCGGCCGCGCGCTCCTCGAAGATCCGCATCGCCTTGGCCGTCACCGGTCCGGGGGCCTCCGCGAGCTCGCGCCCGTCGACCCGCCGCACGGCCTGAACGTCGCGCAGGGTCGAGGTCAGGAAGATCTCCTCGGCCCGCTCCAGCACGTCGAAGGGCAGGTCGGTCTCCTTGGCCCCGGTCCACGCCACGGTCAGGGCACGGGTGATGCCCGCCAGGCAGCCGGAGGCGACGGGCGGGGTGTGCAGCTCGCCGTCGACGACCACGAAGACGTTGGAACCGGTGCCCTCACAGAGCTGACCAACCGTGTTGGCGAACAGCGCCTCGGACGCGTCCTCCTCGCTCGCCCTGGCGAGCGCGACGACGTTCTCGCCGTACGACGTGGTCTTCAGCCCGCTCAGCGCACCGCGCTCGTTGCGGGTCCACGGGACGGTGATCACCGCGGTGCTGTCCGGGCGGCGCTTGGTCTCGCCGAGGGCCACGACCAGCGTCGGCCCCGCGGTGCCACGGTCGGAGCCGAGCGGCGAGGGGCCGCCGGTGTACGTGATGCGCAGCCGACCGAGCTCCATGGGGTTGGTTTCCAGGACGGCCGCGCAGGCGCGCCGCACCTCGTCGAGGTCGGGGTCCGGCAGGCCGAGACCACGGGCCGAGCGGGTCAGCCGGTCGAGGTGCATGGTGAGGGCGAAGGGCTGTCCGTGCACCGCCTTGACCGTCTCGAAGATGCCGTCGCCCACGGTCAGACCGTGATCGAACACGGACACCATGGCGTTCTCGGCGTCGGTGAGTCCGCCATTGACCCAGAGCTTCATCCAGCTGTCCTTCCGCTTGCCGCGTACACCCCCGACGCTACCGTGAGCAGCCGGGACGCCTTCAGCTCGGTCTCGTCCCACTCGCGCTCGGGGTCGGAGCCCCATGTGATCCCGGCACCGGTACCGAAGCGCAGCACCGGTCCCGCGGGCACGTCGCGGTCGATCCAGAACGTGCGTATGCCGACTGCGAGCTCGCCGGTGCCGCGGTCGGCGTCGACCCAGCCGATGCCTCCGCAGTACGGGCCACGGGGTGCCGTCTCCAGCGCGTCGATGATCTTCAGCGCGCTGGACTTGGGCGCGCCGGTCACCGAGCCGGGCGGGAAGGTGGCCGCCAGCAGCTCCGGCCAGCCCGCCGTGGGCCCCAGCTCGCCGCGGACGGTCGAGACGAGGTGCACGAGGCCCGGGTGGGCCTCGACGGCGCACAGGGCGGGGACGGTGACCGTGCCGGTGGCGCAGACCCTCCCCAGGTCGTTGCGGACCAGGTCCACGATCATCACGTTCTCCGCGCGGTCCTTCTCCTGCAGGTCCTCGGCGGTGCGGCCGGTGCCCTTGATCGGCCCGGACTCGACGATCTGCCCCTCGCGCCTGAGATAGAGCTCGGGGGATGCGGTGGCGATCTCGACGCCGTGGGCGGGCAGCCGAATCGTTCCGGCGTACGGAGCGGGGTTGCCGCGCGCCAGCAGTGCGGTCAGCGCGTCGACGTCGTCCGCACCGGGCTCGGGCAGGGGCGCTGAGAGAATTCGGCAGAGGTTCGCCTGATAGACCTCGCCCGCCGCGATGTGTTCCCGGATACGGCGTACACCGGCCGTGTACGCCTGCCGGTCCAGCGAGGAGGTCCAGTCGCCGGCGGCCGGTCCGCGCCAGCGCCCCGGTACGGGCTCGGGCACGGGCTCCGTACGCACATTGTCGAAGCGGGCGCAGGTCAGACGGCCCTCGAAGTCCGCGGCGACCGCCCAGAAGCCGGCGGAGCCGAGTGCCTCCGGGTCGCTGGTGACATCACGGAGGTCCGTGGCGAGGAGGTGGCCGAAGCGGGCCAAAGGAGCAAGGTCGTGCACGTCTGCGAGTGTATGGCGGGCGCCGACGGGCCGCTGCGGCGTGAACACACCTCAGCACGCTGCGGAAACGCGTTTTTGTGCTGGACCAGGAATCCGCTAGAGTTCAACACGTCGCCGGGACGCGCAAGCGATCCGGAAACGACAAGCGGACGTGGCTCAGTTGGTAGAGCATCACCTTGCCAAGGTGAGGGTCGCGAGTTCGAATCTCGTCGTCCGCTCGATGGGGGATCTTCCCGAACCCCTGCACTGTGGTGGAGTGGCCGAGAGGCGAGGCAACGGCCTGCAAAGCCGTCTACACGGGTTCAAATCCCGTCTCCACCTCCAAGGACGATTAGCTCAGCGGGAGAGCGCTTCCCTGACACGGAAGAGGTCACTGGTTCAATCCCAGTATCGTCCACTGGATCCGCAAGGATTCGCGCGCGATTAGCTCAGCGGGAGAGCGCTTCCCTGACACGGAAGAGGTCACTGGTTCAATCCCAGTATCGCGCACGCAGTACCACGCAGGACCGTAGCATCACTCAAGATCGTCCCGCGCGATTAGCTCAGCGGGAGAGCGCTTCCCTGACACGGAAGAGGTCACTGGTTCAATCCCAGTATCGCGCACCAGCCAGAACCCCCGGCCGCCGAGGCCGCCGGGGGTTCTGTCGTCCGCGGGAGCCGATCAGGAAGAGAAGAGCATCCGGCCGAAGCTCTTCTGGCGGTAGTGGCCGCCGTGGTGTCCGCCGTGGTGCGGGGCGCCCCAGGCGGGCGCGGGGGCGGCCGGGTAGGCCTGCGGGGCCGGCGGCGCGGGCGGGGCCTGCGTCCACTGCGACTCCAGGCGGGTCAGGGACTCCAGCTCGCCGTAGTCGAGAAATATCCCCCGGCAGCCGCTGCACTGCTCGATCTGAACGCCGTTGCGGTTGTAGGTGTGCATCGCTGCATGGCACTTGGGACACTGCATGATCTGCTCAGCTCCTCGCCGTTCGGTCGACGTCGCCGGGATGCATGCCCGGTGACAGGTGGTTCAGCCTACGACGGAGGCTCGAACTCCAACTCGGGCGGGAGGGCGGCAATTCGGGCACAGGCGTCGATCATGGCCTGTTCGACCTCGTCCGGTTCGCGGTGTTCTGCGGAGGATTTCGCGAGGGCGAGGGCGGCGGTCTGGACGGTCAGCGCTCGGGCGGGGACGTCGAGTTGGGGCCAGGGGTCGCCGTCACCGCCGACCGCGGGCCCGTGTGCGGCCGTGTACGCCCCGAGGAAGCGTCCCCAGATCTCCGGGGGCAGCAGACCGGCCGCGTACCAGGCGGCGGGCCGGGCCAGGTCCCAGGCGGGGTCGCCGAGGCCGAGGTCGTCCACGTCGATGAGGAGCCAGGGGCCGGCCGGGGCGGGATGGCGAACGAGCTGGCCGAGGTGGAGGTCGCCATGGCAGAGCGTGCCGGCGCGGGGCGAGGGCGCTTCGCCGCGGGCCCAGGCGGGCAGGCGCGCCCAGGCCTGCCGGACGGTCGCGGCCGCGGGGTGACGGCCCGCCGCCGCACGCATCCGTGCCAGGGCCGCGGCGGCCTTGGCGGGGCCGCGCATGGGCGGGAGGGGACCGGGGAGCCCGGCGGGCTCGACCAGGTGGAGCCGGGCCAGCAGGACGGCGGCTTCCTCCCAGGGGGCGGCGTCGGGATCCGCCGGGTCCACGGGCAGGCCGTAGGGCCAGGCGGTGACGGGCCGGCCGTCGACGTCACCGGCGGGGAGCGGGACGGGGGCCAGGAGGATGCCGGTGAGGCGGGGGTGCGCGGCGACGGCGAGGCGGGCGTGATGGGCGTGGGTGTCGGTGCCGGGTGCGTGTGCCTTGGCGACGGCGTCCCCGTGCCGTACGACGGCGCCGTCGTCCCGCTGGGCGAGAACGGCCTCGTCCCGGCCGCAGGCGCGGCAGGACTGCCGTGGCGCGACGAGATGCGCGGCGTCGCGGGCGACGCCGGCGAGCGTGCGGACGACGTCTGCGGTCACGGTCCCCCCGGGGTGTGTGCTCCCTGGCGGGAGCCTACGCGGTGGGGTCGGACGGTGGGTTTCAGCCACCACACCCTCCCCCGCGGGCCCGGCTTCGCGGCACGAGGCCCGTACAGCGGGGAGAGATCGCTTCGCGACACCGGCGGCCATCACCCGTGAGGACCAGGCCAGCGACGCGGGTGCCCGTCCCGCGAGGACAAGGCCGGCGGCGCGGTGGCGGTCGACGCCGGAGGTTGACCAGTTGCAAGGCGGGCCACATGCCCGGGCGGAGCCCGGGATTCCGGTGTGGGGGTGGCCCGCCCACCACCGGTCGACCAGCTGCGCGTGGCGCGGCGAACGCGCACACGGAGCCACCAGGCGCATGGCTCAGGGGGTGCCCAGAGCGAGCCGGGCGGCCCGCGCGAGGAAGCGGCCCCCGCGGCTCACGACTGATGAGGCCCGCCCGGCGGCCCGAGTCCGCCGCAGCGAACCGAAGGGGCGGAACCTGGCGCCGCCGAGCGGTGCGAGGGCCTCACGCAGAGCGGCAGTCCGCCGCCGCGAATCGAAGCCCGCGAGGGCGGACGCAGAAGGGCAGGCAGCGCGATGGCCGGTCAGCTCCCCAGCTGACCGGCCAAACGCTGCCGTCCGCCGCACCCCCGTCCCCACGGGGTTGTTGGCCGGATGTCCCCGACCCGGACCGCTCTTCCGGGCCCGGGGCGCCGCTCAGCGCCCCAGCATCACGCCCACGGACGACGCCTGTGTGAGCACTGCGTCCCAGCCGCCGAAGGCGACCACGAGCAGGGCTGCGAGAGGGAGCACCATCGCCGTCGCCACCAGCGGATGGCGACGGCCCGACGGGCGGCCGCCGAACGCGGCGAATGCCTTGCGTCCCTGCGTGCGGATCATCGTCCGCGATGCCGTGTCGGCCATGGTCCCTCTCCTGTCGTATTCGGCAGCGGCGGGTGTCTGACCTCGGGGGACGAGTGCTGCACCCGCCGCTTGACTTCAACATTAGGGATCCGCGGGATCCCGGGCGTCATGCCCTCGTACCGATTGCCGGGCCTCCCGGAGGATGAGCAACGCCCCGGCGACGTACTCCCCTGGGTGGAGACGAGGTCCTAGGACTTGGGGTCTTCCCGGAGGGGACGCTCCGAGGCGTCCTCCCGCGGCACCGGCTGCTCGACCAGTGCCAGCACCCTCGTGGCCATGAAGCGTGCCGTCCGCACCACCGTTCCCGTGCGGGTGACTTCGCTCACTTCCACCACCCCTCTGCGCACCGCTGTCTCGACCCTGCGACCCGCCCGGCTTGCCACCACTTCGTACGTACGAGTCGTGTCTCCCGCGTCCACGACTATCTCCACGCGGTCACCCTTCACCGATCCAACTCCCCCTTCTGCGACGGACCTTTGAGATCTCGCACGGGTCATGGGGGCCCGATCCGCGGCCCCCTGACTCTTCTTCAAGTCTCCCACCCGGCACTGACAATCGATCGGGCCGCGAGGGCGCGGCCTATGAGCACACCGGGGCAGGGGTACGTAAGCTGTGCCACGTCAAACGGACGACCGTGGCAGCGGGGGTGGGGTCTCCCCACCGTAGGTAGGGGACGGACATGGCGATGATGCGGCTCCGGCGCGAGGACCCGCGTGTCGTCGGCTCGTTCAGGCTGCACCGGCGGCTCGGCGCGGGTGGCATGGGGGTTGTGTACCTCGGGTCCGACCGGCGGGGGCAGCGCGTGGCGCTGAAGGTGATCCGGCCGGACCTCGCGGAGGACCAGGAGTTCAGATCCCGCTTCGCGCGCGAGGTCTCGGCCGCGCGGCGGATCCGCGGCGGCTGTACGGCACGGCTGGTGGCCGCCGATCTGGAGGCGGAGCGCCCGTGGTTCGCCACCCAGTACGTTCCCGGTCCCTCCCTGCACGACAAGGTGGCCGAGGACGGCACGCTCCGGGCCGCCGAGGTGGCCGCGATCGGTGCCGCCCTGTCGGAGGGCCTGGTCGCGGTGCACGAGGCCGGAGTCGTCCACCGGGATCTGAAGCCGTCGAACATCCTGCTGTCGCCGAAGGGCCCGCGGATCATCGACTTCGGTATCGCATGGGCGACGGGCGCGAGCACCCTCACGCATGTCGGCACGGCGGTCGGCTCCCCCGGTTTCCTCGCGCCCGAGCAGGTGCGCGGCGCGATGGTCACCCCGGCGACGGACGTCTTCGCCCTCGGCGCCACGCTCGCGTATGCGGCGACCGCCGACTCACCCTTCGGACACGGCAGTTCGGAGGTCATGCTGTACCGGGTGGTGCACGAGGAACCGCAGCTGTACGGGGTTCCGGACGCGCTTGCCCCGCTCGTACGGGCCTGCCTGGCGAAGGACCCCGAGCAGCGGCCCAGCACACTGCAGCTGTCGATGCGGCTCAAGGAGATCGCGGCCAGGGAGGCCCAGGGGCTGTCTGAGGCCCGTCCGCCCGCCCAGCGCGAGCGGATCGAACAGGACAGGCCGACCTCGCGCTATCCGGAACGTACGGAGCGCGTGGAGCGTCCCGACCGGGCGCAGCGGACAGAACGCATCGAGCGGCGTACGGCGGGCTCGTCCATGCCGCGCTCCGCGCAGCCGCCGCGCACCGGCGGCACGCGCCCTCAGCCTCCCCGCAACACCTCCCGTACGAACGGGCGGCAGGGCACCAAGCCCGGCGTGCGCCCGACGTCCCCCGGGCGGCGGCCCGCCAATCCGCGGCTGCTGCGCCAGCGCATCATCGTCTTCGTCGTGGTGACGCTGATCGTGGCGCTCGGAATCGCCGCGGCCCAGCAGCTGTAGACGGCGAGGGTTCAGGCAGCTGCTGTTCGGGCGGCCGCAGCTCAGGCGCCGGGGCGGCCCGTCGCGACCGCGTAGAAGGCGACCGCGGCGGCCGCACCCACGTTGAGCGAGTCCACCCCGTGCGCCATCGGGATCCGCACCCACTCGTCGGCGGCGACCAGCGCCTGCGTCGACAGCCCGTCGCCCTCCGCGCCGAGCATCAGCGCGACGCGCTCCAGCCGGTGCGGGGCCGCCTCGTCGATGGAGGATGCCTTCTCGTCGGGGGTGAGGGCGAGAAGTCTGAAGCCCGCTTCCCGTACGGACTCCAGGCCCCTGGGCCAGGAGTCGAGACGCGCGTAAGGGACGGAGAAGACCGCGCCCATCGACACCTTCACGGAGCGGCGGTAGAGCGGGTCCGCGCAGTCCGGCGAGAGCAGCACCGCGTCCATACCGAGGGCGGCTGCGCTGCGGAAGATCGCGCCGATATTGGTGTGGTCGTTGACCGACTCCATGACCACGACCCGGCGGGCGGTCAGCAGCAGTTCGTCGGCTGTCGGCAAGGGCTTGCGCTGCATGGAGGCGAGCGCGCCGCGGTGCACGTGGTAGCCGGTGACCCGTTCGGCCAGCTCGGGGCTCACCGCGTACACGGGTGCCGGGAGCTCGTCGATGACGTCCCGCATGACGTCGACCCACTTGGCAGAGAGCAGCATCGACCGCATCTCGTAGCCGGCGTCCTTGGCCCGCCGGATGACCTTCTCGCCCTCGGCGATGAACAAGCCCTCCGCGGGTTCGCGCTTGCGCCGCAGCTCGACGTCGGTCAGGCCCGTGTAGTCGCGCAGGCGCGGGTCATCGGGGTCCTCGACAGTGATGAGATCAGCCACAGGGTGATACTGCCCTCTTCAGGTTGTGGTGCCAACGGCTGGGCGCAGGTCTGTTACTGGCGGTTACGCGGCGCGGGACGCCTATGCCGTCCACGGGCCGACGGTGACGACATCGCCGATGACGATGACCGCAGGCGGGCGTACGTCCTCGGCCCGGACCCGCTCCGCGACGGTCGCCAGGGTCGCGTCGACGCGGCGCTGGGAAGCGGTCGTCCCCTCCTGGACCAGGGCCACAGGGGTGTCGGGGGTCTTTCCGTGCGCGAGGAGGGTCTGCGCGATCGCGCCGATCTTGTCCACGCCCATCAGGACGACGAGCGTCCCGCGGAGCTTGGCGAGCGACTCCCAGTCGACCAGCGAACGGTCGTCATCGGGTGCGACATGGCCGCTGACCACCGTGAACTCGTGCGCCACTCCACGATGCGTCACCGGGATGCCGACGGCTCCGGGGACGCTGATGGAGCTGGAGATGCCGGGGACGACGGTGCACGGGACACCCGCCGCGGCAAGGGCTTCGGCCTCCTCCATGCCCCGGCCGAAGACGAAGGGGTCGCCGCCCTTGAGACGCACGACCGCCTTGCCCGCCCTCGCGTGCTCGATCAGGGCGTTGTTGATGGCCTCCTGGGCCATGTAGCGGCCGTACGGGATCTTCGCGGCGTCGATCACCTCGACGTGGGGCGGGAGTTCGTCCAGAAGGTCCCGGGGGCCGAGGCGGTCCGCGATGACGACATCTGCCTCGGCGAGGAGTCGGCGGCCGCGGACGGTGATCAGGTCCGGGTCGCCCGGACCGCCGCCGACGAGGGCTACGCCGGGGGTACGGGTGCGGTGGTGGGGCGCCGCGAGGGAGCCGTCGCGCAGGCCCTCGACGATCGCGTCGCGCACGGCTGCCGAACGGCGCGGGTCGCGTCCCGTCAGCACGGCGACGGTCACGCCCTCGGACCGGCCGGTGGCCGGGGTCCAGGCGGTGGCGGCACCGGCGTCGTCGGAGCGTACGCACCAGGTGCGGGTGCGCTCGGCCTCGGCCGACGCGCGTTCGTTCGCTCCGGCGTCGGAGGTCGCGATGAGGGCGTACCAGGCGTCGGCAAGGTCGCCCTCGGCGTACGGGCGCCGCTCCCAGCCGATCTCGCCCGCCGCGGCCATCGCCTCGACGGAGGGCGTTGCCTCCGGGGAGACGAGGACGATGTCGGCGCCGGCCGCGATGAGCGCGGGCAGCCGGCGCTGGGCGACCTGGCCACCGCCGAGGACGACGACGCGGCGCCCGGTGAGGCGGAGTCCGACGGGGTAGGCGGGGTGCTCGGCCTGCTCAGCGGACTCAGCGGGCTCAGCGGGCTCTGCGTTCTCGGCCATGGCGGTCGTGGCTCCTCGTGCGGGGCGGTGCGTGTACGGGACCGCTGCGGCAGTGAAGCGGCTGGTGGGGCGGGGTGGGGACCCTGGCGAATACCTTAAGGGGGCGGGGGGTTTCTGACCTGCGCCACCCTCCTCCTACGGCCTGGCAGCGGTAGGAGGTACCCCCAGCCCGAAAACTGGGGCGGGACGCCCGCATGGCCCCTGCGGCGCTCGCGCGGCGGACACCGGAGGCGCCGACCAAGGGGCCCGAAACGGGCGGGCGGTGGAGCAACCGGACCGCCGAAGGCGGGCCCACCCACCACCTGGCGAGCCGGCGTCACCGCGGGCTACTTCTCGGTGACGCCCGCCGAGTCGAACGTGGCCACCTCGTGCATCGCCCGCGCAGCGCTCTGCACCACCGGCAGCGCCAGCAGCGCCCCCGTGCCCTCCCCCAGCCTCAGGTCCAGGTCGACCAGCGGCCGCAGGCCCAGCTTGTTGAGTGCCGCCACGTGGCCCGGCTCCGCGCTGCGGTGGCCCGCGATGCACGCCGCCAGGGCCTCGGGCGCGATCGCGCGGGCGACCAGCGCGGCCGCGCCCGCCGAGACACCGTCCAGCACCACCGGCGTACGCAGCGACGCGCCGCCGAGGATGAAGCCGACCAGTGCGGCGTGTTCCAGGCCGCCGACCGCCGACAGGACGCCGATCGGGTCGGCCGGGTCGGGCGCGTGGAGTTCGAGCGCGCGGCGCACCACGTCGACCTTGCGCGCGTGCATCTCGTCGTTGATGCCCGTACCGCGGCCGGTGATCTCGCTCGGGTCGATGCCCGTGTAGACGGCGATGAGCGCGGCCGAGACCGTCGTGTTCGCGATGCCCATCTCACCGGTGAGCAGCGCCTTGTTGCCCGCCGCGACCAGATCCCGCGCCGTCTCGATGCCGACCTCGACTGCGGAGAGGACGTCCTCGCGGCTCAGCGCGGGCCCGGTCGTGAAGTCGGCCGTGCCGGGCCGGACCTTGCGCGGCAGCAGTCCCGGGGTGGCGGGCAGATCCCCGGCCACGCCGACGTCGATGACGCAGACTTCCGCGCCCACCTGGTTGGCGAAGGCGTTGCAGACCGCGCCACCGCCGAGGAAGTTGGCGACCATCTGGGCCGTGACCTCCTGCGGCCAGGCGGTGACGCCCTGCGCGTGCACCCCGTGGTCGCCCGCGAAGATCGCGACAGCCGCGGGCTCCGGGATCGGCGGCGGGCACATCCGCGACAGTCCGCTCAGCTGCGCGGAGATGATCTCCAGCATCCCGAGCGCGCCCGCGGGCTTGGTCATCCGCTTCTGCCGCTCCCACGCCTCGCCGAGCGCCTTCGCGTCGAGCGGGCGGATGTTGGAGACAGTCTCCTGAAGGAGGTCGTGGGGCTCCTCGCCGGGCAGGGCGCGACGCCCGTACGTCTCCTCATGGACGACCCACGACAGCGGGCGGCGCTTGGACCAGCCCGCCTGCATCAGTTCGGGCTCCTCGGGGAATTCGTCGACGTAACCGACGCACAGGTACGCAACGACCTCGAGGTGCTCCGGCAGCCCCAGCGCGCGCACCATCTCGCGCTCGTCGAAGAAACTGACCCAGCCGACGCCGAGGCCTTCCGCGCGGGCGGCGAGCCACAGGTTCTCGACGGCGAGGGCGGAGGAGTACGGGGCCATCTGCGGCTGGGTGTGACGACCCAGCGTGTGGCGGCCGCCGCGCGTCGGGTCGGCGGTGACCACGATGTTGACAGGCGTGTCGAGGATCGCCTCGATCTTCAGTTCCTTGAACTGCTTGGCTCTGCCCTTCGGAAGCGACTTCGCGTACGCCTCGCGCTGCCGCTGGGCGAGTTCGTGCATGGTCCGCCGGGTCTCGGCGGAGCGGATGACAACGAAGTCCCAGGGCTGGGAGTGGCCGACGCTGGGCGCCGTGTGGGCGGCTTCCAGGACGCGCAGCAGCACTTCGTGCGGGATGGGGTCGCTGCGGAAGCCGTTCCGGATGTCCCGGCGTTCGCGCATGACGCGAAGGACGGCCTCGCGCTCGGCGTCGTCGTAGCCGGGCGCGGCCGCGCGGCCGGCGGCAACCGGCTCGGGCACGGGGACGGGCTCCGGCTCCGGCTCGGGCACGGGTGCGGGCTCTTCGGCCACGACGACCTCCTCGGCAGCCGCGCTCGGCCCGGCCACGGCGGCAGACTCGGCGACAGGTACGGCGGCGGGCTCGGAAACCGCTTCGGGAACCGCCTCGTCGAGCAGTTCCGGGGAGCCGTCGCGCGGCGCGGGTACGAGGATCGGCCCCGCCTGAGCACCCGGCTCCGGCTCCGGCCCCGGCTGCGGCGCCGGCACCGGCTGCGGCTCCGCCTCCGGCTCGGTGATCACTGCGGCGACCTCTGCCTCCGCCACGGGCTCGGGCACCGGTTCGGGCTCGGCCTGCACCACCGCGGGAACCGGCGTCGGCGCGAGGTGCGGAGTGGTGGGCAGCGACCCGTCGACCCGGACGAACTGTCCGGACGACGGCTGCTCGGGCTCGGGCTCCGCCTCCGCGTGCGCCTGCGGCTCGGGCTCGGAAGCGACGGTGGGAGCCTCGGCGACAACGGGAGGGACCGCCGTGACAGGAGCGGACTCCGGGACGACGGGTACTGCCGGTGCCGGAGGAGGCGTGTGGAACTGCGGGGGCTGAGGATCCCAAGGAGTCCCGCCCTGCGGCGGAATCTCGCCGAGCTGCGGTCCGGGCAGCACGGCAGCCGCCCCCTCGTGCGGGGTGTCGAGGTACTCCGGTCCCGCCGTGGGCGGGCCGGGGTTGGCCACCGCCATGACGGGCGGGCGCGCGCCCGCCGGACCGCGGTCGGCGAGCGAGCGCACCACTCCGCCCGAGGTGTCGGGCAGCGGCGGACCCATGTGCAGCGGACGTCGCGCGGGCGGCGGAGTCGGGGTGGCCGATGTGGGCGGAATGCGTACGCCATTGAGGTCGACGGAACCGGAATCCCGGCCCCCGGCCTCGTGCGCGCCGGACTCGTGCGTGTCGAAGACGGGCGGGGCGGGTGTCACCGCCTCGGCCACCGCCTCGGCGACCGGCGCCTGTTCGGCGACAGGCTCGGATACGGGCCGCTCTTCCTGGAACTCGGGCACAACCGGCGCGGGCGCGGCGAACTCGGCTGCCGCGTACTCCGGCGCCGCGAACTCCGGTCCAGCAGGCTTCTGCACCGCCACGGACGCCTCCGCATGAGCCTCGGACACAAAGGACTCGGCCCCATGGTGCTCGGAAACAAAATGCTCGGGAGCGGAGGTCTGAGAGATCCGAGAGATCTGGTCCGTCGGCGCGGGCGGCGGCACGGCCACCGGGGCCTGCCCCACGGACCCCACGGCCCCCACGGACCCCATGGATCCCAGGGACCCGTGAGCGGCCGGCCCCTGGGCCACCGGGCCCTGCTGCCCGGAAAGGGCGGACTGCCCCGACTGGACAGGCTGGACGGACTGGACCGACGACACGGACTGCATCGCCTGGACAGGCTGCGCCGGCTGCACGGACTGCATCGGCTGCGGATCGCTCCACGCCCCCTGCGCGCCCGGCATCAGCAGCAGATCGTCCTCTTCGGAACCGTTCCCGGAGGGGTCGAGGTAGGTGTACGCGCCAGGAGCGGGGATGCCCGGCTGCTCCACCATGCCTGCGTTCTCCGGCAGCCCCTCGCCCGGGATCTGACCGGTGTCAGTCATGCGTACCCCTCGCCCATCGCTTGTGTTCCTTCGCCCGTCGCCCGGGACGCCCATCACGGCACACCTGACGCCCGTCAACAAGAACGAGCGTGTGCGCCGTGCGGCACGATGCCCCCACGGTCTCCAAGCATTCTCGCGGCCGTTCGGCGCCGGGGCCATGAGATCGGCCACGGCCCGTTGTGGGCTGCGCCACGTTGCGCTTCCCCCGGTTCTGACGTACCACATAACGGAACCAAAGCGGCCCCATTTTCCGGACATTGACGAACGAACCGACGAACGTCCGGGTGCGGTACGACGATCGGCCAGCCTACCGCGCGCCGTCCGGCAGGACGGTCATGGGGCGCTCTCCACCCGGCTGCCGGAGAGCAGGAAGACGACGGAACGCTCCCGCTCCGCCCACGCCGCCGTGTCCATGTCGACGCACTGAAGCAGCGCGCACTCCACCTCGTAGCCGCCGGCCGCGAGGGCCGCGCCGATCGCCTCCGCATCGTCGCGGGTCGAGGCATGCGTGACGATGCGCTGCGGCCGCCGGTCGGCGCACGCGGTCACCACCGGTACTCCCCCGCCCCCGATCCGTACGACATCGGGCTCCGGCAGTCGCTCCAGTACATGTGGCGCGCGCCCCTGGACGACCTGGAGCTGGGCGCCCGCGTGCCGGGCCGTGGCTGCAGTGCGGGCGCAGGCGTCCGCGTCCGCGTCGACGGCGATGACCGCGGCGCCGAATCGGGCCGCCTCCGCCGCGAGCGCCCCGCTGCCCGAGCCGATGTCCCAGACGAGATCGCCGATGCGCGGCCCGAGCCTGGCCAGCTGGGCGGCGCGCAGCTGCACGGACTCCCCCTCACCCGGAGCCTGCCCGTGCGGCTGTCCGTACGCGTCCGCGGGCAGCGCCCAGCCCCGTACCGCCGGCGGGTAGCCGGGTTCGCGGCCCGCGATCCAGCCTCCGCCCTGGACGGCCGCGGTCCCCGCTCCGCCGATGACGATCACGACATTGGGGTCGCGCCAGGAGTGGTCGGCGGCCTTTTCGGAGGTGAGGACCGTGACCTGCTCGCGGTCGCTGCCCAGTTCCTCGCAGATGACGAAGGTGCGGTGCACCCCTTCGAGCAGCAGGGCGAGCTCGGCGGGCCCGGCGCCCGGGGAGGTGAGGACGGCGACCTTGGGGTGCGCCCGGCAGACGTTGACGGCGCGGCGCAGGGTACGGCGGTGGGCGACGACGATCTGGGCGTCGTCCCAGGGCATTCCGGCCCGGGCGAAGGCGGTGGCGACGGACGAGACGGCGGGTACGACCTCGACCTCCAGGCCGTGCTCGGGCGCGCGCAGGGTGCGTACGACGCCGAAGAAGCCCGGGTCGCCGTCGGCGAGGACAACAGCGCTGCCGCGGTGCCCCGCGATGCGCCGGGCGGCAAGGCCGACGCTGCCGAGCCGGATGCGCTCGGCGCCCGCCGGTACCTCGGGCAGCGCCAGATGGTGCGCGGCTCCGGCCACCAGTGTGGCAGCGGACAGGGCGGACCTGGCCGCCGCGGTGAGGGGCGAACCGTCCCAGCCGATCACCGTGACGCGGTCGGCCATCGTCGTCAGTCTCCTGGTGTCGTCGCAGGTCGGGGCAGCCCGCAGGCGCGGGCATGGCGAGAGTACCTGGAGCCGGCTGTGCCGGGTCGTGGCCGGGTGCCGTCAGTTCCAGTCGGTGAAGGAGGCGTAGCCCGCGTCAGCCATCCGGCCCGACACGCCCTCGAGGTCCTCGGGGAGCAGGCTCCAGACGATCAGATCGGTACGGATGTCGGCCCAGCCCCCGTCCTCTGTCTGCGTGCGCGCTATCCATGCGTTGCGCAGCACGCCCTCGCTGATGCAGCCGATCTTCTGCGCGACCTGCTGGGAGGCCGTGTTGTCGGCGGCGGTGCGCAGTTCAAGGCGCTCGAACTTCTGGACGCGGAACAGCCACTGGGCGACGGCAAGCACCGATTCGGTGGCGTAGCCCTCACCGCGGGCCCAGGGAGCGGTCATGTAGGCGACCTCCGTGGCGAGGGTGCGCCAGTTGGTGTTCTTGAGATGGACGACGCCGACGAGCCGCTGGGTGAGGAACTCGGTGACCGCCAGAACGATTCCGCGGCCTTCGGTGCGCTCTGCAGGAGCGATCCTGCGGATCCACGCATCGGAGTCCGCGGCGGTGTACGGGTGCGGCACCGAGGTCCATGCCGTGACCATCTCGTCGTTCATCATCTCGGTGTGCGCCGGGATGTCGGCTTCTTCGAGGGGGCGCAGCACCAACCGCTCCGTGCTGATGGACACGTCCGGGAAGGTGGTAGTCATGCGCAGCTCCATGCCGAAGACCGTGTGTGAAGGGTCGTAGCCGTAAAGGCACAGCATGCAGCATGCGGTGACGGATGCGCATGGCCGGGTGGTGAGTCGAGCAGGGCCCCGCGCACCTCTCATGATGCGCGAGGCCCCGTTCAAGGGTCGTACGGCAGGCTTCAGTTGGCGGCGCCGAAGGCCGGGACGACCGATCCGGCATACGTGTCCTCGATGAACCTCTGCACCTCGGGGGAGTTGAGGAGCTTCGCGAGCTTCTGCACCCGGGCGTCCTTCTCGCTGCCCTGCCTGACGGCGAGGAAGTTGGCGTACGGGTTGCCCTCGGCCTTCTCCAGCGCAAGGGCGTCCTTGGCGGGCTTGAGGTCGGCCTCGATGGCGTAGTTGCCGTTGATGACCGCGGCGTCGACGTCGTTCAGGGCGCGGGGCAGCGTGGCGGCCTCGATCTCCTTGAACTTCAGGCCCTTGCTGTCCTTGATGTCGGAGAGCTTGGCGCTGCTGCCCGCGCCGTCCTTGAGGGTGATCAGCCCGTTGTCGGCGAGCAGCGCCAGCGCACGACCCTCGTTGGTGGTGTCGTTCGGCACAGCCACGGTCTGGCCGGAGGTGATCTCCTTGAGGGTCTTGGCCTTCTTGGAGTAGAGGCCGAGCGGCTCCAGGTGAACGTTGACGACGGGGACGATGTGGGTGTTGTTCTTCTTGTTGAAGTCGTCGAGGTACGGCTTGTGCTGGAAGAAGTTGGCGTCGACCTGGCCGCTCTCGGTGGCGGTGTTCGGCAGGACGTAGTCCGTGAACTCCTTGACCTCGAGGTTCAGTCCGGCCTTCTTCGCCAGCTTGTCCTTGACGTAATTGAGGATGTCCGCGTGCGGCGTCGGGGATGCGGCGACGACCAGCGCCCTGGACTCGTCGCCCTTGGTGCCGGAGTCGGCCCTGGCGGCCGGGTCGGACGCGGTGCCGCAGGCGGTGAGGCCGAGGGCGAGGGCCCCGAGAGCGGCGGCGGACACGGTGAACCTGATGTTCTTACGCACGAAGAGTGCCTCTTTCTGGTGGAGCGGAACAACGCCCGGACAAGGAGTGCGGGCTGTGCGGGGGAAGGTCTGGTGGGTCAGGAAGCGGTACGGCCCCGGCGTGCCAGGAGTCGTACGACTCCGTCGCCGATGAGCTGTACGGCGGTGACGACGGCGATCAGGACGACGACCGTGATCAGCATGAACTGGGTCTCGAAGCGCTGGAATCCGTAGGTGACGGCCTTGGATCCGAGTCCTTCGCCGCCGACCGCCCCTGCCATGGCCGAGTAGCCGACGAGGACGATCACGGTGGTCGTGACGGCGGAGACGAGTGAGGGCAGAGCCTGCGGCAGCAGCACCTTGCGGACGATCGTCGGGATCGAGCCGCCCATCGACTGGACGGCTTCGACAAGACCGTGGTCGACCTCGCGGATCGCCGTCTCGACGAGCCGCGCGAAGAACGGAATGGCGCCGACGGCGAGCGGCACGATCATCGCGGTGGGACCGATGAAGGTGCCGACGACCAGCGTGGTGAAGGGGATCAGCGCGATCAGCAGGATGATGAACGGCAGCGAACGGCCGATGTTCACGATCACGCCGACGACCTTGTTCACCGGGGTGTTCTGCAGCAGTCCGCCTTTGTCGGTGAGGACCAGGAGCACTCCGAGCGGCAGTCCGCCCGCGACCGTGACAAGGGTGGACCACAGCACCATGTAGAGGGTGTCGATGGTGCCCTGGCTCAGCAGCGGCTGCATTTGCGACCAGGTCACTTGGCGAACTCCTCGACCAGCGCGGCGCTCTGCGCCGGGAGGGCCGTCCGCTCCGCGGCGGGGGCCGCGTCGACGACATCGACCTGGAGGCCCTGTTCGCGCAGGAAGCCGACCGGGACGACGTTCTCCTCGTACCGTCCGGGCAGTTCGATGCGCATCCGGCCGATCTGCTTGCCGCCGACGGTGTCCATCGCGGCGGCGAGGATCGAGATGTCGACGTTGTACGTGCGCGAGAGCTGGGAGATGACCGGCTGGGTCGTGGCCTCACCGTGGAAGGTGACGTCGACGACGGTGCTGTCGGGGCCGGAGGCCTCACCGCCTACCGGGAACAGCTCCTGAGCAAGCTCGGAGCCGGGGGTCGCGAGCAGTTCGCTCACGGTGCCGGATTCGATGATCTTTCCTTTCTTCATCAGTGCTGCGGAGTCGCAGATGGTCTTGACGACGTCCATCTCGTGCGTGATGAGCAGCACGGTCAGTCCGAGCTGCCGGTTGAGGTCGCGCAGCAGCTGAAGGATCGAGCGGGTGGTCTCGGGATCGAGAGCGCTGGTCGCCTCGTCGGAGAGAAGAACCTTGGGGTCGCCCGCGAGCGCCCGGGCGATACCGACGCGCTGCTTCTGTCCGCCGGACAGCTGGCCGGGGTAGGCCTTCGCCTTGTCGGCGAGGCCCACCAGGTCGAGCAGTTCGAGGGCCTTGCGGGAGCGCTCGGCACCGGAGGCGCCGAGGATCTCCAGCGGCAGTTCGATGTTGTCCTTGACGGTGCGCGAGGACAGCAGGTTGAAATGCTGGAAGACCATGCCAATACGGCTGCGTGCCTGGCGCAGTTCTTTCGAGGCGCGGCGGCTGCGGCCGGCGAGCGCGGTGAGGTCCTGGCCGGCCACGGTCACGGTGCCGGAGGTGGGGCGCTCGAGCAGGTTGACGCAGCGGATGAGTGAGGACTTTCCGGCGCCGCTCTGGCCGACGACTCCGAAGACCTCGCCCTCACGGACATGCAGATCGACGCCGTCCAGCGCGGTGACCTCGCGGCCTCGTGACTCGTAGACCTTGGTCAGGCCCGTAGTGGTGATCACAGGGAGTTTCCGTCACTGTCGAGTGCACGGCGAGATGTCCGCCGGGCAAGGGGCATTCGGATTTCGGACAGCCGGGCGCGTCACGGTGATTCGGCTGGTGGCCGGGGGCAACGCGTGCGCGGGGCAGGCTCGGTCCGATGCGTCCTGGTGGAGCACCGGAATCGGCTCGGCTGTCGGTCTCGCTTCGGGGCGCGAGGCTCAGGCAGGGGCCCTCAGTTGGCGCACATTCGACACATACAACGAGCACCGGGCGTCGTGATCGCCTCGGTCGCAAGGGTGCGGCTGCTCGTCGTGGTCATGTCGGCAAGTAAAGCAGACAGGGGTGTGAAGCGATCAGCGCTGTCCGGATAGCGGACAGAATCCGACCGACATGCGGACGCGTACGGTCGGGCTCAGTGGCGGCCGTGATCTCCGCTCCTCCGTGCGTGGCCTGTGCGGGCACGGCCGAGAGGTCCCCGACGACAACACCGGCGAGGCGGCTCGGAACGCTCGTGCGTTGTGGCCAAGGCCACGGTCCGCAGGGCGGCAGCCCGAAGGGGCGGTCCCGGGCGGGTCCGTCGCCCCTGCGAAGCGGCCGGGGCCGCGCGCATCGGGCCTTTTGGCCCGTAATACGCTCGGGGTCATGCTTGACGCCCTGACGGTCGCGGTCGCCGTGACCGCGCTCGCCCTCGCCGCATGGTGCGGCTATGCCGCCCTTCGCGACCAGCCCACCAAGGACTGGCACTTCATCGGCATGGCCGTGGTGTCGGTGCTGGCACTGGCGCAACTACTGCTCGGGATTGTGCAGCTGGCACGCGGCGAGGAGGCCGACGAGGGGGCGGTCATCTTCGTCGCCTATCTGATCGGGGCGTTCGCGGCGGTTCCGGCGGCGGGTTTCCTCTCGCTGGCAGAGCGGACCCGCTGGGGCTCCGTGACGGTCGCGGCGGGCGCGATTGTCCTGGCCGTGCTCGAAGTGCGCCTCTACGACATCTGGAACGGCTGACCATGACCGAGACCGCAGACACCAAGAAGACCCGGCTGGTCCAGGGCCCCGGGCTGCTGCTGGTCTGGGTGTACGGAGTGATGTCGGTGGGAGCCGTCTCGCGTTCCGTCTACCAGATCGTCACCGACTACGGCTCGGCGCCACTGGCCCACACGCTTTCCGCCGTCGCGGCCGTGGTGTACGCGTTCATCACGTACACGCTGGTACGCGGCGGGGAACGGGCCCGCAGGGCGGCGCTGGTGTGCTGCGCCGCCGAGCTCGCGGGCGTACTGGTCGTGGGGACCTGGACGGTGGTGGAGCCTTCCGCCTTCCCGGACTCGACGGTCTGGTCGGCGTACGGCATGGGCTACATCTTCATCCCGGTGCTGCTGCCGATCACCGGAATGCTCTGGCTGCGCCGCTCCCGTACGGAGACGGCGCAGCCCCCGGTCTTCTAGGCGCTGGTGGCGAAGTCGCCGGCCACGGCCGCCTTCTCCAGGGTGACGAGCGTCAGCCGCGGGCCGACCTGCTCGCTGGATACCTGCATATAGCCGCGGCTGCGATACAGCCTCAGATTGCTCTCGCTGCGGTGGCCGGTGAAGAGCTGGAAGCGCTTGGCGGCCTCTTCCCCCGAAAAACGCTTCTCGATGACGTCGAGCAGCCGGCCGCCCAGGCCGTGGCGCTGCATCCGGGGGTGCACCATCAGCTTGGAGATCCGGGCCGTTCCGCTCTCGTCGACGATGCCGCGCACGGAGGCGACCACTTCGTCGCCGAGCCGGGCCACCAATGCGTGCCCCTGGGCTATTTCGGCCCGCAGGTCGTCCAGCGACTGGGTGAGGGGCTCGATTCCGTAGTCGCCGTACAGCTCGGCCTCGCTCTGATAGCACAGATACTGCAGCTTGAGGATCTGCTCCGCGTCCTGTGCTCTTGCCGCTGAGATGGTCACGCTCATGCCCATGTGCGCATGCCTCCCGCTCACCTGTCCGCCGGTTGTCTACCGCTCCTTTCCCCCAGGTTCAGGAGCCACAACCTCTGCCGTCAGCATTCTGCGCAGGCATCCCAGGCAACGGGAACGCATTGGCCCCAGACTGCCTTGTGAGATTCCCAACTCTCCTGCGATTTCGCGGTAGGTCGGGTCGTCGGGCGACAGCATCGCAGTCAGCAGCCGCGGGCAGTTTCCCGGTGTGCGAGCGACCGCGGCGCGCAGTGCCCGACGGCGCTCGGACCACAGCACGGCGCGTTCCGGGCTGCCTGCCGGATCCGCCGGGGGCTCAGGACCGTACGGCAGCTCCCGGGCCGCGGTGCGGCGGGCGCGGCGCGCTTCCGCGCGTACCGCCGATTTGACCCAGCGGGCGGTGTCCGGCGGCGGGCCGGCCCCGTCGAGGCGTTCGAGCAGCCGCACCCAGACGGCCTGTTCGAGATCGCGGGCCTCTATCGCGCAGGCGGGTGCCTCGGCCGTTGCCTCGGCGCTCACGAGCGGGCGAAGTTCTTCGAGAAGCCTCATGCCCGGCGTGACGTGCCGTCGCACGGCGGTGGTTGCCCTGCAACGGCACAGTCACCCGTACGGGCGGCCGGGCCTCGTGTGCTGCCGGTGGTGTTGTCAGCCGTTGAAGTCGGCGGCCGCCAGCAGCCCGGTGTCGGCGTTGTCGGTGAAGACGCCGTCGATGCCGGTCTCGAAGTAGACCTTGAACGCGCCGAACGCGTCGCCGTAGGCGTTCGGGTCGGTGCCGCGCCGGAAGTCGGCGGGCAGGAAGGCGTTCTCGTTGCGCATCGTGTACGGGTGCAGGATCAGGCCCTCGGCGTGCGCGTCGGCCACCAGCGTCGTGGGCGTGCCCAGCTTGCCGCTCGCGTCCTTCGGGATGATCAGGTCCAGGGTCGGGCCGATGCCCTGCGCGTAGGAGGCGATCCACTGCAGGCCCTCGGGCTTGACGAGGTCGGCGACCGTACGCGGGTCGCCCGCCACGACGAAGTCCCACGGGCGGCTGCCCGCGCCGGACAGCAGTACGACGCGCGGTGAGGACACCAGCTTGGCCAGCCGCTGGATACTGCTCGGCTCGAACGACTGAAGGAAGACGGGCGAGTTGTGGCGGTCGCGGCCGTACCGGCGCAGCAGCCGGGCGAGCGGCTCCTCGAGACCGAGGCCGATCCCCCGGAAGTACGTGGGGTGCTTGGTCTCGACATGGAGCCATACGGGACG
Organism: Streptomyces sp. SLBN-118; assembly: GCF_006715635.1. NCBI lineage: Bacteria > Bacillati > Actinomycetota > Actinomycetes > Kitasatosporales > Streptomycetaceae > Streptomyces > Streptomyces sp. SLBN-118. The sequence goes on from NZ_VFNP01000002.1 coordinate 1,249,120, forward strand.
GCCACGCCGGCGGCCCTCCTTCTCGGCCCAGCGCAGTACCTCTTCGAAGGTGGGGATCGTCCAGCGCCCGTCGTAGAGGGTGTTCTCCTGGCGCGTGGCCGGGATCCGCTCCTTGGCGCGCAGCGTCTTGAGCTCGGCGAGCGTGAAGTCCTCGGTGAACCAGCCGGTGAGGCTGACGCCGTCGACGGACTTGGTGGTCTTGCGGGAGGCGAACTCCGGGTGCGCTGCGACATCCGTCGTACCCGTGATGTCGTTCTCGTGACGGCACACGAGATGGCCGTCCTTGGTGGGCACCAGGTCCTGCTCGATGACATGCGCGCCCAGGTCCAGGGCGAGCTGATAGGAGCCGAGGGTGTGTTCGGGCCGGTAGCCGCTGGCGCCGCGGTGGCCGATGATGGTGGGGGAAGGCAGATCCTTGTACGACGATCCGTGTCCGTCATGGCTCACTTGGCGCTCGTCCGCCTCGGCAGCTCCGGCGGTGAACCCGCCGACGCCGAGAGCTGCCGTGCCCATTACCGCCGCGCCCAGGACGGTCCGACGTCCGGGACTACTGTCCGCACCCTGTGTCATCGACTTCCTCCGTGTGATGTCCCGCACCTGCCAAGCGACGCCCGATCGTAGGCAGCGGCGCCTTACGTACGGCAGACCATGGACCAACGCGGCAAAAACTTGGGTCAACACTGCGTATCCGCTCCGTGAACCCGATGTGCGATCAGGTGTGACCCGCGAGTATGGTCCTCACCTGCACAGACTTCGCCGCCGTTTCCGTCCGCCCCCACGCCACCGCGTATGACACCGGAGGACCCGTTGTCCCGCTTGTCGATCATCAAGGCCGTGCTAGGACCGATCCTGCGCCTGATGTTCCGCCCCCGCGTGGAAGGCGCCGAGAACATCCCGGCGACCGGACCCGTCATCCTCGCCGGCAATCATCTGACGTTCATCGACTCGATGATCCTTCCGCTGGTGTGCGACCGTCCGGTCTACTTCATCGGCAAGGACGAGTACGTCACGGGCAAGGGCGTCAAAGGCCGGATGATGGCCTGGTTCTTCACCGGCTGCGGAATGATCCCTGTGGACCGCGACGGCGCGAACGGCGGTGTTGCCGCGCTGATGACGGGCCGCCGGGTGCTGGAGGAGGGCAAGATCTTCGGCATCTACCCGGAGGGCACCCGCTCCCCCGACGGCCGTCTGTACAGGGGGCGTACGGGCATCGCCCGGCTCACCCTGATGACCGGCGCGCCCGTGGTCCCGTTCGCGGTGATCGGCACGGACAAGCTGCAGCCGGGCGGCGCGGGTCTGCCGCGGCCGGGCCGGGTGACGATCCGGTTCGGCGAGCCGATGGAGTTCTCGCGCTACGACGGGATGGACCGCGATCGCTATGTGCTGCGGGCGGTGACGGACTCGGTGATGACGGAGGTCATGGAGCTCTCCGGCCAGGAGTACGTGGACATGTACGCGACGAAGGCGAAGGCGGCGTGAGGGCCTGAGGGCCCCTGAGCCCGAGGGCCTGAGCCTGCGGGCCTGAGCCTGAGGTGGGCCGGACCGGCGTGGGTCCGGCCCTTCTGCCTTTCCCCCCCGTGGTGTTCGAGCTAGTGGTGTTCGAGGCCGTCCTCGAGCTTCTGGCCGCGCAGCAGGAACCAGGCGGCAACAGCGGTCGCGAGCAGCACCGCCGCGCCCACACCCGTCGCGAACCGGAGGCCGTCGACGAACGCGTCCTGGGCGGCGCCGACCAGGGCCGCGCCCTGGTCGTGCGGCAGTCCGGCCGCAGCGTCGACGGCCCCGCCCAGCGACTCATGGGCGGCGGATGCCGTGGCTGACGGCACGCCGGCCGGGCTCGCGAAGTCGCGGTAGACGCCGGTGACGACCGAGCCCAGCAGCGCGATGCCGAGGGCTGCTCCGAGTTCGTAGGCCGTCTCGGACACCGCTGACGCGGCGCCGGCCTGCTCCTTGGGCACGCTGGACAGAATGACGTCGGAGGTGACGGTGAAGGAGAATCCCGCGCCGATACCGACGAAAAGCAGCGCGGCTCCGAGCAGCGGATAGCCGGTGGACTGGCTGATCAGCGTCATCGCGGCCAGGGCGAGACCGACGGCGGCGAGTCCGCCGGCCACCACGGACCGGACGGAGAACCGCCGGGCGACGGTGCCCGCGATCAGGCCGGTCGCCACCGCGCCGAGCGCGGCGGGCAGTTCGGCGAGCCCGGCCTCGAACGGCCCCCTGCCCTGGACCAGTTGCAGGAACTGGGACAGGAAGAACACCAGGCCGGAGAGCCCGAGGATGGTCAGCAAGTCGGCCAGAACCGCTCCGGAGAAGCCCCGGTGACCAAACAGCCTCATGTCGAGCAGCGGCGCCGGAAGCGTCAGCTGCCTGCGGACGAAGCCGTACAGCGCGCCGAAGCCGATAAGGGCCGCCGCACCGGCCTCCCAGGTGAGTCCGTGGGTCGCCGCCGCCTTGATGGCGTAGACGACACCGACTATGCCCATGAGGGACAGCGCGACACTTGCCAGATCCCAGGGCCCGGACACCGGGCTCTTCGACTCCGGCACGAGCTTGATGCCGACGAGCACCAGAACGGCCATCACGGGCAGGTTAATGAGGAAGACCGAGCCCCACCAGAAGTGCTCCAGCAGGAAGCCGCCGACGACGGGTCCGACCGCCGCACCGGCGGAGGCCATCGCGCCCCAGATCCCGATGGCGAGGCTGCGCTCCTTGGGGTCGTGGAAGATGTTCCGGATCAGCGCGAGGGTGGACGGCATGAGGGTCGCGCCCGCGACGCCGAGCAGAGCGCGAGCGAGAATCATCATCTCGGGGGTGGTGGCGTACGCGTTGAGGACGGAGACGGCGCCGAACGCGACCGCGCCGATCAGCAGAAGCTTCTTGCGGCCGATCCGGTCGCCGAGGCTGCCCATGGAGACGAGCAGGCCCGCGATGACGAACGAGTAGACGTCGCCGATCCACAGCAGCTGGGTGCCTGAGGGCTTGAGGTCCTCGCTGAGGTACGGGGTGGCTAGTCCGAGGACGGTGGCGTCGACGGCCACCAGCAGGACGGCCAGTACCAGGACGGCGAGCGCGAGCCAGCGCCCGGGTCGGTACAGGGTCTCGTCCGTCCGGCTCGGGCGCTGGACGGTGCTGCTCATTTCTCCACACTCCGTCGTGCTCCGCCGAGCAGCAGCTCGGCGATCATGTACTGGAAGTCGTTCCTGGCGACGCGGCCGTCCATGACGGACCAGGCGCAGGCGCCGATGAGGCCGTAGAGCGCCTCGGTCAGCCAGGCGGGCGTCAGGTCGATCCGGAACTCGCCCTGTTCCTGGCCGCGCTTGAAGAACGCGGACACCCGGGCGTCGAGCCGTGCCCAGCCCTCGTGGACCTGTTCGCCCTCGAAGAGCTGGTTCTCGGTGACGAGGAACGCGAGCAGATCGGCGGCGGGCTCCATCTCGGCGATGAGCCGTCGCAGCCCCTCCTCGGCCCCGCCCTCCGCGAGCCGAGCCCGGTCGAGCGCCGCCTCGAACTCCTGCATACCGAGCGCTTCCAGGGCTTTGACCAGCGCGTCGCGCCCCGCGAAGTGCCGATGAAGGGTGGCCCGCCCGATACCGACGGCGCGGGCGACCTCGTCCATGGTCGCGGTGGACTTACGGGAGAGGAGGGCGGCGGCGGTGCGGAGCACCTGTTCACGATCCAGAGCCATGAGACAAGAGTACACCGAATGAGACATTAATGTCTCACTCAAGGTGTAGACGTCTCATCCACAGTGGGTGCGGGACGGCAAAAGGCCGCCTGACCGGCCATAAGGCTCCTCCGGTCAGGCGACTGGGGGTCAGTGCAGGATCAGCCGATGGGCACGCAGTCCGGCCGGAAGCCCGGGTCGGCGGGACCCGAGCGCCCGAGGGCGTTCAGCACCCACTGGGCGACGACCAGATCCTTGGGGGCCTGGTCGTGCTCCGAAGTGTTGAGCGGACAGGCGTCCTGGAGCAGCGCATTGGTGACATACGCGTCGGAGCCCGAGAGATAGGAGCTCGTGTACGGCACCACGACCTCGTCGTACCGAGTGGCGATCTGCGTGTAGTCGGGGCCGACGGGCGCCTCAGGGTCGGCGTTGAGCTCGGTCAGCAGCTCCGAGCCGGCCGTCTGGTCCACGCAGGACGGACAGACGGTGGCACCGGCGACGAGCGCCAGCGGGTTCGAGGTGCCGTGGTTGGACGGCACAATGCCGACCAGGTCGTCCACCTTGGTCGCCCCGCCGAGGAATTTCACGTAGTAGCGCGGCATCATGCCACCCTGGCTGTGTCCGACGAGGTCGACCTTCTTGGCGCCCGTCCCGCTGCGCACGGTGTCGACGAAGTCGCGCAACTGCGCCGCCGAATCGGGGATCGGCGCGGTGGCCGCGTCACCGTAGTCGAACGCGAAGACGCAGTAGCCCTCGGCGGCCAGCTTCGGCGAGAGCGTGGCCCAGTTCTCGGCCATCGTCTTGAAGGTGCCGTTGACCAGGACGACGGGCTGCGGGTGCGCCGCGTCCGGCCTGCAGGACCAGTCATTCGCACCGGGCGGGGAGAGGGCGACGTCCGTGGCTGAGGCGGTAGTGGAAGCGGCGAGCCCCGCCGCGCCGAGAACCGCCACCGCGGCGGCTGAGATCAGCGGGCGGAGAAGCGTGCGTAGAGGCATGGGTGGGGCCTTTCCGTACACCGGTCGACGCGAGTGTTCGGCAATGCCGACCGAGATACGGAATATTTGCTTCCAGGTTACTGACGCGTCAAGACATGCGTCGCCGGAAAACGTCACACCGGCCAGGGCATCCGCCCTGGCCGGTGTGCTGCGACTCGTCTGCGGATATCAGCGCTTGGCGTCCGCCCAGGCCCGCTGCACGGCCAGATCGGCCTTCAGTTCGGCGAGTTGGACGGCCACCGCCGAGGGCGCGGTGCCGCCACGTCCGCTGCGCGAGGCAAGCGCGCCAGGAACATTGAGAACCTTTCGGACATCTGGTGTCAGATGCGGCGAAATTTGAGCAAACTGAGCATCGGTCAGCTGGTCGAGCTCGATCCCCTGCGTCTCGCACACCTTGACGCACTCCCCCGCCACCTCGTGCGCCACCCGGAACGGCACACCCTGCTTGACGAGCCACTCCGCGATGTCTGTCGCCAGCGAGAAGCCGGCCGGGGCCAGCTCCTCCATCCGCTCGCGGTTGACGGTCAGCGTCGCCATCATCCCGGTGAAGGCCGGGAGCAGGACCTCCAGCTGGTCGCAGGAGTCGAAGACCGGCTCCTTGTCCTCCTGGAGGTCACGGTTGTACGCGAGCGGCAGGGCCTTGAGCGTCGCCATCAGGCCCGTCAGATTGCCGATCAGGCGCCCCGACTTGCCCCGCGCCAGCTCCGCGATGTCCGGGTTCTTCTTCTGCGGCATGATCGACGACCCGGTCGAGAACGCGTCGTGCAGGGTCACGAAGGAGAACTCCTTCGTGTTCCAGATGATGATCTCCTCCGCGATCCGCGAGAGATTGACGCCGATCATCGCGGTGATGAAGGCGAACTCCGCGACGAAGTCCCGCGACGCCGTGCCGTCGATGGAGTTCCCCGCCGAGCCGTGCTCGAAGCCCAGGTCCGCGGCGACCGCCTCCGGGTCGAGGCCGAGCGAGGACCCGGCGAGCGCGCCCGAGCCGTACGGAGAGACCGCGGTGCGCTCGTCCCACTGCCGCAGCCGCTCCGCGTCGCGGGACAGCGACTGGACGTGCGCCAGGACATGGTGGGCGAAGAGCACCGGCTGTGCGTGCTGCAGATGCGTACGGCCGGGCATCGCGACGGCGGGGTGCGCCTCGGCCAGGCCCACCAGCGCGTCCTGCAGATCCGCGATCAGAGAGCCGATGATGCGGGCGTGGTCCCGCAGATACATCCGGAAGAGGGTGGCGACCTGGTCGTTGCGTGACCGCCCGGCGCGCAGTTTGCCGCCGAGGTCGGGGCCGAGGCGCTCCAGCAGACCCCGCTCGAGGGCGGTGTGCACGTCCTCGTCGGCGATGGTGCCCACGAAGGACCCGTCGGCGACATCCGCTTCGAGCTGGTCGAGTCCGGCCAGCATGCGGTGGAGCTCGTCGTCCGTGAGCAGGCCGGCCTTGTGCAGCACGCGCGCGTGCGCCCGCGAACCGGAGATGTCGTACGGCGCCAGACGCCAGTCGAAGTGCACCGACGCCGACAGCTTGGCCAGCGCATCGGCGGGACCGTCGGCGAAACGGCCGCCCCAGAGCCGTACGTCACCGTTGTTGCTGCTCACAGCTGAAGCTCCTCATGAGGGTGGATGTGCAAACTCCCCGTAGGGCGTGTTTCAGAAGTGGCGCCGTCCGCCCGCAGGGTGGGCCCCGCGGCGTCTGGTGCGTGCAATCGCAAGGCGGAGGATCGCCCTCGTACTGGACGTACTTGGGCGACTCCGACAACACCGCGAGTGTGCGTGCCAGGCGTCGCGGGGCAGGCGAGACTTCTAAAACACGCCCTAGGCCCTGGCGGGCCTGGGGGCCCCCACCCGTCGCGAAGGCCGGGGAGGCGGCTTGGTACACGTATGGAATCAGGCGAGGTCGCGCTTCGCCGCGATCTTCGACGACAGGCCGAAGATCTCGATGAAGCCCTGCGCCTTGGACTGGTCGAAGGTGTCGCCCGAGTCGTAGGTGGCGAGGTTGAAGTCGTACAGGGACTCGTCCGACTTCCGCCCGGTGACGACGGCGCGGCCGCCCTGGAGGGTCATCCGGATGTCGCCGGTGACGTGCTGGTTGGCCTCGTTGATGAAGCCGTCCAGGGCCCGCTTGAGGGGAGAGAACCACAGGCCGTCGTAGACCAGCTCGCCCCAGCGCTGCTCGACCTGCCGCTTGTACCGCGCCAGCTCGCGCTCCACGGTGACGTTCTCAAGCTCCTGGTGGGCCGTGATCAGCGCGATCGCGCCGGGCGCCTCGTACACCTCACGGGACTTGATGCCGACGAGCCGGTCCTCGACCATGTCGATCCGGCCGATGCCGTGTGCGCCGGCCCGCTCGTTGAGCTGCTGGATTGCCTGCAGGACCGAGACGGGCTTGCCGTCGAGGGCGACCGGGACGCCTTCCTTGAAGGAGATGACGACCTCGTCGGCCTCGCGCTGCACCGCGGGGTTGGAGGTGTACTCGTAGATGTCCTCGATCGGCCCGTTCCAGATGTCCTCCAGGAAGCCGGTCTCGACGGCCCGCCCGAAGACGTTCTGGTCGATGGAGTACGGAGACTTCTTGGTGGTCGCGATCGGGAGCTGCTTCTCCTCGCAGAAGGCGATCGCCTTGTCCCGGGTCATCGCGTAGTCCCGGACCGGGGCGATGCACTTCAGGTCGGGACCGAGGGCGGAGATACCGGCCTCGAACCGTACCTGGTCGTTGCCCTTGCCGGTGCAGCCGTGGGCGACGATGCCGGCGTTGTGCTTCCTGGCGGCGGCGACGAGGTGCTTGACGATCGTCGGCCGGGAGAGGGCGGAGACCAGCGGGTAGCGGTCCATGTAGAGAGCGTTGGCCTTGATCGCCGGAAGGCAGTACTCGTCGGCGAACTCGTCCCTGGCGTCCGCGACCTCGGCCTCCACGGCACCGCAGGCGAGCGCGCGCTTGCGGATGACGTCCAGGTCCTCGCCGCCCTGGCCGACGTCCACGGCAACGGCGATGACCTCGGCGCCCGTCTCCTCGGCGATCCAGCCGATGGCGACGGAGGTGTCCAGGCCGCCCGAGTAGGCGAGTACGACGCGCTCGGTCACGGGTTTCTCCTTACGGTGCATTCAACGATAGGCATAACTATGCACTACTCCGTATGTTTCGTCAACGCAGCCCTCGCGAAGCGCGCTGCACTCACAAAGCGGTACGGCATACTCCGCTTTCTGTGGCAGACCGGGCACACGCGGTTGTCCCACCCGGCAGGCACGCCTACGATCGCCCGGCGGTCATACCTCCGCTCGGCGTCTCGCAGCGTCCATTTCGCGAAACCCGCCCCGTACGGCATGTCCCGGGTGCAGGCTTCCGCGCGCAGCTCTGCGGCACCCGGCGGCAGGCATCACGTACTGGGAGCTCCTCATGTCCACGGCCTACGGCGCACGCACCGCACGCCGCTATGCCGCTTCCCTGTCCGGCAAACGCCGCTCCCCCGCCGTTCCTGTGCTGCTCCTCCTCTGGGGCGGCGCCGCAGGCGTGCTGGCCCTGTGGTGGAGCAGCACCCCCGCCGTCGTCGGCGACTCGGAGTGGATCACCGGTGCGGGCCGCATCACCGGGCTCCTCGCCGGTTACGGCTGTGCCGTCCTCGTCGGTCTGATGGCCCGGGTCCCCGGACTTGAACGCCGGGTGGGCAGCGACCGCATCGCCCGGTGGCACGCGATGGGCGGCCGGTACGCCCTCAGCCTCGTCCTCGCCCATCTCTTCCTGATCGTGTGGGGATACGCGAAGGAGAGCTCCACCGGCATGGTGGAACAGACGGTCACCCTGGTGCTGGACTACCCGGACATGATCACGGCGGCCGTCGGCACGGCGCTGTTCGTCCTCGTCGGACTGGTCTCGGCCGGTGCGGTGCGCCGCCGGGTCAGCTACGAGACCTGGTACTACCTCCACCTCACCACCTACGCCGCGCTCTACCTGACATTCTGGCACCAGCTGACGAACGGCTCTCAGTTCCTCGGCGACAAGGCCGCCTGCGCCGCCTGGTACGTGCTGTACGGCGGGGTCGCAGCGTTGGTCCTGTGGTACCGGATCCTCGTTCCCGTACGTCTCAACCTCCGTCATCGGATGCGGGTCGAGGCCGTCGCCGCCGAGGCGCCCGGCGTGCTGTCCGTGCTGATCCGCGGTGAGCGCCTGCACAAGCTGCGCGCCGAACCAGGCCAGTTCTTCCGCTGGCGTTTCATGGCCAAGGGGCTGCGCTGGTCCGCCAATCCGTACTCGCTGTCCGCTCTTCCCCGGCCGGATCTGATGAGGATCACAGTCAAGGCCGCCGGCGGGCACAGCGCCGCCCTCGCCACGCTCCGCCCGGGGACCCGGGTGTGGGCCGAGGGACCGTACGGCGCGCTCACCGCAGCCCGGCGCAGGCACCGCAAGGTACTTCTCGTCGCAGGCGGGGTGGGGATCACCCCGCTGCGGGCTCTGTTCGAGGCGCTGCCGGCCGGGCCCGGGGATCTGACACTCCTCTACTGGGCCCACACCGAGCGGGATCTGGCACTGCGCGGCGAGCTGGAGGCCATCGCGGACGCCCGCCGCGCACGGCTGTACTACTCGGTCGACAGCGTGAACGGCCGGCGGGGAGCCCGCCTCACCGCCTCCACCCTGCAGAAGGTGGTTCCGGACATCACCCGGCACGACGTCTACCTGTGCGGTCCGCCCGCGATGACCGAGGCCGCCCGGGCGGCGCTGCGCGGGGCCGGGGTCCGGGCCGGCCACATCCACCAGGAGATCTTCGAACTGTGAGCACCACGAGAAAGGGCCCGCTGCGCCGGGTCGTTCTGAGCACCGTGGCTACCGTCTCGGGCGTCGTACTCATGCTGGCGCTCAAGCCGCACACCGCGCCGGGCACATCCGTACAGGCGGCTGAACCCACCCGGTCGGTGGCTCCCTCGCCGTCGGAAACTCCGACGGCGAGGGCCTCGGCGACCGCCCGGCCCTCGCCCTCCGCGTCTGAACCGGCCTCCGCGTCCGCGTCGAAGAGCCCGCAGCCCAAGGCCCCCTCGGCGACGCGCAGCACGTCGAAGCCGCCCTCCGCGCCGACCAAACAGACCGTCACCACCCGCTCTGTGACGGGCAGCACGATGCAGACCAAGTACGGCCCGGTGCAGGTGAGGATCACCCTGTCCGGCGACAGGATCACGGAGGCCTCCGCCGTGCAGTCGCCGTCAGAGACTCCACGCTCCCGCGAGATCTCCTCGACGGCGATCCCCGCGCTCAACCAGCGGACCCTGTCCGCCCAGAGTGCCGACATCGATGCCGTCTCCGGTGCCAGCTACACCAGCGAGGGCTACATCGGCTCCCTGCAGAGTGCTCTGGACAAGGCCGGTGTCTGAGTCTCTGCGCCATGTCGAAGAGGCGATGGGCACGGTGTTCTCCTTCGACATACGAGGTGCCGAGAAAGCGGGGGTCCCCGCTGCCCTCGCGTCGGCCGTGCGATCCCTGCACCAGGTGGACCATGTGTTCTCCACCTACCGTCCGCAGAGTCAGGTCAGCAGGCTGGCCCGGGGCGAACTGACCCTGCCCCAGTGCGACCCCGAGGTTGCCGAGGTGTGGCGGCTCTGCGAGCGCGCCGAACTCATCAGCGGCGGGAGCTTCACCGCCTCCTACGCGGGTTCCTGGGACCCGACCGGACTGGTGAAGGGCTGGGCGGTGGAACGGGCCGCGCGGCTGATCGCCGAGGCGGGCGCGGCCGCCGTGTGCGTCAACGGCGGCGGTGATGTGCAGCTGTACGGCGCTCCTGAACGGGACCGGCCGTGGCGGATCGGTGTGACGGATCCGCTGGCTCCTGGGGGCCTTGCGACCGTCGTGGAGGGCAGCGGCAGGTGCGCGGTGGCCACCTCGGGCCCCGCGGAACGCGGCTGCCACATCATCGACCCCCGTAGCGGCCTGGTCCCGGCGGACGTGCTCGCCTCGATGACTGTTCTCTGCGAGGGGCTGACGGACGCGGACGCCTGGGCGACGGCCGCATACGCCATGGGGAACGAGGCCCGCGACTGGTTGGAGGCGCTGCCCGGGGCCGAGGCGTACGCCGTCACCGCCGGTGGCACCGCCTGGTGCACCGACGGCTGGAACCGGCACGGATAATCGGGGCATGGGAAAGCTCTACGAACGGATAGACGGACGGCTGCGCACCTTCATCGAGGAACAGCCCCTCTTCTTCACGGCGACCGCGCCTCTCACCGGCGACGGCACGGTCAACCTCTCCCCCAAGGGCCTGACGGGCTCCTTCGCCGTCATCGACGACCGGACCGTGGCCTACCTCGACTTCGCCGGGAGCCACAACGAGACCATCGCCCACCTTCGCGAGAACGGCCGCATCACCCTGATGTGGTGCGCCTTCCAGGGGCCGCCGAACATCGTGCGGGTGCACGGCCGCGGCGAGCCCGTCTTCCGGGACGATCCGCGCTTCAAGGAGCTGCTGGCGCACTTCCCGGACATCGACCCCACCCCGCACGGGCTGCGCGCCATCATCGTCGTGCGGGCCGAAGTCGTCCGGGACAGCTGCGGGTTCGCGGTGCCGTACATGACGTACGAGGGGGACCGCGAGACGCACGGCCGGCGGTTCTCCCGGGAGGACGACGCGTCGCTCAGTGAGTACTTCGAGAAGAAGCCGGACATCGCCAGCAGCATGGACGGGCTTCCGGGGCTCCCCCTTCCGCTGCCGCCGACGCCCTGAGCCGTACGGACCAACGGCGCTGCCGGGCAGGCCGGGAGCGCATACGGTCGCCCCTATGCGCAAGGGTGCTCTTCTCGGTCCTGTTCTGTTCGTCGTCGCGTTCGTGGTCGCGTTCATGCTGTCCGCGTCGGCCGGCGCCGTGCCGGTCCACGTGCCGGTCCAGGCGCCACCGCTGCCCGCGCGGATGGCCGACACCGGCGGCGGGTCCCAGCTGATCACCGCCGAGGCCCTGCGACCCGGTTCCACCACGGGCACGGTGACCTGGTGGGACCGCCGCAGTGACGGGCAGTGGGTGGCCGCGGGATCGGCCGCGGCGCGGTTCGGCGCGAAGGGGCTGGTCGAGGGCGCCAGCCGCACGCAGGGCACCAGCACCACGCCGACCGGGCTGTACCGGCTGCCGTACGCCTTCGGGACCGAGGTGGCGCCCGGGGGGACCACGTACACCTATCGCCGCGTGACGACGGCGTCCTGGTGGTGCCAGGACACGGCGTCCCGTGCGTACAACCGCTGGGTGGAAGGGCTGCCCGCGGACTGCCGGGCCGCCGAGTCCGAGCATCTGACGGCCTACCGCCCGCAGTACGCACACGCGATGGTCATCGGCTTCAACTACGACCGGCCGGTGCGCGGCCGCGGCGCGGGGATCTTTTTGCATGTCAACGGGCGTGGCGCGACGGCCGGTTGTGTCTCGGTGCCGGACACGGCGATGCGCCGGATCCTGGCCTGGGCCGACCGGCACCGCGACCCGCACATCGCCATCGGCACCGCTTCCGGAGGCACTGCCGTCACTCGCTACTGACCGGGGCTGCCAGGACACAGATCGCACAGGCGCCACTCGAGTTGAACTCCACGCGCCTCGTACGCGTATCCCCGTACGGATCGAGGCACATGCGAGGAGCAGCCGTGGCGATGTTGCAGACCGGTCGGGCCGCGAGGCGTCAGACCATGCGTGCGATCCGCCCCCGGCGTGACCCGGCAGTGGCGCTGCTGGCCGTCACCTGGGCAGGGGCGGTGGCCGTCCTTTCCGTGTGGTGGCAGAACACGACCGTGGTGCACATGACCACCGCCGAGTGGCTGATCGGTGCCGGAAGGATCACCGGCCTGCTGGGCGGATACCTGATCGCGCTGGTGGTGCTGCTGATGGCACGCGTCCCGGCTCTCGAACAGCGGGTGGGCTCCGACCGGGTGACCCGCTGGCACGCGATGAGCGGCCGCTACGCGATCAGTCTGATCGTCACGCATGTCGTGCTGACCGTCTGGGGGTACGCCGTCCAGGCTCGTACCGGCCTGGTGGAGCAGACCGTCACCGTCGTCGTCGACTTCCCCGAGATGATCAAGGCGGCGATCGGCACCGGGCTGCTGCTGTTCATCGGCTTCGTCTCGGCCGGGGCGGTACGCCGGCGGATGTCGTACGAGACGTGGTACTACCTGCACCTTCTCACCTATGTCGCGGTGTATCTGACCTTCTGGCACCAGCTGGCGACGGGGGCAGAGTTCGTGGCGAACCCGACGGTGCGCACCGTCTGGTACGTGCTGTACGGAGCGGTCGGCGCGCTGCTGCTCTGGTACCGCGTCCTGGCGCCCGTCCGGCTCAATCTCTGGCACCGGATGCGGGTCGAGTCGACCGTGGACGAAGCACCCGGTGTGGTCTCCGTGCTGATCACCGGGCGACGCCTGCACCGGCTCGGCGCCGAGGCGGGTCAGTTCTTCCGCTGGCGGTTTCTGACCAAGGGGCTGCGCTGGAGCGCCAATCCGTACTCACTCTCCGCCGCGCCCCGCCCCACTCTGATGCGTATCACCGTCAAGGCGGTCGGCAAGCACAGCACGGCACTGTCCAGGCTGCAGCCGGGGACGCGGATCTGGGCGGAGGGCCCGTACGGAGCCATGACCGCCGGCCGCCGGAGCCGCAACAAGGTGCTGCTGATCGCGGGCGGCGCCGGAATCACACCGCTGCGGGCACTGTTCGAGACGCTGCCCGGCGGCCCGGGCGACCTGACGCTGCTCTACCGGGCCAGCAAGAAGCAGGACCTGGCTCTGTGGAGCGAGCTCCAGCAGATCGCTCAGCGCCGGGACGCACAGCTGATGTACGCGGTGAACGGTCCGACCGGGGCCCGGCCCGAGATCACCGCCGAGCGGCTGAAGGAAGTGCTGCCGGACATCGGAGAGCACGACGTCTATCTCTGTGGGCCGCCCGGCCTCGCCGAGGAGTCGTACCAGGCACTGCGCACAGCGGGAGTGCCGTCCCGCCGGATCCACCACGAGTCCTTCGAGATGTGAGGCCGTCCCTTGAAGAGGAAACATCCACTTCGCCGGATCATGATCGGCGCCGTCGCCACAGCGTCCGGCGTCGTCCTGCTGCTCGCACTGAAGCAACCCGGCAACACCGTGGCGGATGCGTCGTCGCAGGTCGGCTCGCGGGTGCCGCCCGTCGGCCCGGGGTCCGCCGGCTCACCGCCCGCCGGGAACGGAGCCGGGGCGGGACAGACGGTGCTCGGTGACAGCGCCGGCACGCAGTACGGCGACGTCCAGGTCCAGCTCACCCTCAGCGGCGGCAGGATCACCGGGGCGCAAGCGGTGAAAGCGCCCAGCACCGACGCCAGGAGCCGGCAGCTCGCCGCCGGGGCAATCCCCCAGCTCAACCAGGCCGTGCTGAAGGCGCAGAGCGCACAGATCGACGCCGTCTCCGGGGCCAGTTACACCAGCGAGGGCTACATCAAGTCCCTGCAGAGCGCACTCGACAAGGCCGGTCTGTGATGCCCGGCGGCCGGGAGCGCCTGCGCCATGTCGAGCACTCCATGGGCACCGTCTTCTCGTTCGACGTCCGTATCGCCGACCGAAGCGCCTCTCCCCGAGTGCGCGCCGGACTCGCAGCCGCCGTGGCCGGGCTGCACCGAGTGGACGAGACCTTCTCGACGTACCGTCCGGACAGCCGGCTCAGCCGGCTCGCCCGGGGCGAACTCTCGCTCGGAGACTGCGTCACCGAGGTCGCCGAAGTGCTCGATCTGTGCGCGGACGCCGAGCGGGAGAGCAAAGGCTGGTTCACCGCCCGCTACGCCGGCGAGCTGGATCCGACCGGCCTGGTCAAGGGCTGGGCGGTGGAGTGCGCGGTCCGCATGCTCGCCTCGTCCGGTGCCGATTCGGTCTGTCTCAACGGAGGCGGCGACGTCCAGCTGTACGGCGGCCCCTGGCGGGTGGGCGTCAGCGACCCGCTGCGCCCGGGCGGGCTCCTGACGGTGATCGAGGCCGACGAGAGCCTCGCCGTCGCCACCTCGGGCCCGGCAGAGCGCGGCTGCCACATTCTCGACCCGCACACCCGCCGGCCCCCCGCCGACGCCATGGCGTCGATGACCGTCGTCTGCCCGGGGCTGACCCAGGCGGACGCCCGGGCGACCGCCGCGTACGCCATGGGCGGGCAAAACGCCCGGGACTGGCTGGAGGAGCTCCCCGACACCGAGGGTTTCGCGGTCAATGCCGACGGCAGCACCTGGCGGACCAGCGGATTCGCCCGGCACACGGCGAAGTTGGCTGCCTGACGACGGGACCGCCGCCTCCCTCAGCGGTCGTTCTGGGCGAGTCGCAGCAGATGGTCGGCGAGCGCCTGGCCGCCCGCCGGGTCCCGGCTGATGAGCATCAGCGTGTCGTCGCCCGCGATCGTGCCGAGAATGTCCTGCAGTTCGGCCTGGTCGATGGCCGAGGCCAGGAACTGCGCGGCGCCCGGGGGCGTACGCAGGACCACGAGGTTGGCGGAGGCCTCCGCGGAGATGAGGAGTTCCGCTGACAGGCGCCGCATCCGCTCCTCCTTCGCCGACTCGCCGAGCGGCGCCTGCGGGGTGCGGAAGCCGCCCTCGCTGGGCACCGCGTAGATCAGCTCGCCGCCGGTGTTGCGGATCTTCACCGCGCCCAGCTCGTCGAGGTCCCGGGAGAGCGTCGCCTGAGTGACGCTCAGTCCGTTGTCCGCAAGGAGCTTGGCCAGCTGGCTCTGCGAGCGCACCGGCTGCCGGTTGAGGATGTCCACGATCCGGCGGTGGCGGGCCATGCGGGTCTGGGGTACGGCGGGCCCGCCGTGCTCGGTGTCCTGCGCCTCGGTCATCGTCGTCTCATTCTCCGGCTCGTCCATCCCCGTTGGCTGCGTCGAGAACGCCGGGCAGGGCCCGGAGGAATCCGTCCACGTCCGCCTCGCCGATGACCAGCGGCGGCATCAGCCGTACGACATCGGGGGCGGGGGCGTTCACCAGGAAGCCGGCGCTCTGAGCCGCCTGCTGCACCTGGGGCGCGAGGGGCTCGTTGAGCACGATACCCAGCAACAGGCCCGCGCCACGGACATGTGAGACCAGCGGATGGCCCAGGGATTCGATTCCGTCCCTGATCTTCTCGCCGAGCCGCTTGACCTCGTCGAGGATTCCGTCGGCCGCGAGTGTGTCGAGTACGGCGAGGCCCGCGGCGCAGGCGACCGGGTTGCCGCCGAAGGTCGTGCCGTGGTGCCCCGGCTTCAGCAGGTCGGCAGCCGGGCCGAACGCGATCGTCGCGCCGATCGGAAGCCCGCCGCCGAGCCCTTTCGCGAGCGTGACGACGTCGGGCTCGATGCCCTGGTGGGCCTGGTGCTCGAACCAGTGGCCGGTCCGCCCGATGCCCGTCTGGACCTCGTCGAGCACAAGGAGCGTGCCGGTGGCCCGGGTGATCTCCCGGGCGGCCTCCAGATAGCCCTTGGGCGGGACGACCACACCGTTCTCGCCCTGGATGGGCTCGATGATCACGAGCGCGGTCTCCTCGGTGACCTGGGCCCGCAGCGCCTCGGCATCCCCGTACGGCACATGGCTGACGTCCCCGGGCAGGGGCAGGAACGGCTTCTGCTTGCCCGGCTGTCCCGTGAGCGCGAGGGCGCCCATCGTGCGGCCATGAAAGGCGCCGGTGGTGGCGACCATGTGCGGGCGGCCGGTGAGCCGACCGATCTTGAAGGCGGCCTCGTTGGCCTCCGCGCCCGAGTTGCAGAAGAAGACGCGTCCGGGGCGCCCGAAGAGCTGGATCAGCCGCTCGGCGAGTGCGACGGGCGGCTCGGCGACATACAGGTTGGAGACATGGCCCAGGGAGGCGATCTGGCGGGAGACGGCCTCGACGACGGCCGGATGGGCATGGCCGAGCGCGTTGACGGCGATGCCGCCGACGAAGTCGGTGTACCGCACGCTGTCCGCGTCCCAGACGGTGGCGCCCTCTCCGCGTACGAGGGACAGCTTGGGCGTGCCGTAGTTGTCCGCCATCACGCCCTGCCAGCGCTGCGTGAAGTCCTGGTTGCTCATGATTCCCCCAGTCCGTCGGGCAGGACCATCGTGCCGATGCCCTCGTCGGTGAAGATCTCCAGCAGGATCGAGTGCGGTACGCGGCCGTCGATCACGCGGGCGGTGTTGACGCCGTTGCGCACGGCGAACAGGCAGCCCTCCATCTTGGGGACCATGCCGCTGGAGAGGTCGGGCAGCAGCTTCTCCAGCTCGCTCGCGGTGAGCCTGCTGATCACCTCGTCGCTCTGCGGCCAGTCCTCGTACAGGCCCTCGACATCGGTGAGGACCATCAGCGTCTCGGCACCCAGCGCGGCGGCGAGCGCGGCCGCGGCGGTGTCGGCGTTGACGTTGTAGACGTGGTGGTCGTCGGCGGAGCGCGCGATGGAGGAGATGACCGGGATACGGCCGTCGTCCAGGAGCGCCTGGATGGCGCCGGTGTCGATCTCGGTGATCTCGCCCACCCGGCCGATGTCGACGAGCTCTCCGTCGATCTGCGGCTGATGCTTGGTCGCGGTCATGGTGTGGGCGTCCTCGCCGGTCATGCCGACGGCGAGCGGCCCGTGCTGGTTGAGCAGCCCGACGAGCTCTCGCTGGACCTGCCCGGCGAGCACCATCCGTACGACGTCCATGGCTTCGGGCGTGGTGACCCGAAGGCCCGCCTTGAACTCGCTGACCAGGCCGTGCCGGTCCAGCTGCGCGTTGATCTGCGGGCCGCCGCCGTGCACGACGACCGGCTTGAGCCCGGCGTGCCGAAGGAAGACGACGTCCTGCGCGAATGCGGCCTTGAGATCCTCGTCGATCATGGCGTTGCCGCCGAACTTGATGACGACTGTCCTGCCGTTGTGCCGGGTCAGCCAGGGCAGCGCCTCGATGAGGATCTGGGCCTTCGGCAGTGCGGTGTGCTTCCGCGTGGAGTTCGTCATGAGCTGTACGCGCTGTTCTCGTGGACGTAGTCCGCGGTGAGGTCGTTGGCCCAGATGACGGCGGACTCGGACCCGGCGGCGAGGTCGGCGGTGATCTTCACCTCGCGGTAGCGCATGTCGACGAGGTCGCGGTCCTCGCCGACGCTTCCGTTCTTGCAGACCCACACATCGTTGATGGCCACATTGAGCCGGTCCGGCTCGAACTCGGCCTTCGTGGTGCCGATGGCCGACAGGACCCGGCCCCAGTTCGGGTCCTCGCCGTGGACGGCGCACTTGAGGAGGTTGTTACGGGCAATCGAGCGGCCCACCTCGACGGCGTCGTCCTCGGTCGCGGCGTTGACGACCTCGATACGGATGTCCTTGCTGGCGCCCTCGGCGTCACCGATGAGCTGACGGGCGAGGTCGTCGCAGACGCCCTTCACGGCCTTGGCGAAGTCCTCGTACCGGGGCGTGATCCCGCTCGCTCCGGAGGCCAGCAGCAGCACGGTGTCATTGGTGGACATGCAGCCGTCGGAGTCGATCCGGTCGAAGGTAAGCCTGGTCGACTCACGCAGTGCCTTGTCCAGGATCGCGGCCTCGAGGTCGGCGTCGGTGGTCAGGACGACGAGCATGGTGGCGAGGCCGGGGGCGAGCATGCCCGCTCCCTTGGCCATTCCGCCGACGGTCCAGCCGTCCTGTCCGGCCACGGAGGTCTTGTGGACGGTGTCGGTGGTCTTGATGGCGATGGCGGCCTTCTCGCCGCCGTGCTCGCTCAGCTCGGCCGCGGCCCGGTCGATGCCCGGCAGCAGCTTGTCCATGGGCAGCAGCAGGCCGATGAGGCCGGTGGAGGCGACGGCGACCTCTCCGGCGGAGACCTCGGACGCACCGTGGGCCTCGAGCGCCTCGGCGGCCTTTTCGGCGGTGGCGTGGGTGTCCTGGAAGCCCTTGGGGCCCGTACAGGCGTTGGCGCCACCGGAGTTGAGGACGACGGCACTGACCTCGCCGCCGCGCAGGACCTG